>CAZQPM010000009.1:0-27765 GCA_964595195.1 uncultured Burkholderiales bacterium | reverse complement strand
CCGAGGGACCTGGAGGACTGACCTCTCGGCAGCCAGGGCTCTGCCTGTCGAAGGTCCGTCAACCTCTTCGAGGGGCACGGGATCATGCAGCGATGCTCGGCCGCCGCCAGCACAGCATCGGCTACGACCGGGCGATGACGGATTCAGGTCCTCCCTATGGTATACTCTTTGTAGATCCATTCGTGGAGGTTGCCCCATGGAAGGTCGCATTGCCCAGTGGGGCCACAGCCTGGCCCTTCGCATCCCGCGCTTGGTGGCCCGCGAGCTGGGTCTGCGCAGCGGCCAGCCGGTCGACTTCGAGATCCGGGACGGCGCTTTGAAGATCCGGGCGCGCGCTTCTCCGGTCGTCACGCTGGACGCCCTCCTGGCAGGCGTTACGGACGAGAACCTGCACGTTGAGACCGAGTGGGGTGCGCCCGAGGGGCGGGAGGAATGGTGAGCGGGGGGAACTTCATCCCCGACCGGGGCGACCTGATCTGGCTCGACTTCCATCCCCAGGCGGGTCGGGAGCAGACCGGGCGCCGACCTGGCCTGGTCCTCTCACCCGGAAGTTATAATGACCGGGTTGGCTTGGCCCTGGTGTGCCCCGTCACCTCCCGGGTCAAGGGCTATCCCTTCGAGGTCCTCCTGCCCGAGGGCGCCGCCATCTGCGGGGCTGTCCTGGCCGACCACGTGCGGAGCGTTGACTGGAGACAACGCCGGGCCGAACCCGTCGGGAAGGCCTCCCCAGATTTCCTGGAAGCCGTCATCCAACGGGTCGAGGCGCTCATCCGTCCCGAGGACAGGCCCTCTGTGCCAGGATGAGGTGAGACAGGAGGAGGGCATCGACCCCAGGGACCTGGAGGACTGACCCCTCGGCAGGCACGGCTCTGCCTGTGGAAGATCCGTCAACGTCTTCGAGGGGTACGGGAGGCGTCAGACCCGACCCGGTCAATGGTCATTTCATGGACATTTCGGGCGAAGGCTCGTAGACTGGGCCCCAGGTGGTGGAAGAGGGATCCCCGCTTCGATCCAGAACCCGCGCCCGCATCACGAGACGGCTCCGGCCGTCCTGGAGACAGGTGAGATGACCGATATCGCCGTGACCTTCCCTGGCCAGGGCTCGCAGCGCCCCGGCATGGCCCTGGACTTCGCCGAGCAGATTCCCGAGTCCCGGGAAGTCTTCGAACAGGCCAACAGCGTGCTCCCCTTCGACGTCGAGGAGCTCTGCCGGCGGGCCGACCCGGGCGCCGAGGAGGGCGACCCGCGCCTGGACCAGACCGAGTACGCCCAACCCTGCATCCTGACCGCCGAAATCGCCATGCTGCGCGGCCTGCAGGCCCGCTTCGGCTTCCAGCCCCGCTGGTTCGGAGGGCACAGCCTGGGTGAGTACACGGCCCTGGTGGCCGCCGGCGTCGTGCCCTTCACCACGGCCGTGCGTCTGGTCTACGCCCGGGGGCGGGCCATGCAGAAGGCGGCCCCCCTGGGCTTCGGGGCCATGGCCGCCCTGATCCGGGATCGACTGCCCCTGGACGAGATCCAGATGCTGGCCCTGCGCCTGGGGGTGGACCTGGCCAACGACAACTCGCCGAACCAGGCCGTGGTCAGCGGCCCCCGGGAGGCTGTCGAGGAGCTGTCCACGGAACTGGCCAGCCGTCACCCCGAGGACATGCGCATCGTGCCGCTGGCGGTCAGCGCTCCCTTCCACTCGCGCTACATGGCGGAGGCCCGCGAGGCCTTCCGCAGCGCCCTGGAAGCGGCCCTGCCGGAACTGCGCCCCGAACGGGCCGTGTGCGTCACCTCGAACTTTACGGGTCGTTTCCACACCGGCTCGCGGGACGACCTGATCGAGTCGCTGACCCAGCAGGTGTCCGCACCGGTCCGGTGGCGCGACAACATGGCCGCCCTGGCCGGCGTCACCCGCAACCTCTTCGAGGTCGGACCCGGCCGGCCGCTGGGCAACTTCTTCAAGGCCACCGGGGTCACCGTGGCCTCGATCGTCGACCTGCGTTCGGCCCAGCGCGCCCTGGCCCCGGCGCAAGCGCGATGATCCACTTCGACAACCACCAGTGGGCCCTGGTCCTGGGGGGATCCAGCGGCTTCGGCCTGGCCACCGCCCGCAAACTGGCGGCCCACGGCATGTCGGTCTGCGTGGTGCACCGCGATCGGCGCGGAGCCATGCCCCGCATCGAGCAGGCCTTCGACGAGATCCGCGCCCACGGTCACGGCTTCCTGCCCCTGAACCTGGATGCCCTGGCCCCCGAGGGCGTGACCCGGACCGTCGAGGCCCTGCGCGAAGCCATGGGCCCGCAGGGGCGGGTCAAGGTGCTGCTGCACTCGATCGCCTTCGGCAACCTCAAGCCCCTGGTGGCGCCCCGGGGGCCCGGGCGGGAAGAGCAGGCCGTCCAGCGCCTGGCCTCGGAACTGGGCCTTCCGGCGGCCGATCTGCGGGAGGTCCTGGCGCGGCTGGCCGACCAGGGAGAGGCCCCCCTGCAGGCCCTGGTCCCCGTCCCGGAGGGCGGGGCCGTCCTGGAGGACGAGGACCTGGCCCGCACGATCTTCAGCATGGGCACCAGCCTGGTCACCTGGGTACAGCGCCTGCATGGCGAGGGCCTCTTCGCCCAGGACGCCCGGGTCCTGGGCTTGACCAGCGAGGGCAACCAGGTGGCCTGGCGGGGCTACGCCGCCGTGGCCGCGGCCAAGGTGGCCCTGGAATCGGTCTGTCGGGCCATCGCCGTCGAGTTCGGCCCCTACGGCCTGCGCGCGAACGTTCTGCAGGCCGGGGTCACCGACACCCCGGCCCTGCGGCTGATCCCCGGCAGCGCCCGGATGGCGGCCCACTCGTTGACCCGGAACCCCCTGGGTCGGCTGACCGTCCCCGAGGACGTGGCCGACGTCGTGTGCCTGCTGTGCACGCCGGAGGCGGCCTGGATCAACGGGACCCTGATCCGCGTCGACGGAGGGGAGCACGTCTCGGCATGATCCATGTTCACGGCTTGGGGCACTTCCATCCGCCCACCCGGCTGGACAACGACTTCCTGGTCCGCCTGGATATCGGCACCGACGAGGAGTGGATCCTGGAGCGCGTCGGCATCCGGTCGCGGCGCACGGTGCTGCCCCTGGACTACATCGCCAGCACCCGGAACGCCGACCCCCGGCAGGCCAGCGCGGTGTCCACCCACAGCAACGCCCAGACCGGGGCCGCTGCGGCCCGGATGGCCATGGAGCGGGCGGGTGTGGAGCCGGGCCAGATCGGCATGGTCTGGGCCGGCGGCTGCTCGCCCCAGCATACGATTCCGGCAGAGGCGTGCAGTATCGCGGCCGAACTGGGCATCCAGGCGCCGGCGTTGGACGTGGGGTCGGCCTGCTCGACCTTCGCGGCGCAGATGCACATGCTGGCCGGTATGCGGGCCGAGGCCTTGCCGGACTACGTGCTGCTGGTCAGCGCCGAGAACAACACCCGCACGGTGGATTATCGCGACCGCTCCACGGCCGTCCTGTGGGGCGACGGCAGCTCGGCGGCGGTGGTCTCGGCTCGGGTGCCCGCGCGTCTGCGGGCCGTCCACACCACCCTGGCCTCGGACCCGGCCGGGTGGCAGAAGGTCTTCATCCCCACCGGGGGGCACTTCTGCCAGCAGGGACGGGCCGTGCAGGGCTTCGCCATCCGTCGGACCGTGGAGATCCTCGAGGATCTGCGCTCGCGCTCCAGCCGGGACCCGGAACGCTTCCACTTCATCGGCCACCAGGCCAACCTGACGATGCTGACCAGCGCCTGCGACCGGGCCGGCATCCGACCGGACCGCCACCACTTCAACGTCGACGAGTTCGGGAACACCGGCGCCGCCGGGGCCCCCAGCGTCCTGTCCCAGGCCTGGGACGAGTTCGCCGACGGGGACGAGATCGCCCTGGTGGTGGTCGGTTCCGGACTGACCTGGGGTGGGATGCTCTTCGAGGTGCACGGGTGAACTACACCGAGTTCCGACAGCGCGACCACTTCGACAAGGAGGAACTGCTGGACTTCGCCCGCGGGAGCCTGGTCGAGGACCCTCCCTGCCGCGACTTCTCCGCCCTGCCAGCTCCACCCATGCTGATGTTCGACCGCGTGTTGGACATTCGGCACGAGGGCGTCAAAGGCTTCCTGGCCGCCGAGCAGGACGTCCGCCTGGACGACTGGTTCTTCCACTGTCACTTCCGCAACGACCCGGTCCAGCCCGGCTGCCTGGGGGTCGATGCCATCTGGCAACTGATCGGCTTCTACGCCTGTCTGCGCGGTGGCCTGGGCGTGGGGCGGGCCCTGGGTGCCAAGGAGATCGAGTTCCGCGGCCAGATCCGCCCCCACGACCGCCTGGTGCGCTACGAGGTCGACATCCGCCGCTACACGGAACTGCCGGCCAGCGGCTCGACCCTGGCCATCGGGACCGGCACGGTCTGGGTGGACGGGCAGTGCATCTACACGGTCAAGGACGCCAAGGTCGGCCTCTTCCGCGACATCCAGTACCCCGACTATCCAAGGCGTTCAGCCAACTCGCGAGGAGGTCTCCTGGTCCGATGAAACTCGCACTGGTCACCGGAGGCGCCACGGGCATCGGCGCCGCCTGCTGTCGGGCCCTGGCCGGCGCCGGCATGACGATCGCCATCCACCACCGCACCAGCGCCGCGGCCGCCGAGGCCCTGCGTCAGGAATTGGGCCCCGAGGCCTTCCTGGTGCAGGCCGATCTGGCCACCGCGCAGGGCGTGGACGCCCTGTACGAGGAGATCCGGGCGCGGGGGGGCCTGGACGTCCTGGTGAACAACGCCGGGGCCACGGTCGACGCCCCCCTGTTCAGCGCCCGCCTGGACGACTTCGACCGCTTGGTGGCCACGAACATGCGCAGCACCTGGTACCTGACCAAGCGGCTGGCGCGCCTGATGATGCGCCGCAAGGCCGGCCGGATCATCAACATCTCCAGCGTGGTCGGCAGCACCGGCAACCCCGGGCAGAGCATCTACGGCATGACCAAGGCGGCCCTGGACAACTTCACCCGGACCGCGGCCCTGGAACTGGCGGACTACGGGATCCTGGTCAACGCCGTGGCGCCGGGCTTCATCCAGACGGCCATGACCGAGGTCCTGGCCCCGGAGATCCGCGAGGGCATCCTCAGCCGGGTTCCCCTCAAGAGGATGGGGACCCCCGAGGAGGTGGCGGCCATGGTCCGCTTCCTGGCCGTCGAGGCGACCTATTGTACCGGAACCACCTTCCACGTGAACGGAGGGATGTACGGTGGATGACCCGAAGCCGGGCCTGAGCCCGCGCGAGGTGCTGGCCCGAGTCCCCCAGCAGGGTCCCTTCCGTTTCGTGGACGAGATCCTGGAGGTGGACGGCGACCACATCGTGGGTTGCTATACCTTCCGGCCGGACAGCGACTTCTACCGTGGTCACTTCCCGGGGAACCCGGTCACTCCCGGAGTGCTGCTGCTGGAGTCGATGTGTCAGGTGGGCGTGGTGGCCCTGGGGATCTACCTTCTGTCGCGGGAGGTCGAGCCCGAGGAGATCGGCCGCTGGACCACGATGTTCGCCGAGGCCACGGTCGAGTTCTGCAAGCCCGTGCTGCCCGGTCAGAAGGTGACCATCCGGGGCACCCGGGAACTGTGGAGGCGCCGCAAACTGCGCGCCCGCATCGAGATGTATAACGAAGAGGGATTGCTCGTGGCCAGCGCGGTGGCCGCGGGCTTGGGTGTGCGTCATGACTAGGGTAGTCGTCACCGGCATGGGGATTCTGGCTCCCAATGCCCACGGTCTGGGGGATTTCGAGGAGGCCCTGCGCCAGGGGCGGTCCGGCCTTCGGCACCTGCCCCACCTGGCCGATCTGAACTTCTCCTGTCAGGTGGCAGGCGTTCCCCAAGGCTATCAGGAGTTGGCTCGGGAGTACTTCGCCTCCGAGTCCCTGCTGGCCATGAACTCGGGCATGATCTTCACCGGCATCGCCGGGATCGACTGCTGGCGCGACGCCGGCCTGGAGATGCCCGATCCCGTGGAGGGGCCCGTCGACTGGGAGACCGGCGCGGTGATCGGCACCGGCGTCGGTGGCGTGGACACCCTGGGCGAGGTGGTGATCCCCCGCATCAAGGAGGGCAAGGTTCGCCGCCTGGGCAGCACCACGGTCGAGCAGACCATGTCCAGCGCCGTCAGCGGCTGTCTGGGGGGCCTGCTGGCCCTGGGCGGCCAGGTCACCACGAACTCCAGCGCCTGCACCACCGGCACCGAAGCCGTCATCCAGGCCTACTGGCACCTGCGGGCCGGCCGGGCCCGGCGGATGCTGGCCGGAGGGGCCGAGGGGGCTTCGGAATACACCTGGGGCGGGTTCGACTCGATGCGCGTCCTGGCCCGGGGCTTCAATGATCACCCCGCGCAGGCCTCACGGCCGATGAGCGCGTCGGCCTGCGGCTTCGTCCCGGGTTCGGGGGCCGGGATCCTGATGCTGGAGACCCTGGAGTCGGCCCGCCAGCGCGGGGCCCGCATCTACGCCGAAGTGATCGGCGGGCACGTCAACTGCGGAGGGCAGCGCAACGGTGGCAGCACCACCGCGCCGAACCCCGAGGGGGTCGTCCGCTGCATCCGGGGCGCCCTGGAGTCGGCGGGCCTGGGCCCGGACGACATCGACGTGATCAACGGCCACCTGACGGCCACCATGGCCGACCCCCTGGAAGTTCGCAACTGGGCCACCGTGCTGCAGCGGGATCCGGCCAGATTCCCATGGATCAACTCGACCAAGTCCCTGCTGGGCCATGGATTGGGTGCCGCCGGCGGGATGGAGTGCGTGGCCTCGGTGCTGCAACTGGCGCGAGGGTTCGTGCACGGGTCTGCGAATTGTGAGGACCTGCACCCGGACCTGGAACCCTACGCCGCGCGAATTCCCCACCAGACCGTGGAATCGGACGCCCGGGTGCTGGCCAAGGCCAGCTTCGGGTTCGGCGACGTCAACGGATGCGTCCTGTTCCGCAGGTGGGAGTAGAAATCGGAGGACAGACACATGGATCAGAAGACCGCTCTGGACAAGGTCACCCAGATCATCAAGCCCTATGCCAAGAACCTGGCCCCCCTCGAGGAGGGGAACCTGGAAGCCCGCATCCTGGAGGACCTGGGCGTGAACTCAGCCCGCCTGGTGGACATCATCCTGGCCTTCGAGGATGAGTTCGGCATCTCCATCGACGACGAGACCGCGGATCAGGTGCGCACCCTCGGCGACGCCGTCCGCATCGTCTCCGCCCAGGCTTGAGCATTTCCCCCCAGGCCCCAGGCCACCGCGACCGGCTGGAGTTGTTCCTGCAGCGGGCGGTGGCCTGGCTCTTCAGCCCGGTCAGCTACTACCTGGCCTGGTTCTGGATGCGTTTCCTCCGGGGGTACCGCATCGCCGGCCTGGAGACCTTCCGCCAGGAGGTCCGCAGGCTCCTGGGCGACCACCGCGGCCCACTGCTGGTCTGCCCGAATCACCTGACCGCCATCGATTCGGTCGTGCTGGTCTGGGCCCTGGGCTCGGGCGTGCACTACTTCCTGCACGACCGGGACTTCGTCTGGAACCTGCCCGAGCGCCGGAACCTGGGTGAGGGCCCGCTCCTGCGTGTGGTCTGCTACCTGTGCAAGTGCATCCCGGTGCTGCGCCAGGGGCCGCGAGACGTCACCGCACGGACCATGGGCAAGATCCGCTTCCTCCTGGCTACGGGGCATCGGGTGATGATCTTCCCTGAGGGGACGCGAAGCCGCGGCGGGCGCGTGGACACCCAGGAATTCGCCTATGGGGCCGGCCGCCTGGTCCAGGAGGTTCCGGGGACCAGGGTCCTGTGCGTCTACCTGCGTGGCGTCGGCCAGCAGGCCTGCACCGACCTGCCGCGGCGCGGCGAGACCTTCCACCTGGGCTGCGACGTCCTGGAACCCGTCGTGCCCACCACGGGCCTGCGCGGATCGCGCGACGTGTCGCGGATCATCGTCGAACGCCTGGCAGCCCTGGAAGGGGATTGGTTTGCCGCCCATTCGCCTGCTGGGCAATGACGTCGTCGACGTGGCCGACCCCTGGGCGGTCGGCCGGGCCCGCGACCGGCGCTTCCTGCAACGCGTGCTGAGCCCCTCCGAGGCCGGGTGGCTCGCCGCCTCGACCCGACCCGAACGGGATCTGTGGGTCCTGTGGTCGGCCAAGGAGGCCGCCTACAAGGCCTGGTCCCGGGTCCGGCCCGGCCTGGTCTTCGCACCCTCCCGCTTCGAGGTGGACCCTGAGGCCGGCGTCGTGGTGGGCCCCGGCCTCGCCTGCCCCGTCGAGTGGGACCGGGCCCCGGGCCGGTTGCACTGCCTGGCCTGCGTGGCCCCCCCAGGGCGCCGTCCCAACCTGGCCTGGAGGGCCGAGCTCCTGGCCGCAGTTGCCCCCGGGCCGGGGGACGCCGATGGGCCCTCGAGCCTCGAGTCCCGCTGCGCCCGGGCCCTGGCCGGCCGTCTGCTGGCGGAGGCGGGCTTCGGGGGAGCCGTCCTGCGACGGGAGGAGAGGGGGGCGCACCGGCCCGGTCCTCCCCTGGTGGTCGTGCAGGGGCGGGTCCTGGGGAACGTGCAGGTCTCGCTGTCCCACGACGGCGCCTGGGTGGCGGCTGCCGTGGCCTGGTGGTGAGCGGGTGGCGGATCCCGGTTCCTGGTTCGCGATTGACGCCGAGGGGGGAGCCACGGCATAGTCTATCCATGCCGCCCAGACCTGCGCCCCGTTCCCCCGGCACCCTCCCGTGACGCCTCGCGCCATCGCGTTCCGGCTGGCCGTGGTCAGCCTGCTGATGCCGGCCGTCCCGCTCCTCTACCTCTACAGTCGGAACCTGGAGGAGTTGGACGGCCTCTTCGTGCTGGCCAGCCTCGGGGGGTTGTCCGCGCTGTCGGCGGTGGTCTTCGGCCTCGCCTGGTCGCTCTCCAAGTCCCCGGCAGCGGCCTTCTGGGTCTGCCTGGGCTGGTGGACGGGCCTGCTGGTCTCCAAGGGCGTGTGCGCCCGGATGGCGGCGTCTCTGCCCGGAGGCCTGGTCGTGCCCATCTACATGGGGCTGCTCATGCTGCTGCTGGTCCTGGTCGGACTCCGGGCTGCCCGGCACGCCCGTCCGACCCGGGGCCTGGTCGCCATCTCGGCCAGCGTCCTGGGCGCGATGATCCTCCTGAACCTGGTCCCGGTGCTGGTCGGCCTGGGGCAGATGGGCGGCTGGTTGCGCTGGGGTACTCCGGCCTCGACCGAGGCCGTGGATCGCAGGCGCCCGTCCCCGAACATCTACTGGATCCACTGCGACGCGATGATGGGCTTCCGGTCCTTCGAGGCCTGCTTCGGGTACGACACCACGGACTTCCTGGGAAGGCTCCTGGACCGGGGCTTCGAGGTCAACCCGAACGCCATGCTGGAGGCCGCGCGATCCACCAAGGTGGCCCTGCCGACCCTGATGTGTCCGGACTTCTATGATTCCTACCTGTCCCGGTTCCTGTCGACCCACGAGGGCGCCGTCCGCTATCAGAAGGAGCGGGACTGGTTGAAGCTGGAGCGCCAGTTGGCCACGCGCAACGAGTTGTTCCTGGCCTTCGAGGCCAAGGGCTACCAGACGGGGGCGGTGCTGCCCCACGAGGAGTGGGCTGCGTTCCTGCAGCCGTCCACCCACAGGGTCTACCTGTGTGACACCAACCAGGCGCGCCGTCGCACGCCCGTGCCCGGCAGGTCCTCGCCGTCGAATCGGAGCTACCTGAAGAACAATCGGCAGGTCCTGGACGCCGTCGCCCACCCCGTGCAGGTGGCCCTCGGTCCCCTGCTGGACAGGGTCCGGGCCACCCCCGCGCCGGTCGCGGGTCTGCCCGCCTCCGAGACCATCGGCCAGAGCGTCGTCCCGCGCGCCGAGATGGAGGCCCTCCTGCCTGAACCCTACTGGATCACCCTGCACGGTTCGTTCCTGAACGGCTGTGCCTACGCCGTGCAGGAGTCTGAGACGCCATCCCTGACGGTCATGTACCTGATGGTGGCCCACCAGCCCTTCACCCTGGACGCCGAGGGAGACCTGCTGGACCCCGTCCCCCAGGACCTGGAGGACCCGGCCAACTACCCCGGCCAGTACCAGGTGGCCAAGGAGGTCCTGATCTTCCTCCTGGACAAGATCCTCAAGAAGGATCCCGAGGCGGTGATCGTCCTGCAGGCGGACCACGGCCTGCACGTCACCTCGGCGCAGAGGTTCGAACAGGCCTTCGGGCGGCCCGTCACCGAGACGGAACTGTGGAACAACGTGCTGTGCGCGCTGCGCGTCCCCCCGAAGTATCGCACGGGTGAGGAATCCTGGGCCACCGGCAACCCCCTGAACATGACCCGCTACCTGGTCAACTCCTTCGTGGGCCGACGCTACGAATACCTGGAGGACTGAACGGCGGACCGAGCAGGACTCCGGGCCGCCGGACCTCCTGGCCCCGGCCCGCGGTGCCGCCCGCGTCGAAAGGGCGAAAGCAGGGCCCGGGCCCCGGCCGCGGAATCGTGCCGGACCCCCGTCCTTCCGGGACACCCTGCCTTCGCTGGCCCGCACCCGCGAAGTCCGGGGCCCCGGGCGCCGTCCTGCCAGGAACGGTCGGCGGGGAACGTCGGACCTGGAGGACTGAAATGGCAGATCAAGGTGGCTTCCTCGGATTCCTGTCGGCGCCCCCTGCCCGGCCGCGCCTGCCCGAGGAGAAGATCCAGCGTCTGTATCCCAGCCTGCGTCTCCAGGTCTTCATGGGGATCTTCCTCGGCTACGCGGGCTTCTACCTGATCCGCAACAACCTGACGCTGGTCTCTGCCCTGATGAAGGACCAGGACCTCCTGACCAGTTTCGGCTACGGGGTGATCTCCAACGCCGTGCTGCTGGCCTACGGCTTCTCGAAGTTCTTCTCGGCGGTGGTCTCGGATCGCGCCAATGCCCGCTACTTCATGCCCCTGGGCCTGGCCCTCTCGGCCCTGGCCAACCTGGTGGTGGCCTTCGTGCCCGCGGTCTCGGCCTCGGTGGGCCTCTTCGCCACCGTCATGTTCATCAACGGCGGGTTCCAGGGCATGGGCTGGCCTCCGGCCGGCCGCATCCTGGTCTACTGGTTCTCCACGAACGAGCGCGGTTGGAAGACCTCGCTGTGGAATACCGCCCACAACGTCGGCGGGGCGGGCGTGGGCTTCGCCGCCGCCTACGCGCTGGACATGACCGGCCAGGACTGGCGCTCGGCCTTCTGGTTCCCGGCCGTGATCGCCCTGGTGCTGTCCGTGGTCACCTTCCTGCTGCTGCACGACCGGCCCGAGGCGGTGGGCCTGCCGCCCATCGAGGAATACCGCAACGACCCGGCCAAGGTCGAGGTCGGCGACGAGGTCGTGGCCCGCATGGGGGTCTGGGACGTCATCCGTCGCTACATCCTGACCGACCGGGCGATCGTCCTGCTGGCCCTGTGCAACGTCTTCGTCTACACGCTTCGCTACGGCGTCCTGAACTGGATCCCCATCTTCCTGCGCGACGTCCGCGGGGCCAAGGTCTCGGACGGCATCATGGGCTTCGCGGTCTATGAACTGGCCGGCATCGTCGGCACCCTGCTGTGCGGCTGGCTCTCGGACAAGGTCTTCAAAGGCTACCGCACCGGCGCCGGCCTGACCTTCCTGGGCGCGCTGGCCGTGGCCATCGCCGTCTACTGGCTGCTGCCCGCCACCGCCCCGATCTCCCTGTCGATCGTCATGATCGCCGTGATCGGCGGGCTGATCTACGGCCCGACGATGCTGATCGGCCTGCAGGCCATCGACCTGTCCCCGCGCAACGTGTGCGGCCAGGCAGCCGGCTTCACGGGCCTCTTCGGCTACGTGCTGGGGGCCACCCTGGCCTCGACGGGGGTGGGCCTCCTGGTCCATTCCTGCGGCTGGGACGTCACCTTCGTGGTGCTGATCGCCTTCACCGTCGTCGCCTTCGTCCTGATGGCCATGGTCGGCAGACACGAGAGGGCGCTGATCGACTCGCATGGCCTCCGGGTTTCGGAGTGGAACGGCACCAAGGACTGACCGCGTCGGCCCGCCCCTCTCCTCCCCCTGAGGCGGGGCCCCGGGTTCTCCTGGGGGTCAGGCCTCCTCGGTCTCCGTCGCGGGACCGGAAGGCCCCTCGGCTGGGGCCGGATCGGGCGTCCTCCAGGTCTCTCCGCGGCGGCGTCGGCGCTCGGCCCACCAGGCTCCCAGGTTTCGGATCCGCAGCAGGCCCCACAGCAGAGTGAGCAGCCACAGGGCCCGGGCCAGGCCGTCCAGGACCTCCGCCAGCCGGGTCTCTCCCAGCAGGAATCCGGCTGCGGCCAGGCCGGCCCAGCCCCAGGCCAGGACCTTCCAGGCCGAGGGGCCGGGCATCCGGGAGGCGCCCAGCATCAGGGTCAGTCCGAAGAGCAACCACCCGAAGGCGCTGGCCAGCCAACCCTCGGCCGAGGTCACCACCATCGAGGGGGCCTCGTCGCCCGAGACCATCAGGCGGTGGAAGGTGAGGACCCTCCCCACCCGGGGCACCTGCGCCTGGATGGGGAAGACCCCCCGAACCCGGGCCTGAACCAGGTCGGGTGCCGAGCCGGGGCCCGCGCCGCCGGAGTCCATCCCGCTCGCCCCCGCGGAGATCGGGGCCGAGGCCTCCAACTTCCAACCCAAGAGGTCCGGGAGGAAGCCATCCGCTCTCTCCGGCGCGGGCAGCGGCGGGGGGGCCATCGTTCCGCCCAGGTGCAGGATCTGGCGGTCTTCGGGCAGGTAGACCTGCCAGGTCAGCTCGGAAACGGGGATGTCGATCCGGGGGGAGAGCACGGTGACGCGGCTGACCGGCCCGCCACCTGAGACCTGCCGGGCCCAGGTGAGGGTCACCGGGAAGGTGCCCGGCTGCTGGCCGGTCCCCTGCGACAGGACCAGGGGCAGGCGGACCCGTCCGTCCGCCTCCTGCGTGGGCCGGGCCGGTCGACCGTCGACGAAGGCGCTCCAGACCTCGGCCCCCTCGGGCAGGGCTACCGACAGGCTCTGACGGCTGTTGTTGCGCACCTGCCAGGTGCAGATCGAGACGGCCTTGCCCTGTTCGGTCAGGAGGGTCCGTCCCTGGCCGGAGTCGACGGTGGCATCCAGGACGGCGACCTCCTCGCCCTTGCTGGATTCCAGCTCGACGTGGTAGGGCTGGCGGTGATACTCGTAGGCCAGCAGGATCGGGGAGGTGGCCATCGCGTGGACCTCGGCCGGCAGGTCCTGCTGGACGTCGATGCGCCGGGCCTCCTGCAGGTTGTCCCGGGGCAGGACCTCGATCCCGCCGGTGCTGCAGACTCCGACCGAGCCCTTGACCCGCTCGGCACCCTCCAGGTACACGAAGGGCAGGCTCCAGGGGGTTTTCAGGTCCTGGACCGGCGTTTCGGTGGTGATCTCCAGCGAGACGTCCCCCGAGGCCGGCTGGCTGGTGTGGATCAGCAGGGTCCGACCCTGGGGCCGATCCTCGGTCCGCCAGGAGTCCAGGTTCGGGCACTGTACGGCCAGCACCTCGGCCTGGCTGGGGAGGGCCAGGCGCCAGCCGTCCACCTCGTTGCCCAGGATCGAGCAGTCCAGGCGGGCCCGGCTCAGCAGGGCCTTCTCGGAGACCGTGACCAGTTGGTAGAGGCGGCCGTAAAGTCGGGCCTTCTCACGGGTGACCTGTCCGCGCAGCCGGGGATCCGCTTCCAGGGGCAGCCAGGACACGGTGACCGGCGTCTCCGGCCCGGCGGGCAGGGCCCCTCGGGCCACCATCCGGTCGCCTTCCAGGCGGCTCTGCAGCGGGATGTCGGGGCTGGCCGACAGTCTGGCCCGGCCGCCCGGGACCACCAGGGTCAGCGTCGAGACCTCGGTGGCGGGGGTTCTCAGGGCCAGGCAGCGGGAGGGGGGGCGGTCCTGGACGGGCAGGTGGTAGAGCAGTTCCAGGTGGTGCCGGCCCGCGCTCCTGACCATGCAGTGGTAGAGGCCGTCCTTGGCGTAGAGCGCCAGGGGGACCCCGTCCAGTCGGGCTTCCTGGACGACCACATCGGTGGGCACCAGGGGCACCTCCTGCCAGTTGCCCTTCAGCAGGAGCAGGGTGACGGTGCCCTGCACCCGGGCCCAGTCCCCCTGGACCCGGACCTGGTAGTCCCCTCGGGCCAGCGAGCATCCGACCGGGGCCTGGGGCCGGGGGGGCGACAAGGCGGGCCGGCTCCGGCTCAGGTCCAGGAACTCGGCCAGCGGGATGGTGACCTTCCCCTCCGACCGGGGGGCCTCCTCGGACCGGCCCGGTGCACCTCCGACCAGCAGGCAGGCCAGAACGGCCAACAGGATGCGGAGCTTCACGACGGCACCTCCTCGGCGCGTTCCGAGCCGCTGGCGCGGCGGGTCTTCAGGGCGTCCAGCAGCCACCTGCGATGGCGCCAGGACCAGGTCAGGGCCAGCAGGGCCACCCCCTGGAAGGCAGCCGTCACCAGGGGCGAGACCAGGGGGCCCCCTGCCAGCCAGCCCAGCAGGGTCAGGGCCAGGGCGGCCCCGGCCAGCGTCCGCCAGCCACCTGTCCGGCAGGTCGCCCCCAGGCCCAGGCCCAGGCCCAGCACGGCCAGCAGGGTCGCCCAACCGGTCGCCTGCACCAGGCTGGGGGTGTAGTAGCGCACATGCAGGGTCGGGTTCTCGTCGGCGACCATCAACTGCGTGAAGTGGAAGGCCTGCCCCTCCAGGGGGATCCGCACCCGAACGGGGAACGAGCCCTGGCTGGTGGTCTGGACCATCTGGGCCATGGCGCCCTGGGGTTCGGCTTCCTCGGCCGCGGCGCTCTCCGGAGCCGGCACCGACTTCTCGGCCAGGGCCCCCTCGTTGCCGTCGGCCGTCGCGGAGGTCGCCGCCTGCGGAGCCGCCGGGGCCTGGTCGGCTGCCGAAAGCTGGCTGCGGCGGACCTGGGCTTCAGGCCTCGGCAGGTCGGTCGGGGCCTGCATCGGGGCCTCGCCCTCGGCCGGTTCCAGGGTCCCCTGGAAGCCCAGGATCCGGTGTTCGGGAGGCAGGAAGACCGACCAGTTCAACTGGGCGATGGGCACCTGCGCCAGCCGCGGGGCCTGCAGCGTCTGGGAACCCAGCCAGGACCGCCCCAGTTCCGCCCCCACGCAGGTGACCTCGACGGGGAAGGTGCTCAGGTCCTGCCCGGTACCCCGCGACGAGACCAGGGGAAGCTTGAGAAGAGGGCCCTCCTCGACGGGCTTGACGGCCCGACCGTCGACGAAGGCGCTCCAGATCCGGCTGCCCGGGGGCAGTTGGATCGAGAGATACTGGTTCTGGTTGTTGCGCAGTTGCCAGGTGAAGGTGGAGATGCACTTCCCTTCGGGGGTGACCAGCGTCTGACCCGAGGCCTGGTCGACGGCCGCCGTCAGCAGCGCGACCTGCTTGCCCAACCGGCTTTCCAGCCGGATCGAGGGGCTCTCGGTGTGGTAGGCGTAGGCCAGGACCGGAACCCGGTTCCCCAGGGCCAGCACGGCGGGCGGCAACTCGGCCGGGTCCAGGCGGCGTGCCCGGGTGGGTTCGTCGACCGGCGAGACCTCCATGGCCTCGCTGGCCGTGATCCCGACCACGCCCTGGACCCTCCGGGCCCCGACGACCGTCAGCCCGGGAAGCTCCCAGGTGGAGTTGGGGTTGGGCAGCGGCACCTCGGTGGTCAGGTCCAGGGCCAGGCTGCCGCTGGCGGGGCGGGCCAGGGCCACGTGGATCTCGGCGGACGTCTCCCGGTCCACCCGGTCCCATCCCGCCAGGTTGGGACAGGTCAGCTCGACCACCTGGGCGTTGCGGGGCACGGCCAGGACCAGCGCCTCCAGTTCGTCGCCCTGGAGGGTGCAGTCGACCCGACTGCGGCTGCGGATCTCCCGCTCCGAGACCTGGACCATGCTGCCCAGTCGGGCCGTCACGCGCGTCTTCTCGCGGTCGGCCGCGGCCGCGGCCCGGAGCCTGGCCGCCCGGGGCGACCAGCTCAACCGGACCGGTTGCTGGGCGGGCAGGGCGCCGTCCACCACCGTGCGCCCGCCTTCGGTCCGGGTCGTGAGGGGGGCCGGAGGCGCGGCCTCGACGTGCAGGCCCGTTCCGGGAAGGAACAGGCGGACTCGGGCCACTGCACCCGGCAGCGCGCGGAACTCGAGGCTCCGGGTGCTGCCCTCCACGGTGAGGCCGGCATGGTAGACCACCCGGACCGGGTGCTGGCCGCGGCCCCGAGCCAGCAGGCGCAGGGTTCCCTCCTTCTCGTAGACCGGCACCGCCCGGCCATCCAGCGTCACCTCGGAAAGGACCGTGCCGCCAGGCAGCAGGGGGATCTCCTGCCAGCCCCCGGTGTACAGGGTCAGGTCCTGCTCAGCCGTGACGACGGCCCCTTGGTGTCCGACCTCCACCCGGTAGCGGCCAGAGGAGAAGAGGTGGGCCTGGGGCACCGGGACCGGGGCGGCTGCAGTTGTCGCCGCCGGGCCGGTGATCTTCACGAAGTCCTCCAGGGGCAGCGTCACCGTGCCTCCCGGCCCCTCCTCGGCGCGCGCCGCCGGGCCGATCGCGAGCAACAGGCAGACGACCAGGCAGAGCCGCCTTGTCATGGCTCACCTCCCCGCCCCTGAAGCCGGGCCAGGATCCAGGCCCGGTTGCGATACAACCACAGGGCCAGCAGGAGGTACAGGCCCCGGTTCGCCCACAGCAGCAGGTGCGCCAGGGGGGTCTGCCCGGCCCAGGCCCGGACCACCCACATGGTCACCGTGGCGATTCCCAGGGGCTCAAGCCCGCCGGGGCGTCGGGCTTGCGGGAGGCCCCAGGCCAGCGTCAGGCCCAGGGCCAGCACCGCCCCCACGATCTGCAGGGTCCTCGAGTAGAAGTGCAGGGTCACCTGGGGCTGCTCGCCGTCGGTCACCACCAGGCGGGAGAACTGGAAGGACTGGCCTCGGGCGGGGATGCTGAACTTCACCGGCAGGGTGCCCCGGCTGGCCTGCTGGATCATCTGGGACATGCGGGCGTCGCCCAGCACCTCCTCCTGGTCCACCTCGCGGCCCAGGGCCTGGGGTTTGTCCTCGGAGCGGGACTTCAACTCGTCGACCGCACCGGGTCGGCCGGCCTCGCCGGGGGCCGCCGGCGGCTCGGAGGCTTCCCGGACCAGACCCGGCCGCATGCTGCCCCCGACGTGGTAGACCCATTGCTCCAGCGGCAGGTACACCGTCCAGTTCATCACCGAGACCGGCAGGTCGACCCTGGGGGCCTGCAGCCGGTGTCGGCCTC
The DNA here is from genome assembly GCA_964595195.1 of uncultured Burkholderiales bacterium. Lineage (GTDB taxonomy): Bacteria > Vulcanimicrobiota > Xenobia > Xenobiales > Xenobiaceae > CAZQPM01. The sequence goes on along the minus strand of CAZQPM010000009.1, from coordinate 10,543 downwards.
CCAGGGGCGTGGCCCCCGTTTCCTCAAGGTAGGTGACCTCCACGGGGAAGCTCTCCTGGCCGCCCTCGCCCGAGGCCACCAGGGGCACGCGCAGTTCCCCTTCGGGCCCCTGGACGGGTCGGGTCGGTTGGCCGTTCAGCGTCGCCGTGAACAGCGTCGCTCCCTGGGGAAGCCTCAGGCTCAGGCTCTGTCGGCCGTTGTTGCGGACCCGGTAGGCGAAGCTGGTGACCCGCTTGCCGTCCCGGGTGACCAGGGTCAGGCCCTCGGCGAGGTCCAGGGCGGCGGTCAGCAGAGGCAGCTCCTGGCCCTTGCGGGTGGTCAGGCTCACCGACCAGGGCTGGCGGTGGAACTCCCAGGCCCGCAGCAGGGCGAAACCGGCCTGCTCACGGACTTCGGCCGGCAACTCCGAGACGTCGATGGGCCGGACCTCGCGCACCGTCCCGGGCTGGACCTCGATTCCCCCCGTGGAGCCCACACCGATCGACCCCTTGACCCTCTCGGCTCCCACCACCTCCAGGGTCGGCAGCGTCCAGGTCGAGTCGATCTTCGTCAAGGCCTGCACCAGTCCCAGCCTCAGGGTATGGCTGCCGCTGGCCGGGGCCGACAAGCGGACCTGGATCTCCCGCGCCTGGCCCCGGACCTCTTCGGACCAGGAGGCCAGGTTGTCGCAGGTGACCTCCTCCACCTCCACCGCGGCGGGGACCCGCAGGGTGAAGCGGTCCACCTCGTTGCGCAGGATCGTGTAGTCCACCCGGATCCGGCTCTGCACGCCGGTCTCGCTGATTGTCACCAGGTCGTAGATCCGTCCGGTGAGGCGGGCCTTCTCGCGGTTCACCCTGCCGCGCAGGGCGGGGTCGGCCCTCAGGGGTTTCCAGGAGAGGGTCACCGGCCCGGCCTGTCCGCCCGGCAGGGTCCCCTCGACCTGGACGCGGTTGCCCTCGTCCCGCCGGCGCAAGGGGATCGAGGGCGAGGTGCTCACCTCGAGATCCTGGCCGGGCAGGGTCAGGACGACCTGGGAGACCGAACTCGGCGGCGTCTTCAGCAGCACGCTGCGGGTGGCTCCGTCCAGGGCCACGGGCAGGTGCCAGGTCGCCTCCAGGAGGTGGGCGCCGGGACGGTCGACCGGGAAGAAGAACTGCCCGTCCTTGCGATACAGGGGCAGGCCCTGGCCGTCCAGGGACGCCTGGGACAGGACCACGTCGGCCGGCATCAGCGGGATCTCCACCCAGCCGGACTGGTAGACCTGCAGGTTCACGCTGCCCCGGACCTCGGCCCATCCGCTGCTGGCAGATAGGCGGTACCGGCCTTTGGAGAACATGTAGGGGACCGGCACCGGGTTCGGGGTGCCCGGGCCGCCCCCCGGGGGCTTGCGGCGCAGGTCCAGGAAGGTGTCCAGGGGCAGGGTGACCTGGCCCTGGGGGGCGGGTTCTGGCGTCTGCGTCTCGGCCTTCGCCGGTGCCAGCCCGGCCAGCAGTATCTGCAGCACGATGGCTGTCACGAGGCACCAGGATCGTCGCATCGGTTCACCCCCGGTTGCGGTCGTCGGCTGACCTTCCCCGTCGCCAGACCCGATGGAGATCTTTCGCGGTCGGGGCCCCGACCTCCGCTTCGGCTCCGCTGGGGGCCTGCGAAGGACCCGTCGCGGCGCCGGAGAAGCGGCCATGCCGGTCATCCGAATCATCCGAGGAGGTATTCCCGTGGCAGAAGGCAAGCCCCTGAGCTCGGGCGGGTTGAACCTGGAGACCTGTCTGGAGCGGACGGTCACCCTGGTGGTCCGCGACATCGGTCCCTTCGTGGACTGCAACATCGGCTTCAGCGACGAGAAGTCCCGCACCGTCACCGGCCGCCTGGTGGGGCTGGAACCCGAGGTCGGGGTGTGGATCGAGCCCGAGCGGGTGGCCAACCAGTCGAATCCCGCCGGCCTGGGCTGGCGGATCCTGGTGCAGTGGCGCGACATCCTGGTCCTGATGCAGACCGAGGCCGACGAGACGCCAGCCCTGGCCCGCCTGCCCGAGAAGCCCATCGGTCTGCGCTCGCGGCTGGAATCCTGACCGAACGCGAGATCCTGGAGGCCTGGAGTCCATGGAGGTTCAGGAAACCTACGACCTCGTGGTGATCGGCGGGGGTTCGGGTGGGGTGGCGGCTGCCCGTCGGGCTGCGGCCCTGGGGGGCCGCGTCGCTTTGTGCGAGGAGCGCGAGGTCGGCGGCACCTGCGTGCATCGCGGATGCGTGCCCAAGAAGCTGCTGGTCCATGCCAGCCAGTTCGCCCGGGACTTCGAACTGGCCCAGGGGTACGGCTGGGATCTGCCGTCTCCCCGGCTGGACTTCGCCCGCCTGCAGAAGGCCCTGCGCCAGGAACTGCGCCGCCTGGAGGGCCTCTACCTGGGCATGCTGGAGAAGGTCGGGGTCACCCTGTATCGTGGGCATGCCCGTTTCGTGGACGCCGAGACCGTCGAGGTCGAGGGCCGACATCTCCGAGGGCGCTCGATCCTGGTGGCGACCGGTTCCCGGCCGTCGATCCCCGACGTTCCGGGCGCCGACCTGGCCGTGGTCTCCGACCGGGTCCTGGCCCTGGAACGGTTGCCCGAGCGGGTCCTGGTGGTGGGCAGCGGCTACATCGGCTCGGAGTTCGCCAGCCTGCTGCACGCCCTGGGCTGCCAGGTCTCCCTGGTCTTCCGCAGCTCGGCCCTGCTGCCCGGTTTCGACGGCGACCTGCGGCAGGCCCTGACGGCTTCGCTGCGGGAGCGGGGGGTCGGGATCCTGGCCGCCTCCCGTCTGGTCGAGGCGCGCCCCGAGGGCGCCTCGGTGCACCTGGTGGTCTCCGACGGCACGGAGATCGAGGCCGACCTGGTCGTCCTGGCCACCGGACGCCAGCCGAATACCGAGGGGCTGGACCTGGCGACGGCCGGAGTCCGGACCACGACGACCGGGGCCATTGAAGTGGACGCGGACCAGCGCACCAGCGTGCCCCATATCTACGCCCTGGGCGACGTGACCCCGACGGTGCAACTGACCCCGGTGGCCATCGCCGAGGCTCGGGCCCTGGTCGAGAGGCTTTTCCGGAACCACCCGGCGCGGGTGGACTACGACCGGATCCCCCGGGCCGTGTTCACGCTGCCGAACGTCGCGACGGTGGGGCTCTCCGAGGAGGAGGCCCGGGCCCGGGGCCACGAGGTGCGGATCTTCCGCACCCGCTTCCGCCCGATGAGGTACGCGCTGACCTCCAGGAAGGACCCGGTCCTGATGAAACTGGTGGTCGACGGTCCCAGCGACCGGGTCCTGGGCGCCCACATGTTCGGCCCCGAGGCCGCCGAGACCATCCAAGCCCTGGCCGTGGCCCTGCAGGCCGGGGTGACCAAGGCCACCATGGACCGCACCATGGCCCTGCACCCGACCCTGGCCGAGGAGTTCGTGCTGATGTACGAGCCGGCGGGGTAGGGGGCTCCGGCGGACCGTCGAAGGCCTCCCGGCCTCGACCTCTCGGGCGGACCACGACTCTTCGGGTCCGCGTTTCGGGCCGGAGAGGCAGACCTCAATCCACGGCAAGCGGAGGCGGGTATGGGCAAGGACCAGAGTCCCAAGAAGGAAGTCAAGAAGCCCAAGAAGGACAAGAAGAAGTAGTCGGGCCCGGGCTCGCCTCCGCTGGACCGCGGAGGACGAGCCCGGCCTCCCCGGTCGCGCGCAGGCTGGAGGTTCCGGGCACCACGCCTGGAAGTGGGAGGCCGATGGGCTCCTCGTTCGCTTCCACCCTGGTCTTCACGGCGTTGCTCCTGCTGGCCGCAGTTCACCTGGTGCGCACCTGGAGAGGACAGGCGCTGCGCGTCGAACGCCTGGAGGAGGAGGTCCTTCCCCGGCGGCCCGTTCCTTCCCATCGTCCCGTGCCATTGGCCGCGGTGCTGCCGCCGGCTGAGGACCATCAGCCCTGCCTGGACGGGGTTCCCCTGCCCGGTGGCCTGATGGCCTGGCCTCCACCCCTTTCCGCCGCCGAAGCCCTCACCGAGCTGTGCCTGGCGCGGCGCGGGCCCACGGCCTACCTGGGTCCTGCTCCCGACGCGGCGGTGCTCCACCTGGGCGGCCGGGCCCTGGACGCCGGGGTCGACCCTCGGGGGCGCCTGCTGGTGCCCCGGGATGCGCGGGATCTCGAGCAGACCCTGGCAACCCGCCCGCTGACGCCCCCCTGGATCGTGGTCGAAGGGGATCCCGACCTGGAGGGTCTGGACCGCCTGCACCGGCGCTTCGGCTGCCCGGTCCTGCTGACCGGACAGGAGGTGCCCCCGCCCGGCTACCGGGGCCCGGGCCGGGATCATCGGTAATCAGGCGCCCGACGATCGTTCCGGAGTCGCGCGGACACGTTCCGGGTCCCCTCAGTGCTTCTCCATGTCCTCGGTGGTGCCACCAGGATGGGAAGGCTCCCGGCCGGGGAATCGTCGTTGACAAGAGTCGGGCCGGTCCCTATAATGTCGCTGTTGCCACGGGCGGAGGTGGCGGAACCGGCAGACGCGCACGTTTGAGGGGCGTGTGGAGAAATCCATGGGGGTTCGAGTCCCCCCCTCCGCACCACGAAGGCCCGGCCATCAAGGCCGGGCCTTCTCGCTGTGTGCGCCAGGCCCTGGGGGTTCGGGCCGGAGCCCTCCGGGGATCAGGGATGGGGCGGTTCGGAGGGGGGGATCTGCGAGTCCGGAACCGTCGGGTGAGGGGAGGGCTGCGTCGGCCCTTCCACCTCCGCCCCGGAGTCGGGCCGGATCTCGCCTTGCCCGGTGGTGCCCCGCTCGATGCTGGGGCCCGTCGTGGGTTCCGCAGGGTAGGGGAACCCCGTCGGGTTCAGGGTGATCACGCCGTCCGGGCCGATATCCACCGTCGATCCCGGGGGCAGGACCTGCTCGGCTCCGGTGGCCAGGGCCCGGACCCGGACGTGGCCCGCGTGGATGGCCGCCCGGGTGTGACCGGGCGGGGTCTCGGGCCACCCTTCCGGAAGGGCCTCCACGCCCAGGGGGAGAACACCGTCGGCCGGCGGGGTCACGAAGTGGGTCGTCCACTCGGTGCCCTGGGCGGCCAGGACGGCGTTGGGGGTGATCACCTGGTAGGCGTCGGGCGAGGTGGCCCGGGGGGCACCGAAGGCTGCCCGCAGGGCACCCCAGTCCAGGTTGACCCGGGCCCTGCCGAACTGGCGATTCAGCTCGGCGACCTGGAAGCGCGTGGAGGGGCCCAGGGCCAGCGTGATGTCCCCGAACTGCAGGCGCATCCGGGCCCGGGCCCCGGCCAGCGTCTGTCCCGAGTCCCCCGGGCTCAGGTAGCGGGAGGCGATCACGGGGGTCCAGGTGGTCGAGCCCTCCCGGCGGATCTCCACCTCACCTCGCTGCCGGGTGAGCATGGCGTCGCGGCCGGCCTCGGCGATGGCGGGTCCTGCGCCCCCTAGCAGGGCCAGGACCAGGGCCAGGGCTCCAAGCCATCCGTATGGGAACCTTCGGCTTCGGGTCTGCATGGTGCAGGGATTCGGGCTGGGCGTCCAGGCTTCCTGGCCCGGCCTCCCCGGGAACGTCTTGTCGGGGAAGGCAGGGCCAGGACTGCCCTGCGCGAAGCAGCATGCCCCGGATTCTTGCATCCGACCCGTGGCCCTCCCGCTCCTGGGAGGCCCGGTCGAGGAGGTTACATGAGCGACGCCGTCGGGCGGCCGTCGGGCCAAGGTCGGTTCAACCTCAACCAGGACATCACCCGAGCCCTGGACGCCATGGGCAAGGTGGAGTACGCGGATGTGCTCAGGGCCCATTTCCCGGCCCGGAACATCACGCCTGGCGAGTATGCCCGGCTTCATCCGGTCCGGCGCAGGGTCCGCTGCCAGTACGTCGGTCCCAAGGATCCCGTCCCGACCACCTGCCCGCGAGGCTGGGACCTCCTGGCCGTGGTCGGGGTCGGTTTCACGCGCCGTGAAACCGAGGACGTGACCACGAACCTGGAGGCCGCCCGGACAGGCGAGCGGGTCCTGGTCGGCGTACCCCTCCAACCCCTGCCCGGTTCGGCGCAGTTCAAGGAGGTGGCGGTCCTGGACCACCTGGCGGGGACCGAGGCCTACCAGCAGCCGGGCCCGGCCCGCGAGGCCCTGGAGACGCGGCGGGCCTCCCTGCGCAGGTCGCTGTTGGAGAGGGTGCGCAAGGCGCTGATGCCCTCGGGCTTCCGCTGGCTGCACCAGGGGCAGGTCGTGGAGGACTCCCCGGCCGGCTGCCGCAACGCCTTCTTCTCCGGCGTCCTGGAGTCCTTGTTCCCCGAGCTTCCCCGAATGTCCCTGGGCGGTTCCCTCCGCTCGCAGCACCGGGCTCTGGACGAACTCCTGGATCTGTCCACCCCGCTGCAGTTGCCGGTGGTCAGCCGTCATGGAAGTTCCATGGTCCTGCGCCGCGCCCTGGCGGACCAGGGACTGCTGGAGGTCGAGAGCGACCGGGGCAGCTACGTCCGCTACGCGGTAGCCGGCCCGATTCCCGAGGGGCGCCCGTTGGCGGCGGCATGGAATCGCCTCCTGGGCTGTCTGGTCGGGACGGGGGAGCGGAATACCTCGATCAGCCTGCACGACCTGCTGGCGACGCTGCAACGCCGTCCCCTGGGCCTGCGGGGCGGCCTGGCCCCCCTGCTGGTGGGCGCGCCCCTGCGTCGCTACCACCCCGACCTGGAGCTTCTCGAAGAGGGAGAGGCGGTCCCTCCCTCGGGAATGGTCCTGCGCCGGGCCCTGGCCAATCCGCGCCGCTGGAGTCTGGGCTACCATCCGACCACCGAGGACGAGGGCCAGTTCCTGGAGGCTCTGCAGGCCGGATTCGGGCCGGTCGGAGCGATCTCGTCCCCGGGTGGTCCGAGCCTGTGGGATCTCACCCGCAGCGCCCTGATGGCCTGGCGGTCGCGCCTGCCCACCGTGGCCCGCGCCACCCGGTCCTGGCCCGGGCCGGGGGCCCGGGATCTGATGGAGTTGCTGGCCGATCCCGACCGGACGGCCAGCGCCCGGGACCTGCTGAGCCAGCATCTGCCCGGGGTCTTCGGAGAGTCGGGCATTCCCCTGGCGGATCACCAGGGTCGGTTGCTGGCCCAGGTGGATCAGGCCCGCAGCCAGATGGAGGACTTCCTGAACCTGCGCCAGCAGCAGTTGATGGTGGAGATCGCTCGAGTCCTGGGCCGGGATCCGGGCGCGGGGGACCTGGCGGCCGAGGAGTTCGAGGGTCTGGTCCAGGCCTGGCTGGGGGGGCTGCACCCCGGGACCTCGGCGCGCCCCTTCTCGGAGGGAGCCAGCGGACTGCTGGAGGTGTCCCGATCCTCGGCGCCCCTGGCCGAGCGCTGGTTCGAGACGCTGCCCCAGAGATTGGGGCTCCCCCCCTTGAGGGAGTGGACTCCCGAGGAGGAGCCGGTCTTCCTGGCGCGCCTGGTTCGGGCCCGGCTGGAGTTGGAACTGTGGCGGCTGCGCGAGTTGTTCCCGCTGCCCCAGGACCCCCGCCGTCGGACCGAGGAGATCCGGCGCTGGCTGAGCGAGGCGATGAATGGCGCCGGCCTGGAACCGGGCCAGCGCGAATCGGTGCTGTTGGATCTCCTGGATGCGCTGGTGTGGAAGTAGGCTTTCCAGCAGGCAGGCTTCCGGGATGGGTCAAGGAGGGCTCCAAGTGCAGACGGCGGATTCCCCTGGGGCGCGTGCCAGGACGTCCCAACTGAACAGCTACTTCGTCGGCTTCTGGGGGACCTGGGTGGTTCATCTGGGGTGCCAGTTGGGTCTGTTCCGGGCCCTGGAGGAAGAGCCCCTTGCGGAGGCGGAACTGGCCGAGCGGCTGGGCTTCGAGCGGGACTACGTGGAGGTCTGGTGTCAGACCGCCAACGCCTTCCAGTTCCTGGAACGGCAGGGTGATGGCCGGTATGGCCTGGGGGAGGGGATGGTCCAGGCCCTGGAGGTCGGTGGCCCCTGGGCCGGGGCCCTGGTCCACGTCTCCAACCGGGTCTGCGAGACGCTGGAGGCCGTCTTCCGGGGAACCGCCCCGCCGGAACCCCACCTCTCGCTGCATCTGCAGATGGCCCAGTTGGTGCAGGCCTGCTACCACGACCTGTTCGCCCGTCAGATACCCGGCATTCCCGAGTTGCATGCCGTCCTGACCGCTGGCGGTCGTCTCGTGGAGTTCGGCTGCGGCTGCGGCCACGGCTTGGAGATCGTGCGCCGCCTCTACCCCGAGGTCGAGCCGACCGGTCTGGAGGCCGACTACGACTGTGCTCGCGAGGCCGAGCGGGCCACCCGGGGTGTGATCGTGGTCGGAACCGCCGAGGATTGCCCCTATGAGGCGCGTTTCGATGTGGCGCTCTTCCACCGCTCGCTGTCCTACTGTCCGTCGCCGGCCCTGGCCCTGGAGCGGGCGGTGCAGGCCCTGAAGCCCGGCGGCTTCCTGGTGGTGGCCCTGCCCGAGGACATGCCCGCCTCGGATGCCGAACTGCGCACCGACTGGGGCCGGGTGCGCATGGGCGAACGCCTCTTCTACGGCATGTTCCTGGCCCCCGATCCGCGCTACAACCCGACGCGCGGACAGGTGGCCGAGTGGATGGCCGGCCTGCCGGTGGACCACGTCGCCAGCCTGGAACCCCAGGCCATCCACAACTACGTTCTGGTCTACCGCCGCCGGGAGCCCGGGGACGCCTGCTGAATCGAGCGGTGGACCAGAAGGCCGCAGAGGATGGGTAGAGCCGCCACGTAACCGGCCAGCACGTCGCTGGGGTAATGGACCGCCAGGTAGACGCGGCTGAGACCGATCAGCAGGACCAGCACGCCCAGCAGGCTCACCGCTGCCCAACGCCTGCCGCTGAACCCGGGGCCGCTCAGGATCAGGCAGGCCAGGGCCCCGTAGACGCACAGCGAGAGCATGGCGTGCCCCGAGGGCAGGCTGGCGTAGGGCTCCAGGGCCAGGGGGTGGAACTCCGGACCGGGCCGAGGGCGGGCGAACCAGGACTTGAGCAGGGCGCTGCCCGTCGTGGCCAGGAGCAGCGCCAGGAAAGGCATCAGGCGTTGGCGCCCGGAGCCGGTCAGGCCGACCAGCGCGGTCACGGCCAGCAGGAACCAGGGGTTGCCCATGTCGGTCAGCAGCCGGAAGGCCAGGTCCCCGGCCGGAGACCGCCAGCCCGCCAGTTCGTTCAGCAGACGGCAGTCCCAGGCCGCGACCGTCGGTGAGGCGGTGGCCTCCGCCAGCCGGCCCAGGGCCATCAGGCAGGCCGCGGCCAGGGCCAAAGCCATCCAGGCCGTGCGAGGCATCCCAGGCCGTTCGGAGGGGGCGACCGGAAGGCTCCGATCGCCCCCGTCCCTCTTCATTCTTTGGGAACGCCTGGTTTGGGAACGCCTGGTTTGGGAACGCCTGGTTTGGGAACGGGTCGTTGGGAGACGGGGTGGGGAGGGGTCCAACTGGGTCCCGACCGGGTCAGGTTCGACAACAGCATCTGGCGTTCCAGGAAGAACTCCTGGGGCAGGCGCTCGAAGAGGCGCAGGAACAGTTCCTCGTGGGCCAGGGACTCCAACTTCCAGGCCTCACGGTCGATGGTCATCAGCTCATCGAACTTGTCCTGGCTGAAGGACAGGCCGGTCCAGTCCATGTCCTCGTACCCGGGGACCCAGCCCAGCGGACTCTCGATCGCGTGGCCACGACCGTGCACGCGGTCCACGACCCACTTGAGCACGCGCAGGTTCTCGCCGAATCCCGGCCACAGGAACCGGCCATCCTTCTTCAGGAACCAGTTGACGCGGAAGATCCTGGGGGGCTCCGGGTGGCGCCGGCCCATGGTCAACCAGTGGTCGAAGTAGTCGCCCATGTGGTAGCCACAGAAGGGCAGCATGGCCATCGGGTCGCGACGGATCAGGCCGATGCGGCCGGCCGCCGCGGCCGTCTGTTCGGATCCCATGGTGGCCGCCAGGTAGACGCCGTGGTTCCAGTTGAAGGCCTGGAAGACCAGGGGCATGTCCTGGCTGATGCGGCCTCCGAAGATGAAGGCCTGGATGGGCACCCCCTTGGGGTTGTCCCACTCGGGGTCGATCGTGGGGCACTGCCGGATCGGGGCCGTGAACCGCGCGTTCGGGTGGGCGGCAGGCCGGCCGCATCCCGGCGTCCACTCCTGGCCCCGCCAGTCGATCAGGCGCTCGGGGACCTCGTCGGTCATCCCCTCCCACCAGACGTCCCCGTCCGGGGTCATGGCCACGTTCGTGAAGATCGTGTTCTGGCGGATGCTGGCCATGGCGTTGGGGTTGGACTTCTCCGAGGTTCCCGGGGCGACCCCGAAGAACCCGGCTTCGGGATTGATCGCGTAGAAACGACGATCCTCGGCCGGCTTGATCCAGGCGATGTCGTCCCCGACGGTCCAGATCTTCCATCCCTCGAAACCCTGGGGAGGGATCATCATGGCGAAGTTCGTCTTGCCGCAGGCACTGGGGAAGGCCGCCGCCACGTAGGTCTTCTCGCCTTCAGGGGCCTGGACTCCCAGGATCAGCATGTGCTCGGCCAGCCAGCCCTCCTGGCGGGCCATGTGCGAGGCGATGCGCAGGGCCAGGCAC
>CAZQPM010000008.1:0-28059 GCA_964595195.1 uncultured Burkholderiales bacterium | reverse complement strand
GACTGGAGTTCAGACGTGTGCACAGCCAGGCCGCCAGGACAGGGAACGCCCACCAGAGCCAGGGGGGCCACCCCCGGCCACCGCCGCCGGACGCCGTCCCGCCGTGGGTGTCCGTCACGCCGGCGCTTCCGAAGGCCACGACGTCGGCCGCAGCGGGCTGCCACCAGGGCGACCTGGAAACCAGGTGTCGCTGGAGTCTTCAGGGCTCACCCGGACCCTCTTCTGTCCGCCCTCTCCCCCCCCTGCCCGACCCGGCCCGGGGCCTGGCTCAGAACATGTTCCTGGAGGCCACGTACAGGCTGGCGGCCAGGCCGTACAGGCCGGCCAGGAGGGCCCGGACCACGGAATCCGCGTCGCGCTGCCGCACCCGCACGGCCAGGGCCAGATGCAGGGGGAACAGGACCGCCACGAAGCGCGGCAGGCTCATCAGCAGGTTTCCGGCGTAGGGCGAGGCCAGGGGAACCAGGAGCGCGCTCCAGGTGAACAGGCCGTAGGACGCCGGCATCCTGGTCGTCGCCAGACCCAGGAGCACCGCGTACAGGGCGGCAGCAGCCTCGAAGAGGTAGATCCCCCCCGACTCGACTCCGGCAAACTGCGCCGCCTGCCCCAATCCGCCCGCCAGGGTCAACCATGGCCAGCGGAAGGTCCTCTGCCAGCCATCCTGGGCGTGCACGAAGGCCAGGGGATCGCCGGTAGCGGTCCACTGGACCAGCATCACGGCCCCCAGACCGAGGGGTACCAGCAGCAGCGCCGTGCCCTGCCCGAGGCCGGGTCCGGATTCGCGGCGGCGGGCCAGCCAGAACTCCAGGGCCAGGGGCAGGAGCACCAGGATGCCGACCGTCCGGGTACCGGCCGCCAGAGCTCCCAGGATCCCGGCCTGCGTCCAGCGGCCCTCGCGAGCCCTCAGCAGGGCCCAGACGGCGAGGGCCAGATACAGGGACTCGGTGTAGGGCGCCAACAGGAAGAAGGAGGCCGGGAAGAGGGCCTGATACCAGACCCCACGCCGGGCCACGCCCGGGCCGAAGTCGCGCTCGGCCAGGCGGAAGAGGCCGACCAGGGCCACCAGGAAGGCACCGTTGGAAAGCAGGAGGGCGGCCAGGAGAGGCGGAAGGCCGGCGGTGCTGAGCGCCCGGATCCCGGCGGGATACAAGGGCATGAAGGCGGTACCCCCTCCGGCCGACTCGTATCCATCCCGCGCCAGGTGCAGATACCACAGGGCGTCCGAGCGTTCCCAGACACCCAGCAGCAACTCGCCGGGGCCCGGCCTGGAGGCCTTGACGTAGTCTCCTGCGGGGACCACCGGGTTGGCGGGAATCGTCGTGCAGGCCATGGCCGCCACGGCCGAGGCCAGCAGGCGGGCCGCCAGGAAGGCGACCAGGGCGTGGCGCCAGCAGGGCGGCAGGCGACGGAGGCAGGTGGATGCGCTGGACATGGTTCGTGATCCTGGTCTTGGCCACGCTGGCGGTCGATTCCTCGGGGGCCGGCCTGCCGGCGCGCGGTTGGCGCCGGTTGGCCGAGGGGCTGGAATACCGCGCCGTTCCCCTGGGCGCGGACTCCTTTCCCGCCATGCACCAGGTCCGCCTGGATCCGGAGCTCTTCCGCCTGCGCCTGGGCCTGGCCCGCGATGGGGGCTCGCCACTGGGAACCGTCGGAGGTCTGCGCCAGCGCATGGGGGCCGTCGTTGCCGTGAACGGCAGCTACTTCGACAAGGGGGGGCGCCCCCTGGGCTACCTTGAGGAGTCCGGACGCCGGGTGGTGCCGGAAGTCGCCACAGGTGCCGCCTTCACCGGCGTGCTGTGGGTGGGTCCCCAGGGGACCCGGATCCTGCACCGCGACGACTTCCAACCCGGGCCGGCTTCCCTGGCCCTGCAGGCAGGGCCCCGACTGGTGGTCGACAGCCGTCCGGTCGGGGTCCTGGACAGTCCCCCGCGACGCCGGACCGGGGTGGTCCTGGACCGCCAAGGCCACCTGGTCCTGTACGCCACGGATCCCGGAGGGAACCTCAGCATGCGGGCCTGCCGTGATCTGCTGTCGGGCGCAGCCAAGGCCGGTGGCGTGCAGCCCGCGGACGTCCTCAACCTGGATGGAGGCAGCTCCACGGGGATCTCCGTGCGCTGTGGTGCATTCCGCCTGGAACGCCCGGCCTTCACGTTGGTTCCAGTAGCCCTGGTGGCCGTGAAGCGCTAGAGCTCCTTCAGGTCGGCGGCCTCGATCGGCTCGTAGGACCGCATCGTGGTGCCCTTCAGGCCGGAGAGGGCCTCCAGCAGGCCCTCGGGGGGAGCCTGCTCGAGATAGGTGCGGTGGAAGATCGGCTGGGGCACATCGCGGACCCACCGATGGGCCTCCCGGGACAACTCGGCGGCGCACAGGATCTTCCCGGCCTTCAGGGGAGCCGGCGGAGCCTCCAGGGAGATCAGGTCCACCGGTGGGAAGATCGAGGGTCCCAGACCCGTCCAGCGGCACAGGCGGAGAACCTCACCGGTGCGCTTGCGACGAACGAACTCGATGCCCGGTACGGCCACCCCGCGCCGCCCGTAGCGCCAGGACAGTTCCTCGCGCAGGGTCAGGTATTCCCAGGCCGCTTCGAGATCCTCGGCCCGACAGGTGGGGGTCGGCCCTCGATCCTCTTCCTGGAGTTGACGGGCCCGGGCGTTGCGCTGCAGCCAGACCTCCAGGAGCCCCTCCATGGAAGGGTGGTTGGAACCTGCGCAGGTCTCCCTTCCACAGGGTTGCAGGTCCAGATGCAGCTCACGGGCCACCTGCACCGCCAGGGGCAGGGCCTCGTGAGCGAAGAAGGCCGGCCGGGGCAGGGCCATCTCGAAGCTCAGACCCACCTCGGGGAAAGCCTCGGACAGATAGCCGCGGAAGCAGGCCTCGACCCCGGTGTCGTGGTTGCGATAGCGGTAACAGGGCAGCCCCCGATCCGCGCTGCCTGATTCCAGCGTCACGCCGTCCAGGCTCTCCAGGGTGCGCGCCATCTCGCGCCAGGAGGGCGGGTCGCCCCCGCCGCAGGCGATGTAGCGGAACTGGAGCCCCTCCGGGACCTCGGGTGGCAGGGCATGGCTGCGCGGGTCCCGCATGGCCGGGACCTGGACACGGCGAAGCCTGTCCCCCGGTCCCTCCGAGCGGGCCGGCTCCGCTCTGCGTCTCTTCTTCCGGCGATTGCCGACGCCGGGCTGATGGCTCTCCAACATTCTGTGACCCGGGCCCCTTCCACATTGCCCCCGACGTTCCTGGCGCCTCCCCGAAATCCGGAGCGGGGTCTTCCGGAGAGGACCTCCGCTCCCCCTGGGGAAGGGAGGCCCGATGCTCTCAAAGGTTGAAGTCGGGGCCTTCGGCACCGCGCGAATCGTGCTGACCTGCCTGGTGTCCTTCCTGGCGGCGGCCTGGATGCTGCGGGCCCTGAACCTGCTGGCCCCGGGTCCACCCTTCTACTACATCACCGTGGGCCTGGACCCGATGAACACCTCAGGGTTCCTGGGCTCGCTCTTCCTGTACCTGTGCCTGCCCCGGCGTCGCCCCGAGTTGCTGGCCGTCGCCGTCCTGGCGGGGCTGTTGGAGGCGCACCTCTTCCAGGTCCGACCGGTCACCTGGTCGCTGTGGACCAAGGTGATGGCCACCGGCATCGGGATGGGCCTGGCCGGGGTGGTGGGGCTGGCCCTCCGCAGCCTGACGACCCGCGGGGCAGACCGGCAACGGGCCCTGGGATATCTTGCGCTGGCCTGCATCCTGCCGCTCTTCCCCACCGTCAGCGGAATGGCTCACGACATGATCATCTCGGCCAACCCGCTGGTCTGGGACCAGTTCGGCTACGCGGTCGACGGGGCCTGGGGCTTCCAGCCGGCCTTCGTGATCGCCGGCTTCCTGAACCGTCATCCCGTCTGGGCCCTGGTGTGCCTCTTCTTCTACGTCCAGTTGCCGCTGCTCATGGTCGTCGCCTCGGCGATGAACCTGCGCCATCCGCACAGGACCTACAACAACGTGCTGGCCTGCCTGGCGCTGTTGGGCGTGGTCGGGCCGCTTCTGTACAACGTGGTCCCCATGGTCGGAACGATCGCGACCGCCGGCGACCTGTTCCCCCTCGGCCCTCCTCCTGCGATACCTGCCTCACCCCACCTGGTCGCGGGACCTGTCGAGTTCCCCCGCAACTGCATGCCCTCGCTGCACATGGCGTGGATCCTGGCGGTCTTCTGGAGCACGCGGTGGCTCGGGCGGACCGCCTTCTGGGTCGGACTGGGTGCGGTCCTGTTCACGATCGGAGGGACCATCATCGGCGGGATGCACTACTTCGTCGACCTGACGGTTGCAGTGCCCTTCGCCCTCTTCTTCCAGGCGCTGACCGCGCGGGCCACTCCCGGCAACCGCGCGTGGCGTCTGATCTGCCTGGCCTGGGGAGGTGCCACGACCCTGACCTTCCTGGGAGTCCTGCGCTGGACTCCGGTCCTGCTGGTGGACCACCCCCTGCTGACGATCGGCGCTCAGGTGATCATGGTGCTGGGTTCGCTGACAGCGGAGGACCGCCTGGCCCGGGCGACGCTGGCAGCAGGCGGCTTCGGCTCCGAGCCGAGCGCCGCATCCTGCGATCTGGGACTGCCGATCCAACCCGGGTCGGTTGAGGTCCCCGCCTCCTGAGGGCACCGGGCTCGGGGTTCGCGCGGCCCTGGGAAGGGCGGGCCCTGCAGGCGCAGAAGTCCAGGGCTCGGGGGAATCGGGGGTCCACTTGCAGTCCAAGCCCAGAACACTTCGCGTCGCCAACCTGGATGCCCCCAGTCCCAACCTCGAGCCCCGGGAGGCCGAGGTTCGGGACGGTGCTGATTTCTGGCCTCTGCTGGAGGGCCCCCTGCCGGCCCCGGGCAGCGCCGAGGAGGACGAGCGCTTCCACCTGCTTTATGGCCGCCTGCGCAACCTGTGGACGAACCTGACGTGGGATGGGCACGTCGAGCAGGTGGTCGTCGTCGTGCCGTCCCTGTCGCTGGACCCCGAAGAACTCCTGAAACTGAAGGGGATCGAGCACTACGAGGAGCGTCTCCTCTTCATGCTGATCCTTCTGGGCCTGCCTCGCACGCGGGTCGTCTACGTCAGTTCCCTGCCGATCCCTGAGAGCATCGTCGACTACTACCTGCAGTTGCTGCCCGGGGTCCCCTTCTCCCACGCCCGACGGCGGCTGCACATGTTCAGCACCTATGACGCCTCTCCCGACCGTTGTCTCACCCAGAAGGTCCTGGAGCGCCCGGCCCTGATCCGCCGCCTGCAGGAGTGCGTCCGAGGAGCGCGCAACGCCCACCTGACGGTCTTCAACGTCACTCCCCTGGAGAAGAGCCTGTCCGTCGCGCTGGGCATCCCCCTGCTGGGGGCCGACCCGCGGCATATGCACTTCGGCTCCAAAAGCGGGTGTCGCCGACTCTTCCGTCAGACCCGCGTCCCCTTCCCCGAGGGCTACGAGGACCTGCGGGATGAGGGCGACCTGGCCCGGGCGATCCTCGAGTTGCATGCCGGGCAACCGGACCTGCAGCGGGTCGTCATCAAGCTGAACGAGGGATTCTCGGGCGAGGGGAACGCCATCTACCCCCTGGCCGCGTTGAAGGAGGTCTGGACCGGCCCCCATCCCAACCGACGCCGGGCCCTGCGCCGCATCCTGGAAACCCTGCCTCGGGACACCCGGATCCAGGCGCCGGGCCTCTCCTGGGAGGGGTACCTGGCCAAGTTCCGACAGACCCGCGGCGTCGTGGAGGCCTTCCTGGAGGGGGAGGGCAAGGAGTCTCCCAGCGTCCAGTTGCGCATCACGCCGCTGGCGGAGCCCCAGATCATCTCCACGCACGACCAGATCCTGGGAGGCCAGGACAACCAGGTCTTCCTGGGCTGCCGCTTCCCGGCCAGCCCCCCCTTCCGCCAGGCCCTGCACACCGCGGCCCTGGAGATCGGCGAGCAATTGGCCCGTGCGGGCGTGGTGGAGCGGCTGTCCATCGACTTCCTGGCCATCCCCGAAGGACAGGACTGGAAGCTCTTCGCGATCGAGATCAACCTGCGCAAGGGCGGGACCACACACCCCTTCCGCACGCTGCAGTTCCTGACCGGGGGACGCTACAATCCCGACACCGGGCTCTTCGAGACCAGCACCGGGGCCGCCAAGTTCTACGTGGCTTCCGACAACCTGGTCTCGCCCGGCTACGCCGGCCTGCTACCCGAGGACCTGATCGAGATCACCACCTACGCCGGGCTTCACTACCACTCGTCCTCGAATACCGGCGTGATCTTCCACATGATCGGAGCCCTGCCCCAGTATGGCAAACTGGGCGTCACCTGCATCGGCAACACGCCCAAGCAGGCCCAGGCCCTGTATGAAAGGACGCTGCAGACGCTGGATCTGGAGTGCAGGACCACCCGCTGGATGGTCTGAGGGCCGACCCGCGCCTACTCCCCGTCGCGGGGAGTGACCGGGGTATCGCTCTGGGCGATCGGAGGTTCGACCGCCACCGGCGGGGTCCACCAGCGGAAGGCCACGCTCCAGGCCAGTCCCGCCAGCAGGATGTCGTAGAAGACGAAGTAGTAGTGCCCGGCCAGGCTGAAGAGCAGGCCCAGGTCCACCTTCCAAGGGCCGCGCAGCAGAGCCGGATAGACCCAGCAGTACAGAGCCACACCCAGACCATGCAGCCCCAGACCGGCCAGCATCAGGTAACGCGGCAGCGGCGAGGGTCCGGGAGTGGTCAGCACGTCCCGGATGGGCCAGAAGGCCACAGCCAGCCACACCATGGCTCCCGTCACGAAGTGCCCCATCAGCAACAGGCTGGTCTTCGGGCCCAGGACGGGCGACAGGCCCCAGGTCACCAGCAGACCCGCGGCCAGGAACAGACCGCCCGGGACGCCGGTCCACAGCCACAGGCGAGACCAGTCCGAGGCAGGCCCGGGGGCCGTGGCCGCCGGCGAGCGTCGCAGCAGCCAGCGTGCGGACTCGACGCCTCCGACGCACATCAGCAGAGCCGCCGTGGACTGGGCCGTGGCATACCAGACCGGGCGGGCTGCGGGCGACTGGCCCAGGGCGCCCGCCACCAGGACCTCCAGGAGCGTCAGGGCGCAGAAGACGACCAGCATTCGCGACATGGGGTTTTCTCCTTCGATGGGGACAGGACGGGGGTTCTGTTCTGCAGACGGGACGCAGGCTCCTATCGCGAGACGGGCTCCTCCGAGGCCGGGTAGCGGGCCCGCAGGTCGGCCAGGATTTCCTGCAGCACCCCGGGCAGGGGGGCCTCGAACTCCATCGACCGGTTCAGGACGGGATGAAAGAAACCCAAGCGCCGGCAATGCAGGGCCTGACCGCGCAGGTCCCAGGGGTCCGGCCGCCGCCCGTAGACGGGGTCTCCGACCAGGGGAAAACCCAGCCACGTCAGGTGCACGCGGATCTGGTGGGTCCGACCGCTGTGCAATTGCAGTTCCACCAG
The DNA here is from genome assembly GCA_964595195.1 of uncultured Burkholderiales bacterium. Lineage (GTDB taxonomy): Bacteria > Vulcanimicrobiota > Xenobia > Xenobiales > Xenobiaceae > CAZQPM01. The sequence continues at coordinate 20,623 of CAZQPM010000008.1, read as the reverse complement.
GGCGTAGTCGCGACCGAAGGCCTCCAGCACTTCGTAGTCCGTGCGGGCCGAGCGGCCGCTGGAGCGCACCGCCATGCGCTGCCGGTGGACCCGGTGGCGGGCGATCGGTTGCTCGATGGTTCCCCGGGAGGGAGGCACCCCGTGCACCAGGGCCTGATAGATCTTCAGGACCGACCTCTCGGCGAACTGCACCGACAGGCCCACGTGGGCCCGGTCGTCCTTGGCCACCACGATCAGTCCCGAGGTGTCCTTGTCCAGCCGATGCACGATTCCGGGTCTCTCCACACCGCGGATGCCCGAGAGGTCCGCGCAGTGGGCCAGCAGGGCGTTGACCAGGGTCCCCGAGTGGGCCCCCGAGCCGGGGTGGATGGTCACTCCCCGACTCTTGTTGACAACCAGCAGGTGGGGATCCTCATAGACGATTTCCAGGGGAAGTCCGGGCTCGGGCTGAGGGATGGCCGGAGCCAGAGGGGGCCTCTCGAGGAGGATCTGCTGACCCGGCCGCAGCTTCTCGGAGGCCTTGGCATGCCGTCCATCCAGATGGACCCGCCCCTGGCGGATCCAGTCCTGGATCTGCGAGCGCGAATGGCCGGTGCGAGCGACCAGGACGACATCCAGGCGGGCGCCGCCGTCGCCCTCCCCGACCAGGTGGTCCTCGATCCGGGGAGGTTGGAGGGCTTCAGGTATGAGTTCGTCGTCCTGCACGATGCGGAGTTTATGACCTCTCGAGCGGATCCCTTCAGCGCCAGCGGCCGACCCAGGTCGGAAAGAGTGCATCAAAAGCCTCCTGGGAGGTGGGCAGGGCCGTGAGGAAGGGGAAGTAGGCGACGAAGAGCAACGAGAGGACCCCCAGGTAGACCAGGGCCAACCAGCGCCCGCGGGAGGCCAGCCAGTCGTTCAGGACCAGGGCCGTGGCCAGGGCCAGCATCGGCACCCCGGGCAACACGTAGTAGATGAAGCCGCCGGTGGTCGAGGCAGCCCACAGCACCCACTGGGCCACCCAGGTCAGGGCCAGGAATCCGCAGACCCGGTCGCGGGTGCTCACGGCATTGAGGCCCACTTCCACCACGTACAGGAGGCCGGTCCACCAGAAAACCACCGAACCGAAGGCCACGATCCCGACCACCCGGCCCTGCTCGGCCTGGTAGTAGAACCAGATGGGCCGCAGCACCAGCGGCCACTCCCAGAAGTAGGAGAGGTACTGGTGATGGAACTGCCCGGCGTCATAGCGGAACTCGACCATCAGTTTGTGAAATCCGTAGATCTTCTCCCAGGCAGGGCCTCCCAGGGTCCCCTCCTGGTGGAAGAGGAACCCATAGGACAGGATGTACACCAGCGGAATCGTCAGGGCCATCAGCACCGGAGGGGCCAGCCAGCGAAGGGCCAGTTCCCTGCGACCGACATGATGATCCGACGCTCCGGGCCCGCCGAAGAGCCCCATGGCCAGGCAGGCACCGAAGGCCCCGAAAAGGCCGTTCCACTTGCACGCCGTCGCGGCCCCGAAGGCCAGGCCGGCCATGATCGCCCAGTGCCAGCGCAGGGCCGAGGCCGCCCAGGTTTCCTCCAGGTAGCGCCAGGAACAGTAGAGCCCGACCATCATCCACAAGCACAGGACCATGTCCAGCATGCAGATCCGCGAGACGGTGACGGACATGAAGTCGATGGCCACCAGGAAGGCGGCGCAGGTGGCCACCGAGCGGTTCCCCCGGGTCATGCGGAAGCCCAGAAGGAAGGTCAGGGGCACGATCAGGGTCCCCGAGACCAGGCTGCCCGCGCGCCATTCGGCCGTGTCGGGAATGTCGTCCTCGGGCCCCAGCCAGGCGTCCAGGCGATCGGCCACAAGCATGCCCGCGGCGAGATGGATCTTGGCCAGGGGCGGGTGGACGGTGTTGGAATCAGGCTGATGCGACAGGTAGTCCTGGGCGGCCGCGGTGTAGTAGATCTCGTCGAAGTACTTCTCACGCGGTTGGTCCAGGCGCCACCCGCGGACACCCAGGGCGAAGAGGGTGACCAGGATCAGCAGGAACCCGTCGCGGCGATCCAGGGGGCGGACCGTCCAGGGCTTGGGGGTGGCAGGCGGAGGCGGGTTGGTGCAGTTGCGACCCATCGCGCGAAACGACTCGCCGACCTCCCAGAAAAACGAATGGCCTCCACGGACGGATTCGAACCGTCGACCTTCCGCTTAGGAGGCGGACGCTCTATCCCCTGAGCTACGTGGAGGTGTCGGAGCACAGACACGGTAACAGGAATGGTGCCGCCTGTCAAATCTGGCATCCCCGCCTGAATCCGCCGCCTGGGTGCGGGTCCGAAACCCACCGAGGGGCTCGGGGCCGGCGGTCAGCGCCGGGAGCGGCCGCGGGCATCGGCCGGCGGACCGGGGCTGAAGTCCCCCCGTTGGATGGCGGGGCGTCCCAACCGGCCGGCCACACCCAGCAGGCCGACGGCCACGAATCCCAAGGAAAGCCACTGGGCCGGGGTCAGGGGCCCGGCCGTCCCACCTTCACGGAAGAGTTCAGTGATGAAGCGGATGATCCCGTATCCCCCGAAGGTGACCCAGAAAGCCTGGCCCGCGAAGCGTTCCCTGCCGAAGACCCACAGGACCAGGGCCGCCAGGGCCAGGTCCAGGCCCATCTCATAGAACTGCACGGGGTGGCGAGGCAGCGAGCCCAGGCGGGCCATCTCCGGATAGACCAGGCCCCAGGGCACGTCGCAGACTTTGCCGTAGCAACATCCGTGCAGCACGCATCCGATGCGCCCGACGGCCATCCCCACCAGGGCGGGGGCGGCCAGGATGTCCAGGCCATCCTGGACCGAGTAGCCCCGGCGGCGGAAGAGCCAGGCCGTGGTGCTGAATCCCGCCAGCATCCCGCCCTGGATGGCGATGCCACCCTGACGCAGGTTGAAGAAGCGCAGGGGGTCTTCCAGGTAGTAATCCAGATTCTGCAGGGCGTAGGCCAGACGCGCGCCGGCCAGACCCAGGAGGATCGTCCACAGGAGCACATCCGAGACGAACAGGGGGTCGTGACCGCGACGTTGCCCCAGGCGCACCGCCAGGGCCCCGCCGATGACGAAGGCGGTGGCCATGAGCAGACCGTAGGTGTAGACCGCGAAGTCGCCGACCTTGAAGAGGATGGGGTGCATCAGGGGTCAGCCTTCAGAGCCGGCACCGGCGGAGACCGCGGGGGCCTCCGGGGAAAGGGCGACGGCGTCGGAAGGAGGGTCCGTCCTGATGTCGGAGGCCGACTCGGCCGGGTCCGCCTCGGGAGGCGTCAGGATCATCTGCACCAGGAGCAGGGTGATGCCCACCGAGATGCCCATGTCGGCCACGTTGAAGATGGGCCACCAGCCCAGGTCCAGGAAGTCCACGACCGAGCCGAAGCGCACCCGATCGACCAGGTTCCCGACCGTGCCCCCCAGGATCAGCGCGCAGGCCGAGGGCGTCCGGGGCCCCCAGGCCTGCAGTCGAGGCAGGGCCCAGACCATCCCACAGGTCACCAGCACGCCCGTGATCAGGAAAAGCGGACCGCCCTGCGGGAAGAGCCCGAAGGCGCCCCCGGAGTTGTGGATGTAGGTCAACTGCAGGAAGCCACCTGGAAGGTCCAGGCTCTGCCCCTTGACCATCCCCTCCATGATGGCCGCCTTGCTGATCTGGTCGGCGACCAGGACACCCAGGGAGACCAAGCCGAACATCAACCTCACGAACAAGACACCACCTGAAGTACACTCCAATCCCATCCCCAGCCGACCCCCCGTTCCCTGCGGCGCGAGTCCCGGGCCTCTAGAGGTCCGACTCGTCCCCCTCGGTCCAGTGGCGCACCTGCGAACGGGCCGCACTCAGGATCGAGTCCTTCAAGGCAGTTCGCTTCTCGGGCTCGAGTTGGGTCCAGGCGTAGTAGGCGGCCAGGGCGGCGACGGCACCAGCCACGGCGACGCCCATCAGCTTGACGGGCGAGAAGGGATCCTCACCGGGTTCCCCCGGGTCGGGCAGGACGATCTCGTCAACCTTCACGTGCTCTACGAACTCCGACATCGCTACAGGAACCTCCCGAGCTTCTGGCTTGGCCTTCGCCCCCTGGCCGCCCCCCCCCGGACCTGGCGACCGGCAGGGTGACACTCAGCATGGGCGCAGCACACGGATCTTCAGGAAACCCGAGTAATTTTCCTGGAGTTGCTGCAAGGCCCGCACGGTCGTCTCCATCAGCACCTGGACGCGAGCGGACTGCTCGCAGGACAGGCGCGCGGGAACCCGGACGGTGAAGCCGCCGTCGCCTGCGCGCAAGGACACAGGTGCCCCGACCACCTCCGTAAGGCCGATGGCCAGGGCACCCATCAGGGCCGAGACTCCAGCGCACAGGATGTCCACTCCACCCTCAGGGTCGAAGCGGGCATGCCCCGAACAGGACAAGTAGCGGATCCGGCTGCAGGAATCGCGCCGGATACCGACCCGAATCACGGGAGGCTACAGGCGACCTGAACTACTTGAGGATCTGGCCGATATGCAAGGCAGTGTAGTACTGCCTGTGCCCGGTCTTCACGCGGCGGCGCTTGCGCTTGGCATACTTGAAGACCAGCACCTTGCGGGTGCGATGCTGCTCGACGATCCGGGCGGTGACGGAGGCACCCTCCACCACCGGCGTTCCGGCGATCAATTGGTTCTGATCGTCCACGAGGACCAGGACGCGGTCCAGACGGACCTCGCTGCCGATCTCGCCCTCGAGGCGATCCACACGAACTTTCTGTCCCGGGGCCACGCGATACTGCTTGCCCCCGCTCTCCACTACGGCGTACAACGAAAAAACCTCCCTCAGGCGAGCCCGCATCCAGGGCGGGGTCAGCCACGGTTCCAGGTCGGATGACAGACAGATCTAACACAAGATGGCGCGGAATGTCAATCTTGATCGCCAGTTGATCGCCAGTTGATCGCCCATGGATGGCCCCCAGGCCTCCCGGGCCGTCCCCCGGGGCCGGCTCCCAACCACTCCGGGCCGTGCCTCCCCTACTCGACGGCGAAGAGGTCCAGGGTGCCCGGCGGCGACACCCCCAGGTGTTCGTAGGCCCGGGGAGCGGCCACGCGCCCCCGGGGGGTCTTCAACAGGAAGCCGGCCGCCAGCAGATACGGCTCGTAGATCTCCTCGAGGTTCTCGGGTTCCTCGTGCACGGCTGCGGCCAGGGTGGCCAGGCCCACCGGGCGACCCTGGAAGCGCAGGACCAGGACCTCCAGGATGCGTCGGTCCAGTGCGTCCAGGCCGCTGCGGTCGATGGACATCCGGTCCAGGGCACGACCGGCCACCTCGGCGTCGACCTCCCCAGCCCCCTCCACCTGGGCGAAGTCGCGGACGCGACGCAGCAGGCGATTGGCGATCCGAGGGGTGCCCCGGCAGCGACCGGCGATCTCCCGGCACCCCGAGGGGTCGACCTCCATGCCCAACAGTCCGGCCGAGCGCCGGACGATGACCGCCAGGTCCTCGGGCCGATAGTAGTCCAGTTGGAAGAGGATCCCGAAGCGCGAGCGCAGCGGCGAGGAAAGTGCCCCTCCTCGGGTGGTGGCCCCCACCAGGGTGAAGGGGGACACCCGGTGCCGCACGGCGCCCTTGCTGGCGCCCTTGCTGAGGATGCGGTCGAAGGAAAGATCCTCCATCACCGGATAGAGAATCTCCTCGACGACTCGCGACAGACGGTGGATCTCGTCGATGAACAGGACCTGGTTGGGGCCCAGGCTGTTCAGCAGGACCAACAGATCGATGGGACGCTCGATGGCAGGGCCGGAGGTCGGCCGCAACTCGACGCCCATCTCGGTAGCCACCAAGTGGGCCAGGGTGGTCTTGCCCAGACCGGGGGGCCCGGACAGCAGCACGTGGTCGAGCGGCTCCCCCCGCTGGCGGGCAGCCTCCATGAAGACCCTCAGGTTGGAGACGACCTCGGGCTGCCCCACGTACTCATGGAGGCCCCGGGGGCGCAGGCTGCGGTCGCAGTCCTCCTCCAGGCGCTCGGGGGAGACGTCGCGGGGCAGGGGGGAGAGCATCCGGAAATTTTCTTCCAGACCCGGTCGGGGACCTGCCGGCCGCTGCGGCGATGCCCGCGCCCCCGGGGAGAGCCGGCCCGGACCACCCGCCGGGATCAGGCGGCGCATTCAAGGTCTGTCTGCCTTCGGAGACTCAAGGACGACGGGCCTGGATTTCGTCCGGATCCACCCGAGGATCCCCTGATTATGAGGAATTTTTCAGAGGCGCCCGGTATATTACAAACATGAGCACCATGAAGGGCGTGAGCCCCACCCCAGTTCTCTTCCTCTCCGACCTCGACGGCACGTGGCTATCGAAGAACCCGGCCGCCCGCAAGATCCTGGACACGGGCATCCAGGTGCTCAAGGACGAGTTCAGCACTCGCGGTGTCGACCTGCAGTTCGGCTACGTGACGGCCAGGCCTCCGGGTCGCGTCGAGAAGGAGAACCTGCCCAAGGCCGACTGGACCCTGACCTACAACGGGGGTTACATCCACCAAGGCGAGCCGGGGGCCTTCACTCCGGACTACGACTTCCAGCTCAACCCCCCTCTGCAGAAGTGGCAGGAGGCGAACCAAGCCACCGGGTTCCAGGCCTCGATCGCCGCCGCGGGGGTGCAGCACCTGCTGACCATGCCGCAGTATCAGAACCTGCAGATGGAGACGGTCGGTCAGGTCGTCAAGGATCCGGAGGCCGATGCCTGCCCCGCCGTGGCGACTTTCTGCTTCCAACAGGACACCGTCGCCCTGACCGCGGACGAGAAGGTGGACGCCAACGGCGACGGCACGCCGGATGTCCTGGAGAAGGATTCCTTCCAGGTCCCGGAACAGCTTCAGCACTTCGCCGAGGACCTCTCGCAGTATCTTCAGGACCAGAAGGTCGAGTTCAACCTGTCGCCGGTCTACCAGTTCCACGGCGAGCCCTACCTGATGTTCGACGTCGCCTCTCCGCTGGCCAACAAGGGCCAGGCGGTCGAATTCCTGCGCAACCACGTAGGTGCCCGGCCCGACCACGTGATCGTGGCGGGTGACGGCGGCAACGACATCGCCATGATGAAGTCTCCGGATGGCCTGGATGACGGCCGGCGGACCATCGTCGTCGGGGGCGGCAAGGCGCTCACCGAACAGGCTGGCAAGCTGCAGCACAGCGAAATCCGCCGCTCGGACGAAGACTGCTCGATCGGGGTCCTGAAGGCCCTGCACCTGCACCTGGTGGAGATCACCGGCGAGGATACCTGACTGGCCGAGGGCCCGCGAATCCCGCCCGGGCTCGGATGAGCCCGCGCCCCCGGGGAGGGCCGGCCTCCAGTTAGCAGCAATGCCGTCAACTTAGCCCACGGAAGCAAGGAAAAAGCCTCTTCTGACGAACTGGTGTTTGGCCCACATCCAGCGTCAGGAGGCTTTCTTTCATGTCGTTCGACGTTCTCACGCGTTCTCTTGCCCAGGCTGAGGAGTCTCTCCAGGATCTCCTCTTGAGTAACGCTCGACTGACCGCTCTCGTCCACCGGGCTCTCACTGCGACCGACGCCTGGCATCAGCGGGCTCGGATACGCAAAATCCCTCGGCGATGCTCGGTCCGGATAATCACACAGGCTCCTAGAAGATGTGATAGGTCTTGTTCACTCCGAAGCTGGGCACGCGCTCGAAGAGCAGGATGAAGGCCACCAACGAGCCCAGGATCAGGAGGATCCAGAAGAGCGGGTTGCCCGCCAGGGCCTGGAAGATGCGCTTGGTCTTGCTTGACATGGCACCGACAGGATAGCAGATCGAGTCCCGGGAAGGCGACCCCCTCCGGAAACCTGCAACCGCAACGGGGGTCCAAGCACGGGACCGCCGCTTTCCGGCTGTCGAGGAGGCCCGGCAGGGATGGCCCCGGCGACGTGGAACAGGCGCGCCCGTCGCTTCCTGGCCCTGCGGCCCGGCAAGCGAGACTGTCTTGGAGGTTCTTCATCCGCATGAGCATCGTGACCCGGACCCTTTCGCTGGCCCTGACCCTGGCCGTCCTCATCGGCCTGGCCGGCCAGGCGCAGGCCGCCCCGGCCGACAACTGGAAGGCTGTCAAGGCCAAAGCCGAGGCCGCCAGGGACTACAACCTGAACTACGACTATTCCAGTGACCGCGGCGCCCTGAAGTTCGACTACTCGGTAGTCCTGGCCGGCCCGAGGATCCGCACCGAGGTGCTGCGAGGCAGCAGCCGCAACGCCGGGACCGTGGTGGTCTACGACCCGTCCTTCGCCGCCGACAAGGTTCGAGCCAGGATCGGCATGGGCCGCATCGTTCGCGGCCTGGACCATCCGGACGTGGTCGGCACCCCCTTCTTCCAGCCCCTCTTCACCATGATCCTCAACGAACTGAAGTCCTACCCCACCATGGCGGTGTCGGGAGTCGAGACCGTGCGCGGCCAGCAGGCCACCGTCTACGAGTTCCAAGGGGCCTCGGCCACCAACTACAGGGTCTGGGTCAACGCCCAGAACGAGATGATCAAGACCGAGAAGAAGCGCGGTGGGAAGATCGTGGAGACCAGGGAATTCCGCAACATCCGCTGGAACTGCAACCCCAAGGTGGACTTCTGACCGACTCGGGGCCGCCCCCCAGGTTCCCTGGCCAGGAGGCGCTCGGCGACGGGCGCCTCCTTGAGTGTTCCGGGAACCTGGGTTGACCCCGACGAGGTGCTATAATCTGCGCGACACGCGGCCCGCCCCGGGGATCGAGAGGGGCTCGAAAGGGAAGCCAGGATGCAGCAGGAACCCGCCAGCCCCCAGGTGGTCGAGGATCTGACCCGCCAGGTCGAGGAACTGACCCACCTGAACCGGACCCTGGAAGAGCGCGCCTTCGACCTCTACACCATCTGCCAGGTCGGCCGGGCCTTCGTCGGCGATGACCCGGTCCGGATCGCCGAGGTCCTGGTGGCGGCGATGGCCGACCGCATCGGGGCCCACAAGGCCACGGTGCTGATGGCCCAGCATCCGAGAGGCCCCTACCGTCCCATCTATGCCCAGGGCATCCCGCACGAGACCCTGCAGCGCATCCGCTATCAGCCCCGTCAGGGCATCCTCTGGCAACTCCTGAAGTCAGGCGAACCCTTTGCCGTGGCCGACTCCAGGGGCCAACCCCTCTTTGCCCGCGAGCTTTCGGAAGCGGGGATGGACGGACTGGGCATCTCCTACTGGGTTCCCCTGCTGGCCAAGGACGAGGTCCTGGGCGTGGTGGCCCTGGACCGGGCCTGCGACGGCGCGGCCGAGGCCCGCTTCTTCCTGCTGCTGGCCGCCCAGGGGGCGACAGCCCTGGACAACGCCCGTCTCTACCAGGAACTGCAGAGTTCCAAGCGCGACCTGGGCTACCAGATGAACAAGCTGGCCATGCTCTACGACGTGGGCCGGGCGCTGAACGTGATCGACGACCGCAACCACCTGCTGACCGAGATCCTGGGCCGCGCGGCAGCCATCGCCGAGGCCGAGAAGGGCTCGATCATGCTCTTCGACGAGGCCACCGACGAGCTGGTGGTCCAGGTGGTCCAGGGCGTCGACCCCGAGACCGAGCAGAAGATCCTCAACGGTGAGATCCAGACCAAGCGCCTCAAGCGGGGCGAAGGCGTCGCCGGCCAGGTGGCGGCCAGTGGCACTCCCCTGGTGATCAACGACGTCCTGGACGGCTCGGACTTCGTGCGCTCGCAGACCTCCCGGGTGTCCTCGATCCTATGCGTCCCGCTGCGGGTCCACGGAGACGTGATCGGAGTCCTGAACATCACGAACAAGTTCCGGGGCAAGGACTTCACCGACGCCGACCTGCAGATCATCCAACAGGTGGCCGACCAGGCCGCCGTGGCCATCCACAACGCCCGCCTGTACGAGATGGCGGTCACCGACAGCCTGACCCGGCTGTACATCCGGCGCCACCTCTTCCACCGCCTCAGCGAGGAGATGCGCCGGGCGCGACGGTATGGCCACCCCGTCACCCTGCTGATGGTGGACATCGACCACTTCAAGGCGGTGAACGACACCTTCGGACACCCCTGCGGCGACCGCGTCCTGGTCGAGGTCGCCCGGGTCCTGCGCCGGTCCATCCGCGAGACCGACCTGGTCGGGCGCTACGGCGGCGAGGAATTCTGCCTGGTCCTTCCCGAGACGGACCTGCAGGGAGGCTTCATCGTGGCCAACCGCATGCACGCCCTGTTGGAGGCCCTGGATCTGCAGTGCGACGGCAGTCCGCTGCGGATCTCGGTCAGCGGGGGCCTGGCCACCTTCCCCGAGCAGGCCGCCTCCCTGGAGGAGCTCGTCCGCGCGGCCGACGCCGCCCTCTACTTCTCGAAGGCCAACGGGCGGAACCAGACCAACCCCTATGCCCCGGAACACATGCACGGCCGACCGGATGCGCCGGGCCAGGGGGACACCCCCGAGGACTTCCCGGACTCAGGGGGCGGGACCCGACCCGAGCTGGCGCCCCCCCCCGGAACCCGACGAAAGGCCGCGACGGGGAAGGCGACCGGCCCCCGGAGCGGCGGAAGAACTCAGCGGCCCACCGCTCCGCGCAGGTGCACCTGAAGTTCCTCCGCGTGCTCGCGGATGACCGGGGCCTTGGGGTCCCCAGGAGCCATGTCCAACCACTTCTGGAAGGCCGCCAGGGCTTCCCGAGGGTAGTTGGACAGGTCCAGGAGCACGGCCAGATTGTACTGGATCTCGGGACTGCCGGGCCCAAGAAGGCTGGCCGAACGCGCGTGCTCCAGGGCCTCCTCCAACTGACCCGAGCGACGCAGGGCCAGGGACAGGTTGTGCAGGGCCACACCGGAGTCCGGTCGGGCCAGGGCTACCGCCTCGAGCCAGGGCAGGGCTTCACGGTCCAGGCCCAGGGCCAGCAGCGTCAGCGCCAGGTACTCCTGGGCCAGGCCGTGCCGGGGGTTGCGGGCCAGAAGGCCCTCCAGCTCCTGCCGGGCCTCGGGCAGACGCCCCGAGCGGTATAGCAGGGCTCCGTAGAGCAGGTGGCCGTCCTCCAGATCGGGATGGCGGTCGACCAACTCGGCGGCCCCCAGCAGCGCGGCGGCATCCTCGCGCTGCATGGCCAGCGTCGCGGTCTGGTTGACCTCGGCCACGGGCAGGTCCCCGGCCCGCGCCACCTGGAAGGCCTCCAGGGCGCCTGGCAGGTCCCCCTGGCGAGCCTTCAGGACGCCCAGGTTGTTCCGGGCCCGCGCGTCACCCGGGACTTCCTGGACCACCGCCTGGACCAGGTCCAGCGCCCGGGCGTCCTCACCCTGGGCCAGCAGGGTTGCAGCCAGGTTGAGCCTGGCCTCGACCCAACCGGGCCTCAACGCCAGGGCCCGGTGGAACTCCTCGAGGCCCGCCGCGGGTTGGTCCAGATGCAGCAGGGCGACGCCGGTCAGGTTGTGCAGGTGGGCCTGTTCCGGCAGGAGGATGGCCAGGTCGCGCAACAGCGCCAGGGCCTCCTGGTCGCGGCCCAGGTGGACCAGGGCCGCCGCCCGGTTCAGGCGGACGCGGTGGTCGTCCGGTTCCCTCTCCAGGTAGGCGTCGTACTGTTCCAAGGCCTGGGCGGACTGCCCCAGGGCGTCCAGAGCCAGGGCGTAGTAGGGCAGGATCTCCAGGCGGCCAGGATCCGCGTCCAGACCCCGGCGGTAGGAGTCGACGGCCCGGTCCAGGCTGCCCTGGCGGTGCAGCGTGCGCCCCTCGCGAAAGAACTGGTCGGCTTCCCACTGGGCCTGGGGATCGGGAAGTAACGGCCCGGTCGACCCGACCTCGGCGCGCGCCTCGGCCGCCGATCCCCACAACCAAGCCACCAGGATGGCCAGACAGACCAGGCTTCGCGACGACGGAAGGCTCACGGTGCGATTCAGGGGCCCTTGACCGCTGCCTGCTCCTCCAGGTGGCCGGCCAGCAGGACCATCTCCAGGATGGTGTGATTCAGGGCTTCCGCCTCGATGTCCGAGAACTCGTCGACCAGACGGATCAGGCGGATGAACCGGGACTCCAGGGTGAAGCGCTCGATCTCCCCCATGGCCAGGATCCTCTGGCGGGTCTCGGGATCGGCCAGGATCTCCCGAGCCCGGTCCGGAGTGCTGCTGGCCGCATCATACAGGCCGTCGAAGTGCGCGTCTCCGGTGGTGAAGCTCTGCTGGGCCAGGGGCCCGGAACGCGTGAAGCCGGCCGTGTCCACCGCCGTCAGGGTCAGGGGGACCGGAGACGAACCCGAGACGTACAGGTTCATCCACCAGGTATCCGGTGAGGGGGCGGGACTGAATTCCAGATGGACCCTGCGTCCCTCCCGCTCGGCCGTCATGGCCGGGAGGGTGTGGCGATGGGAGGGCGGACCGCTCTCTCCGAGGTCGATGCCTGCCGGCAGGATCTCCGGGCGTTTGGGAGGCGGAGTCGACCGGACCCGGTGCAGTTCGGACCCCGGAATCATGGTGAGCAGCTTCTCCAGTTGCTCCTCGGTCTGCCGGGCCATCGCGCCCATCTCGCCCATCTCGCCCATCATGCCCTCCAGTGATCCCCCAAGAAGTCGGGTTCCGGGGTTCTGTTCGGGGACGGGTGACTCCTTCCGGCTCCGAGGACTTGAGCCCAAGCCGGTCGAAGCCGACGCCATCAACCCGACCTCCGGGCCCCCCAAGGCAGGTAGACGGTGCCGCAAGACATCCCGAACGACATCCCCAAGGCCGCCCTCGAAAGGCTGCTGGAGAACAAGAAGCTCAACCGCAAGGCCGTAGCCCGCTTCCAGCGCGAGTGCGTCCCGGGCGGTCCCCCGCTCGAGCAGCTCCTGGTCGAGGCCGGCGAACTCGACCGCCTGACCTACCTGGACGCAGCCAGCCAGGTCACCGGAATCCCCTCCTTCAACCTGCAGGCCCAGAAGATCAAGTATTCCCGGGCCCAGACCCTGCCTCGCGAGGTGGCCGAGCAGATCCCCGCCTTGCCCGTGGCCTTTGAGGATGGGAACCTGGTGGTGGTCTTCGCGGACCCGACCGACACCTTTGCCGTCGAGCGCGTGGCCACCCTGACCCGACTCCAGGTGTCGCCCAGGGTGACCTACAACCCCGACCTCCCCGGGGCCATCGAGAAGGCCTTCGCCGTGAAGGTGGAGCGCATCGGCGCCGACACTCCCCACCACCAGGAGTCGCCCCCTGCCGACCGGCCGGCGATGAAGTTCGCCACGGCCACCCGGACCCCCGACCTGGGCACGCGGCTGCGCGACAGCGTCGTGAACAAGATGGGCGCCAGCCGGACGGTGAAGATCGACGGCTTCGTCACCGCGGCGGCAGCCCCCCAGGACTCTCCCGTCGACACCCCCCAGGAGAAGCTGGAATTCCTGGAACGGAACCTGATCCAGTTGACCGGGGCGGGGGACTTCCAGGCGAAGCTGGACACGCTGGTCCAGAGCGCCCGGACGGTCTGTCGGGCCGACGGTGCCTCGCTACTGCTGCTCTCGGAGGACCGCACGGAGCTGTTCTTCGCCAGCGTGGCCGGGGACAACGCCGAGGCGCTGATGAAGATCCGCCTCCCCCTGGATGAACACAGCGTGGCCGGATTCTCGGTCCTGCGCCGGCAGACGCTGCGCGTCAGCGACGCCGCCACGGATCCCCGCCAGAGCAAGCAGACCGACGCGGCCATCGGCTATCGCACGCGATCCCTCATCGCCGCCCCCCTGACCTGGGCGGGCGAACCCCTCGGCGTCCTGGAGGTGGTCAACAAACTGGAGGGGACCTTCGACGACGACGACGTCGAGTTCATGCAGCTCCTGGCCACCCAGACGGCGATTGCCGTGCAACTGGCCCACCAGAGCCGGCAGGTGCAGGCCTTCCGCCAGCGGACGCTGGAGGTCCTCGAGGAGCTGTTGGAACGTTCGGGGCTCCAGAAGCGCGCCCACGGTGAACTGGTGGCCCGGGTCGCCGTGGCCCTGGGGCGCGAACTGGAACTCTCCGCTGCCGAGTTGGAGCGCCTGGAGGCAGCGGCCCGACTGCACGAAGCCAGTCGCCTGCAGGACGGCGACCGGGACCTGGAGATTGGCCTGTTCCGGACCCTGAGCGACGTGGCCGCCGTGGTGGCGCATCAGCGCACCCCCTATCGCGGTGGCCCGCCCGACCAGCCCATGGGCCTGGCGATCCCCCGCCTGTCGCGGATCCTGGCCCTGGCGGTGGCCTGGATCGAGGGTCTGGAGCGCGCGGGCCTGGCCGCCCGGCGAGAGGTCCTGCGCGAGATCCTGGCCGAGTGCGGAACCCGCTACGACCCGGCCCTGAAGATTCCCTTCGAGATCGCCGTGCAGGCCGTCACGCCGCCCGGCTGAACCTCACGCAGCGTGGGTCAGGAGGAGGCTGCGGCCGGCTCCGACTCCTTCTCGATCACCTGCAGGAAGGGCCGCAGGATCTGGGGGTCAAAGCGCTTTCCGGCCTCTTCGGAGAGGATCCGGTGGGCCTCGGACGGGGACACGGCAGGGCGATGGGGTCGGTCGTGGACCAGGGCATCGTAGGCCTCGGCCATGCCGATCACCAGGGCCCCCACCGGGATGGCCGTCCCACGCAGGCCCTGGGGGTAGCCGGTGCCGTCGTAGTGTTCGTGATGGTACAGGATCAGGGGCAGGGCGCGGTCCACATAGCCCAGGGGTTTGAGCAACTCGATCGCGCGCCGGGTGTGGGAACGCATCAGTTCGCGCTCGTGCTCGGTCAGTTCGGCGGGCTTGTTCCACAGTTCCAAGGGCAGCGAGAGCTTGCCCAGGTCGTGCAGGAGGCAGGCCACCCGCAGGGTCTCCAGCTCGGCGGGGCTCATGCGCAGTTGCCGCCCCGCCTTGACGGCCAGTTCCGCCACCCGGGCCGAGTGCCCGCGGGTCTGGGCATCCCGGTCCTCCAACTGGCGACACACCTCGATCAGCATGTCGACCACCGTCTTCTGGGATCGGGAGAAGGCCGTGGCGTTGTGGATCGACAGCGAGAAGGGGATGGCCAGATAGGACAACATGTCCAGATCGCTCTTGGCGAAGGCCCCCAACTGCACCTTGTTGGCCACCCACAACAGACCGAAGACCTCGGCGCCCGCGCGCAGGGGGGCCAGCATGGCCTCTCGGATCGGCTCGCGCAGACCACGGAAGACGTGCAGTTGTCGGTCACCCTTCTCCAGGCGGACGGGTGCGTTGGTCTCCAGGATGTAGCGCACCAGGCCTTCCTTGACGGGCAGACGGAAGCTGCGGACGCTCTCGTCGGACAATCCCTCCGAGACCCGGGCCGAGAAGTCCTTGTCCTGGCGCAGCAGGATCGCGGAATACTCGGCCCCGGCATACTCCCGAGCCACCGAGGCGATGGAGGCGTGGAGACTGTCGGGGTCCTCGGCCGCGGACAGCGAAGCCAGGAGGTTGGGCAGGGCCTCCCAACGGCGGACCTGGTCCTCGATCTCCGTGCGCAGGCTGAGCAGTTGGGCCTCGAGTTCAGCCGGAGTTTCCTGTCTGGCCGCCCGCAGACGGCCCAAACCCAGGCCGGTCCCCAGGCCGACCAGCAGCCCCGACCCGGCGCCTATGGACAACTCGAGCCAGTTCAGGTCCATCGCAACACTCATCGGCAGGGTGGTTTTCCGACCCGCCGGTGCGGATCGCCCCGAGACCCCGGGGCCGTCCCGAGGCGGGTTGGCGCAGCCTTCGGCTGGGGGTCAGGAGGCTTCCTGCTGCATCTCCTCGACAAAGATGATCGTGGGCTCGGCCTTGTGCTCGATGACCTCCGGGGTGATCACGCACTTGCGCGCGTTGGGCAGGGACGGGACATCATACATGATGTTCAGCATCACTTCCTCGATGATGCTGCGCAGGGCGCGGGCCCCGGTCTTGCGGGTCTGGGCCTCCCGGGCGATCACGGCCACGGCCTCCTTGGTGAAGACCAGGTCCACCCCATCCATCGAGAAGATCTTCTGGTACTGCTTGACCAGGGCGTTGCGCGGCTCGACCAGGATGCGAACCAGGGCCTCCTCGTCCAGGGCGTCCAGCGTGACCACGATGGGCAGACGCCCGACGAACTCGGGGATCAAACCGAACTTCAGCAGGTCCTCGGGCATCACCTGGGCCAGGATGTCGCCGATGTTGCGATCCTTGCGGGTCTGGATGTTGGCCCGGAAGCCCAGGGACTGGTCACGCACGCGCTGCTCGATGATCTTGTCCAGGCCCTCGAAGGCGCCGCCGCAGATGAAAAGGACATTGGTCGTGTCGATCTGGATGAACTCCTGGTGGGGGTGCTTGCGGCCGCCCTGAGGTGGCACGTTGGCCTCGGTCCCCTCGAGGATCTTCAGCAGGGCCTGCTGCACGCCCTCACCCGACACGTCGCGGGTTATCGAGGGATTCTCGGACTTGCGGGCGATCTTGTCGATCTCGTCGATGTAGATGATGCCCTGCTGGGCCTTCTTGACATCGTAGTCGGCGGCCTGGATCAGCTTGAGCAGGATGTTCTCGACGTCCTCGCCCACGTAGCCGGCCTCGGTCAGGGACGTGGCATCTGCCAGGGCCAGCGGCACGTTCAGGAGCTTGGCCAGGGTCTGGGCCAGATAGGTCTTGCCGCAACCGGTGGGGCCGATCAGAAGGACGTTGCTCTTCTGCAGGTCGACCTCTTCGTTGCCCGAGGCGCCCTTGGCGTGGACCCGCTTGTAGTGGTTGTAGACGGCCACGGCCAGGGTCTTCTTGGCCCGGTCCTGACCGACCACGTACTGGTCGAGAATCTGCCGGATCTCACGAGGCTTGGGCAGGTTCCGAAAGCGCAGCGGGTCCTCGCTGCTGCGGGTGAGTTCCTCTTCGATGATCTCGTTGCACAGCTCGATACACTCGTCGCAGATGTAGACCCCCGGGCCCGCGATGAGCTTGCGCACCTGTTCCTGGTTCTTGCCGCAGAACGAGCACTTCAGGGTACCGCGATCGTCACCGAATCGAAACATCAAAGACCTCCGTGGGACACGCTCGAGTCCGGGAACGCCTGGACGGCCAGTTCAGGCCGAGGGCTCCGGACTGCCGGGCTTCGGGGCTGCTGGGAATCAGCGGCTTTCCCGGGTGATGACCTTGTCGAGTATACCATACCCGACCGCCTGATCGGCGTCCATGTAGTAGTCCCGCTCGGTGTCCCGGGCCACGCGCTCCAGGTCCTGTCCGGTATGCCGGGCCAGGATCTCGTTGCAGGCCTCGCGGGTGCGCAGGATTTCGCGGGCGTGGATATCGATGTCGGTGGCCTGACCACCGATCCCGTGGATCCACGGCTGATGGATCATGATCCGCGAGTAGGGCAGGGCGAAGCGCTTCCCGTGGGCTCCGGCCGCCAGGAGCAGGGCTGCCGCGCTGGCGGCCATGCCGATGCAGATCGTGGAGACGTCCGGCTTGATCAACTGCATGCAGTCGTAGATGGCCAGACCGGCGGAGATCGAGCCTCCGGGACTGTTGACGTAGAGGTCGATGTCCTTGTCGGCATCCTCCTGTTCGAGGAACAGGAGCTGCGCGATGACCAGGTTCGCCAGGTGATCCGAGACGTCGTCCCCCAGGAAGACGATCCGGTTCTTCAGCAGGCGGGAATAGATGTCGTAGGAGCGTTCGCCCCGGGCGGTCTGCTCCACCACCATGGGGACCATGTGCTGGGCCCTGGCGATCCTTTGGCGGGGTTCCATCGTGCCTCCAAGCAGGTTCTAGGGAGGGGACTCCGGTAGGGACAGCGGTCCCTCTCCGCGAGGGACCGCTGTCGGAAGGTCAGGCCTCGGCAGTCTCCGGGGCCGCCCCCTCCTCATCCCCGCCCTTGGGCTGGGGCGGCACGTAGGTGACCTTGGCGGCGTCCACCACGGCGTGCATCACCTTGTGCCGGACGATGTGCGCCTTCAAGAGGTCCACGCTGCCCTCCTCCTCCATCCGGCGCCGCACGCCGGACACCGACTGGCGGGTCCGGGCGGCTTCCTGCTCGATGTGCGGGTCCAGGTCCTCCTCGGTGGCCTCCAGGCCTTCCTGGCGAGCCAGCGAGTGGATCAGGATCTCCATGACGGCCTCACCGAAACCGATGTTCATGGCCTGCCGGGTCCAGTCTTCCTCGGAGCGGCCCTGCTGCTTGAGCATGCCCTGCAGGGTCTGGTTGCGCCGCTCCAGGTCCTGGGCCACGCTGGCGGTGAACCGGCGAGCCTGACGCACGACCAGGGAGGGGGGGACCATCGCGGGGGTGATCTGCTCGGACAGCTTCTGGAAGATCTGGTCCGCCACCCCGTGCTCGGCCTCGTGCTGCACCTGCGAGGTCATGCGCTCCAGGATCTGGGCCCGCAGGGCCTCCACGGTCTGGCAGTCGGAGACGGCCTGGGCGAAGGCATCGTCCAGTTCCGGAAGGCGACGGATCTTGATCTCCCGCAGGTGGAAGTGGAAGTCCACGTGCTTGCCGGCCAGGTCCTTGGAGGCATACTCCTCCGGGAAGTCCACCGCGAAGTCGCGCTCCTCACCAGCCTTCATCCCGCACAGGTTGTCCAGGAAGCCGGCCACGAAGTTCCCGGGGGTCAGCTCCATGGGGAAGTTCTCGGCGTTGCCGCGGGGCAGGGGTTGGCCGTTCTCGAAGCTCTGGAAATCCACCAGGGCGATGTCGCCCTCCTGCAGGCCGCGCTCCTCTTCGACGGACAGCAGTTCGGCCTGTCCCTGGCGCATCCGCTCCACGACCTGCTCCACCTGGGCCTCACCGATCTCCGGGCGCTCCTGGGTGATCTCCAGGTTCTTGTAGTCCTTGATCTCGACGGTCGGCAGCACTTCGAAGGTGGCCTTGAAGACCATGTCCTGACCCCGGGACTTCTCGACGATGTCCCAGTTCGGCTCGGACAGGGGTTCCAGGTTCTCCTGGTCCAGCGCCTCGGTGAAGGCCCGGGGCAGCAGGTCCTCCAGGACCGTGCCTGCCAGGGAATCATCGGTGATGTGTCGGCGGGCCATGACCGCCGGCACCTTCCCCTTGCGGAAGCCGGGCAAGGACAGGTGGCGCGTGGCCGAACGGAATGCGGCCTCGTAGGCCTGTTCCACCACGTCCTTGGCGATGGTGACTTCCAGGGTTCGCTCGATGGGCGACTTCTCGGTGACCGTGACCTGCATGGTTCCTCCCAGGGCGGCCGGCGCCGTGGGTACCGGCCACAGATTCTTTCAAATCGGCGAGGCGGCGCCAGGAGCCAGGGCCTGGCCGGGACCCGCCGGACGTAAAGAAGGGCTGCCTTCCAGCAGCCCTCCTGGTAGCGTTGGAGCGGAAGAAGAGATTCGAACTCTCGACCCCTGCCTTGGCAAGGCAGTGCTCTACCGCTGAGCTACTTCCGCGTTGATGACCGTTTATTCTGCGCACCCCACTGAATTCCTGCCTGGGTGCCGACCTTTTCTTGTCCTATCCCTGGAGTGGGCGAGAAGGGACTCGAACCCCCACGGATTCCTCCAGCAGATCCTAAGTCTGCCGCGTCTGCCAGTTCCGCCACTCGCCCATTCCAGAGACTGCGAATCCGCTTGCGGCGGCCCGCCGGACGAGCGTTATCATAGCGTCCGGGATCGCGTCCGTCAAGAGGGAAATCCCACCAATTTCCAGGCCCTGCTGAGAACGAGAGAAGCCCCGTGCAGACGGGGCTTCTGAGGTCCCCGAGCGAACGGGGCGGGTGGTCTTTGTGGTGCGCCATTCAGGACTCGAACCTGAGACCCGCTGATTAAGAGTCAGCTGCTCTGCCAACTGAGCTAATGGCGCGTGGCCGGTTTCTGATTCCGGATGTTAGCGCAACCGACCAACCACGTCAAGCCCCAGACCCGGTCAATTCCCGATGCCTCCCTGCCCGCTCAGCGGCCCTCCCCCAGGATCGCCTGCTCCCTGAGGATCAGGGCGGGCAACACGGTGCTCCACAACTGCACGGGGTTGGATTCATCGCCCGAGGTCGCCGTTCCGGTTCCGTAGGGCACGGCCACCCACCGGCCGGACTCCACCTCGAAGGTCCACAGCTCCGAGCCTCCGATCTCGCCGGCGGCCTGCTGGGTCTGACGCAGGTCGACCAGGACGGCCTGCATCCTGCGGGCCAGATCCGGACGCCGGACTCGGAAGGTGGGGATCAAGCGGGCCAGACCCGAGCGCAGCATGGCGGTCTGCCAGGACCACACCACGGCTCCGTGGTAGGCCCCCCGGCCCAGACTGCTCCAGTGTCCCGGGTCGGTGCTGAAGGCCGCGTTGGCGACCACGGGCCCCGCCCCCGTGCGCAGGCCCACCGGGTAGGGCAACTCCAGCAGGCGCAGGGCGACCTCGACCTGCCTCTCGGAAGGCTGACCCAGGAACAACTCAAAGGAGATGTCGCTGTTCATGATGGCCAGGGGGCGCCCCCGGGCGTCCAGCGACAAGGCGGGAAACTCCAGACCCTCCTCCAGGGCGGCCCTGGCCTGCGCAGTCTCCCCCGCCAGGAACTGCCCCAGGCTCAGGCCCCGCTCCAGGGGTTGGGACAGGTAGAAGGCCCGCTCGGCCGGACTTGAGGGGCCGTCCTGCAGGAAGCGCCGAAGGCGCGCCCGGACCTCAGCGGCCGACAGGTGGACCCGGTAGTCCCGGGCCACCCCGTCCCATTCCCGGGCCAGGTGCTCGGCCCGGGTGGCCGACGGCGGCAGCCCCTCCAGGCAGGCCGCCCGCAGGTCGGCCGGCAGCATCTCCAGG
>CAZQPM010000007.1:24501-29739 GCA_964595195.1 uncultured Burkholderiales bacterium | reverse complement strand
CGCTCCTAGGATCCTGTAGGTCCTGAACATACGCAGAGCCCGGTCACCGCCGGGCTCTTCACTTTGTTCCCCGGTCTCTAGCAGATGCGGGGCAACTGCTCCCCTTGGGGCATGTCCAGCGGCCGCTCGGCGCCCAGGGCCGTGCGCGCCCACACTCCCCGGGGCCCCGCCCCCCGGACGGTCCCGATGCGCGCGCTGCCCTGCCCCACCGGTTGGCGACGCAGGATGTCCAGGGCCCGCTGGGCGTCGCGCCCGGCGACGAAGGCGACCATGCGCCCCTCGTTGGCCACCTCCAGAGGATCCAGGCCCAGCAACTCGCAGGCCCCACGGACCTCTTCACAGACGGGGATGGCCTGCTCCTCCAGGGCGATCTCCAGGCCGGCAGCCTCGGCGATCTCCACCAGGGCCGAGGTCAGCCCTCCCCGAGTCAGGTCTCGCAGGCAGTGGACTTCGACGCCCGCCACCAGGAGGCCCTCGACCAGACTCCACAGGGGGGCCGAGTCGCTGATCAGTTGCGTCTCGAACTCCAGGCCCTCGCGACAAGCCATGATGGCCACGCCGTGCCGGCCCAGGTCGCCGCTGACCAGGACCGCATCGCCGGGCTGCACGGCCCCGGGGTGCCAGGAGATTCCGGGCGCCACCAGCCCCAGACCCGCGGTGTTGACGTACAGTCCGTCGCCTTTTCCCCGGTCGACGACCTTGGTGTCGCCGGTGACGACCTGCACACCCACCTCGCGGGCCGCCCGGGCCATGGAGGCCACGACCCGTCGCAGGTCCTCCAGGGGCAGACCTTCCTCCAGGATGAAGCCCGCGCTCAGGTAGAGAGGTCTGGCGCCGGCCATGGCCAGGTCGTTGACCGTTCCGTGCACGGCCAGGCTGCCCAGGTCGCCTCCCGGGAAGAAGCGGGGGTGAACCACGTAGGAATCGGTGGTGAAGGCCACGCGAGCCGCCCCGACCGGCACCACCGAGGCGTCGTGCCGTTGATCCAAGGCCGGGTTGCCGAAGGCTGGCAGGAAGAGTTCCTCCAGCAGGCCGTGCATGGCCCGCCCACCGCCACCGTGAGCCATCTGCACCGAGCCCGCCGACAGGGGCCTGGGACACTGCCAGGAGAAGTCGGGGTTCACGTTCCTGCCTCCAGTCGACGGTATCGGTAGTAGGCAGAGCAGGCCCCCTCGCCGCTGACCATCGGAGCTCCCAAGGGCTGCTCGGGTGTGCAACGGACTGCGAACGCGGGACACCGCTCGGGGCGGAGGAGACCCTGCAGCACCTCTCCGGCCCGACACTCCGAGGGCCCCTCGGAGCCCGTTTCCGTCAAGGCGAAGCGGTGCAGGGCGTCCAGGTCGCGCCACTCGGGTCGGATTCCCAAGCCGCTCTGGGGGATCTCGCCCAGTCCCCTCCACCGTCGGGGCACCACCTGGAAGACCTTCCGGATCAGTTCCTGGGCCTGCCGATTGCCCTCGGCGCGGACGGCACGGGTGTACTGGTTCTGGACCTCGAAACGGCCCTCCTCCAATTGTTGCAGGCACATCATGATCCCCTGCAACAGATCCAGCGGTTCAAAGCCCGTGACCACGAAGGGCACCTGGAAGCGTCGGGCCAGGGGTTCGTACTGGCGATAGCCCATCACGGTGCACACGTGGCCGGCGGCCAGGAAGCCCTGAACCCGATTCCGGGGCGACGCCAGCAGGGCCTCGACGGCGGGTGGAACCAACACGTGGCTCACCAGCATCGAGAAGTTCCGGATCTGCCGGCCCCGCGCCAGGACCAGGGCCAGGGCGTTGCCCGGCGCGGTGGTCTCGAAGCCCACGGCGAAGAAGACCACCTGCCGCTCGGAGTTCCGCTGGGCCAGGGCCAGGGCATCCAGGGCGGAGTAGACCGGACGCACGTCGGCGCCGCAGGCCTTGGCCCCCAACAGGTCCCCGTGGGTTCCGGGAACCCGCAACATGTCCCCGAAGGAACAGAACGTGATCCCGGGCCGCCCCGCCAGGTCCACGGCCCGATCGATCATGTCCACGGGCGTCACGCAGACAGGGCACCCCGGTCCGTGAACCAGGGTCACCTGCTCGGGCAGCAGGCGATCCAGACCGTGACGAACCAGGGCGTGCGTCTGCCCTCCGCAGACCTCCATCAGCGTCCAGGGTCGGGTCACCCGGCGCCGGATCTCCCGGAGGAATTCCTGAGCGACGTGGGGGTCGCGATACTCGTCCAGGAACTTCACGCGGACGGCCCGTTCCCCTCGGGGGACTCGTCGCAGGCCGCCGTGATCTCGGCCACATACCCAAGGACGCTCCGGGCCTCATCGGCATCCAGACGGCTCAGGGCCAGACCGGCGTGGACCAGGACGTAATCACCGACCTGGACCTCGGGAAGGCAGGCCAGGCTCACCTCTCGGACCACGCCGCCGAAGGAGACGCGACCCGTGCGTTCCAGGTCCTGACCTCGGGTATCCAACAACTCACCAGGCACGGCCAGACACATCTCGGCCTCCCTTCAGGCCCCCGCTCCCAGGACCAGGGCAGCATAGGCCTGCCCCGCCGCCAGTCCCCCATCGTTGGGAGGAACGACCTTGTGCCAGAAGGGCAGGAAACCCTCCCGTCGCAGCAGGAACACGGCCTGCTCGGTCAGGGCTCGATTCTGGAAGCAACCTCCGCTCAGGACGACCCGGGTCACCCCAAGATGCCGGGCCACGGTGGTGATGGCGCCCGCCATGGCCGCGTGGATCTCCAGCGCCAGCTCCGACCGGGGGCGACCGAGACCCAATCCCTGGAGCACATGCCGCAGCAGGGGAACCCAGTCCAGATGCAGCGGGTCGGCCTCGACGAGGTCCAAGGGCGGGCAGGGGGCCGTGGCTCCGGGGGTCCTTCCTTCCAGACAGGCCTCCAGTTCCATGGCCGCCTGCCCCTCGAAGAGATTGCGCTGGCGCAGCCCCAGCAGGGCGGCGAACGCCTCGAAGACGCGGCCGGCACTGCTGGTCCAGGGACTCTGCAGGCCACGATCCAGCATGGTTCGCAGGACGGCCAGTTGGGCCGGCGAGAACTCGTCCAGCCAGGCCAGGCCCGGGAAGTGCAGGTCCGGGTCCAGCACGTGCAGCAAGCCCAGGGCCGCCCGCCGAGGCTCGCGCACGGCCTGTTCGCCACCGGGCAGGCGGAAGGGGCGCAGACGGGCCACCCGGCGACACCGTCCGGCCTCCACCATGAAGAACTCGCCCCCCCAGACCGTGCCATCCGGCCCGAACCCGGTCCCGTCCCAGGCCACGCCCAGGACGGGAGGCTCCAGACCGGCCTCGAGCATCCCGGCGTAGAGATGAGCCTGATGGTGCTGCACCGGCACCCGCGGCAGGTCCAGGTTCCGAGCCTGGAGGGTCGAGGCGTAGTCGGGATGCAGGTCGCAGGCCACCTGCTGGGGATGCAGGCCATACAGGTCGACCAGACCGTCCAGGGTGAGCCGGAAGTTGCTCCGCGAGGCCACGGTGTCCAGGTCGCCGAGGTGTTGCGAGAGCACGACCTCGGCCCCCACGGTCAGGGCTACCGAATTCTTGGAGTGTCCCCCGAGGGCCAGGATGGAGGCCGGGGCGCACCTTCCAGTGGGAAGAGGCAGGGCCAGCGGCGCGTAACCGCGGGCGCAGCGCAGGACCTGTCCGGCCCCGGCCACCACCTGCACGACCGAGTCGTCCACGGGACGGGCGATGGGGCGGTCGTGGACCAGGAAGAGGTCCGCCACGCCCCCAAGCCGCTGCAGAGCCTGCCGCTCCTCGGTGCACAGGGGTTCTTCGGAGAGGTTCCCGCTGGTGGCCACCACGGGGAAGGCCAACTCCTGCATCAGCAGGTGATGCAGGGGCGTCGCGGGCAGCATGACGCCCAGGCGCGCCATTCCCGGAGCCACCTCGGGGGCCACCGGGGCCTCCGGGTGGCGCGCCGCCAGGACGATCGGCGCGGCCTGGGACAGGAGCAGTCGCTGTTCCTCAGGACCCACCAGGCCCAGGCGCCTCGCCTGGTCCAGATTGGGGACCAGGAGGGCCAGGGGTTTGGCCTGCCGGCCCTTGCGCTGGCGCAGGCGGGCCACGGCCGGGCCGTCGCGGGCATCGACCAGCAGTTGGAAGCCGCCCAGGCCCTTCAGCGCCAGGATCCGGCCCTGCCTGAGGGCCTGGGCGGCCAGATGCAGGGCCTGGTCGGAGCGGGCCAGCGTTCTTCCCCGGGGGTCCCACAGGGCCAGACGCGGGCCGCAACGCGGGCAGGCCACCGGTTGGGCGTGGAAGCGCCGATCCTCGGGGTCCTCATACTCCGCTCGGCACTCGGGGCAGAGCGCGAACCCTGCCATGGTGGTGGTTCCGCGATCATAGGGCAGTCGGAGCAGGATGCTGTAGCGAGGCCCGCACAGGGTGCAGTTGGCGAAGGGGTAGCGGTAGCGACGATCCTGGGGGTCGTCGACCTCGCGCAGGCATGCGGCGCAGGGAGCCAGATCGGGAAGGACCCGCACGGTCGGCCGGGCCTGGGAGCGGCTGTGACGGATGACGAATTCAACCTCGCCCAGGGGAGCGACCTGACAGGTGTCCACGCTGTGGATGATGGCCAGGCTCGGAAGCTCGGCGGGCAGTCGCTGCAGGAACTGGTCCAGACGGCCCCCCGGGCCTTCCAACTCCAGGTCCACCCCCGCGCTGCTGTTGCAGACCCAGCCCCCCAGGTCGAGGTCTCGGGCCAGGCGGTACGCGGTGGGACGGAAGCCGACACCCTGCACGGCACCACGGACCAACACGTGGATCCGCCTGCGTGGAGGTTCAGTGGAGGGCGGCGCAGAGTGCAATGTACCTCCCGGCTCTTCGAGGCGCGGTCCCCACCCCTTCCGCACGCGCCCCGAAGCCCGGGCCTGACGCGGATCAGGATATCCCAGCCTCCTAGTCCTTCCCCCGGTCGCGGTCTCGCGAGCGCCCGCCGCCGGACCGCGAGCCACCGCCCAGACCCGGCCGGGAGGTGCCCATGCTGGGACGCGAGTGGCTCGACGAGGAGCTACCGCTGTAGCTGGGACGCGAGTGGCTCGACGAGGAGCCGCCGCTGTAGCTGGGACGCGAGTGGCTCGACGAGGAGCTGCCGCTGTAGCTGGGACGCGAGTGGCTCGACGAGGAGCTGCCGCTGTAGCTGGGACGCGAGTGGCTCGACGAGGAGCCGCCGCTGTAGCTGGGACGCGAGTGGCTCGACGAGGAGCTGCCGCTGTAGCTGGGACGCGAGTGGCTCGACGAGGAGC
>CAZQPM010000007.1:0-24401 GCA_964595195.1 uncultured Burkholderiales bacterium | reverse complement strand
GGCTCGACGAGGAGCTGCCGCTGTAGCTGGGACGCGAGTGGCTCGACGAGGAGCTACCGCTGTAGCTGGGACGCGAGTGGCTCGACGAGGAGCTGCCGCTGTAGCTGGGACGCGAAGAACTCGACGAGGAACCGCCGAACCCCGGGCGGTCCCGATCGGGACGCAGGCCACTTCCGAGGCCCGAGCGCTCACGATCGGGACGCAGACCCGTGAAGGGATGGGGACGCGCCGTGGTGGATGACGCGTCGCCACTGTTGCCGGGACGCAAATCGCCGACCGGTGGGTTGATCAGGCCGGGGCGAGGGCTTCCCATCATGGGGCGAGGCGCACTGCCGGCCGACGGGTTGCTGCCGAGGCTGGGGCGGTCGCGGTCGGGGCGCAGGTCGTTGCCGCCATCCGGGCGATTCCGGTCGGGGCGCAGGCCGTTGCCACTGCCCGGACGGTCGCGGTCAGGCCGCAGGCTGTTGCCACTGCCCGGACGGTCGCGGTCAGGCCGCAGGCTGTTGCCACTGCCCGGACGGTCGCGGTCGGGACGCAGGCTGTTGCCGAGGCCAGGCCGAGGCGTGCCCATCATGGGCCGGGAGTTGCTGACGGGCCGCGCACTGCCGACGCCGAGGCGGTCCCCGTCCGAGCGACGGCCACCGTCGTGACCCGGACGCCCGTTCCCGAGGCGGTCCCCATCCGAGCGACGGCCACCGTCATGACCCGGACGCCCGTTCCCGAGGCGATCCCCGTCCGGGCGACGGCCACCGTCGTGACCCGGACGCCCGTTCCCGAGGCGATCCCCGTCCGGGCGGCGGCCAACGTCAGGGTAGCCGTTGTGGTATCCAGAGGAAGGCGGAGGCAGGGGGCGGTGGGACGGAGGCCGATATCCATGATGCCCTCCACCCGGGGGGCGCATCCCCGCCTGCCAGCTCGGAGGTCTGCTGACCAGGTTGGCGTGGATGGGCGCCCAGTCATAGCCATACCCCCAGGGGCGGAATCCACCGTTCCAGTAACCGCAGGCCCCGTAGCCGGGCCCCCACCAGAAGCGGCGCTGGTGCCAGTCCCAGCAGGTCCCATAGAAGATCCGGTCCATGACGTACACGGTGCCCCAGACCAGGGCGGTTTCCAGCACCACGCGGCCCGGATCCCAACCGTAGACGACCGCGGGCTGATACCTGGGAACGACCACGACGTTGGGGCTGACCGAGCCGATCGATACGTAGCCGTACTCGTCGGTGACCACCTTGACCGAGTCGTTGCCGACCAGGTATCCCTTGGCGGCGGCGCGCTTGCGCAGCCTCTGCACCGAGTCGTACACCGCACCGGTCTGTTCCAGGAAGGCCTGCCCCAGATCTGCCGTCCACCCCATGTCACCCGCCATCATGGCCAGCACATCGGGAACCAGGACCAGGGCCTGGACGCTCGGGTCCCATCCGCTGTTCGACATCGAGTCGGCCACCTGGGCCAGGGAAAGCCCGGGATTCGAGCGGGCCCATTGATGAGCGGACAGCACCTGGGAGGGGTAGGTGGCGGCCAGCAACACATTGCCCAGGAGAGAATCCGGGTAGAGGGCGATGGGGGCCAGGACCCGGTCCAGCCCGTCTTCGCCCAGGAGTTCGGCGCGGACGCTCCCGGGTGCCAGGCCGACCAGCACCAGGGCCAGCGCCACCACGAAGTTGCGCAGTGACCTTCTCACCTGTACCTCCGGGAAGGCGCTGTGGCCGCTTGCGACTGCGCGCAACGGGCGCTGCGGCTCGGACCCGCCGCTGTGGCCTTCCAGACTGGTTCAACCCCCCACGGGCGAACGAGTTCCGCCTTGATTCTACCTTCTTTCGCCGGGAACGGGAAGTCCGCGGCCCCGTGAGGGTGCGCTCGGCCGGACGGGCGTCCTGCTCAGGGCCCGCCCGGCCCTGGCGACCGACGCCGCCAGGGCGTTCCGAGGCTTCGGCCGCTCAAAGGGCCCGGTGCCTCCGATGACCGGGAGTTTACACGATGCTCCTTCCCGGCCTCCGAGCCCCCGTTACCATGTAGGGTGGGGGGACTTCCTTCGGCGCGGCTCGTCCGGCCGGAGAACCGTTGCCGCAGCCAGAGGACAGCCACCATGAAGATTCCAGCCAACCGTCAGGACCTGTTCATCTCCCAGGAGAGGGCCGCCCACGCGGGCAACCAACCCGGGTCTGGCGAGGCCTCCGCCATCCAGACGGCCGCCGATCCCACCGATCGGGTGCAACTGGGACGCCCTGCAGTGTCCGACGCCGGGCCTCCCGCCAGCAGCGAGCGGACGGGCGTCACCCGCACGGAGATCCCCGGCAGCTTCATCGCGGTCATGCCCGAACCACGGATGCAGACCCTGGCCAGCCACCCGGAGATCCGGGTCGAGAAGGTCCTGGGTCAGGCCAACGGCTCGACCTTCCTGTTGATCAACCAACCGGGGACGGGCCTGGACGGCCTCCAGGAGCAGGGGATCTTCACCCAGGTCTTCCCGAACTACCAGTACGACGGCGACCTCTACGACGAGCCCGTGGCCAGCGACCGCCCCCTGATGGAGGCGGCGGCTCCTTCGGGCCGGCCGGGCCACCTGGACATCATCAACATCGACCCGGCCTGGAACATCACCAAGGGCAGCCCGACGGTGATCTCGGCGATCACCGACACGGGCCTGGATGTGGCGCACCCGGTCCTGGCGGGCACGTTCTGGCGGAACCCCGCCGAAACGGTGGACGGCAAGGACAACGACAACAACGGGTACCTCGACGACGTCGGCGGCTGGGACTTCACGGACAACGACAACAACCCCGCGGACACGGTCAGCACCCACCACACCCACGTCCACGGGATCGTGCATGCCCGCGAGGGTGACAGCGGAGCCACCGGCGTGGCCCCGGGAGCCGTCGGGATGCCCCTGCGGATTGCCGGCGGCAAGCGCCCCTACAGCTCCGCCGTGGTGGCCGAATCCTACCTCTATGCCCTCAACAAGGGGGCCCGAAGCATCAACACCAGCTTCAACATCGACGGATTCGCGGGCGACAAGGCCCTGGAACTGACCTACCGCACGCTGGCCGACAACGACGTGCTGCTCTTCAATTCGGGCGGCAACAACTCGGCGCGCAACTCCCCCCGCACCAGGTTCGAGGACATCATCCTGGTGGCCAGCACCGACACCTCGGCGGCCCGGGTCGACCAGCGCAGTTCCTTCTCGAACTGGGGACACGGCATCGATCTGTCGTCTCCGGGTCGGGACATCGTCTCCACCCTGCCCGATGGCCGGGTCGGGGCCATGAGCGGAACCAGCATGGCCACGCCCGTGGCCATGGGTGTCGACATGCTGGTGCAGAGCGCCCACCCCGAGTGGAACTCCGCCCAGCGTTGGGCCCAGATTGCGGGAACCGCCGACAACATCGACCACCTCAACCCCAAGGAGGCGGGCGAGATGGGCTTCGGCCGGGTCAACGCCGGACGGGCCCTGACCGAGAAGCTGGGCCCGCCGACGCTGTCCGCCCGCGAGGTCAAGGACGCGCAGGGCTCCACCTCCAGGATCACGGTCCGCTTCGAGAAGGTCATCGATCCGGCCAGTGCCAACAAGAAGGAGGCCTGGAAGGTCGTGAACTCGCAGGGTGAGGTCGTGATGCAGGGCGCCCCCCGGGAGGTCCGTCTGCACACCAACCAGATCGACTTCGACGTGAGCGGTCTGCCGGCCGGGTCCTATTCCCTGGTCGGGGTGGCCCGGCACCTGGTCGACCCCTTCGGCCAGGCGCTGGACGGAAACGGCAACGGTGTGGGCGGCGACGACTTCGTCAAGCCGTTCGTGGTCCTGGAGCGTCCCGCCGCCGAAGGCTGAGCCTGACCGGTCGGCACGGCCCCCCCCCTGGGCCCCTGGCAGTCCCGTCGGTGTCGGTCCTGACCCTCCGACCGGGCTCCAAGGGCCTTCTTCCATGGCTCGACGGCGGAACGACCGGTCGGCCTCCTCCAGCGGCAGGAGTGCGAGCCGAACCCCAGAATGCACCCGGGATTTCATCCCCGTCACGTCCTGACGCCGGGTTCCGTGCCAGCGCCGGAGGCGCACGAGGGTGCACCGGAGGAAGACTCGTGAAACCTGCCCGGCCCGGACCCACCCCTCGATTCGGTCGTGTCCTGAGACTGCTGGTCATGGCCAGCCTGCTTTTGACCTGGGGATGCTCGGGAGGGGCCTCCCAACAGGCCGCCTTGTCCCCCTGGCCAGCCACGGGCTCGCCCTCGAATGCACCCGGCGGCGGCCCTCCGTCCCCTCCGGGACTGACCAGCCCGAACCTGCGCCGGGCCCTGCCCGAGGCGCTGCCCACCGAGGACCCGGTCCTGACGGTGGCCCTGTCGGCCGGCTGGAACATGGTCTCGCTGCCGGTGACGGAAGTGACCACTGTCAGCGCGGACGCGGGGGTCTACTCCTCGGCCTTTGCGTGGGACCCCGACCTGAAGCAGTACACGATGGTCGACCTGGGCGACCCGGCGGCGCTGAACTCCGGGGCCGGCACGGACCGGGGCCTGTGGGTCTACTCGGACGAGGCCGCCGAACTCCGGATCACGGGCAGACTGAACAGCGGATCCGGCTCGGACACCTTCACCGACCTGATCCAGGGCTGGAACCTGGTCGCCGTCCCCTACGCCCAGGAACAGCCCTTCTCTGCAGCCCAGATCCGCTCGGGGGCCGGGCCGCTGCGCTTCCTCCGGGACGCCGTGGGCCTGGAGGTCTCGCCGGCGGATCCGACCCACCTCCTGTACGGCTACGGCTTCGTCTATGACCCGTCGGGCTACCACACGGTGGGCCTGAACAACCCCGAGGCCCACCTGGCCGTGGGCCAGGCCATGTGGGTCTACGTCAACGCGACGGAAGCCCGTCTGTGGTATGAGGTGCCCGCACCACCCGTCGCGGACTCGACCCTCTCGGCCACCGTAGAGGAAGGGGCCAGCCTGATCGCCCTGGACCAGGATGGGAACCTGTTCGTGGACGACTCCCAGGCCGAGGCCGAGCCCGAGTCCGCGGGACGCTTCCTGCTGGAGGGGTCGGGGCCCTCGGTGAGGATCCTGGCCGTGCCCTCCGGGGCGACCTACCGCATCTTCGTCCTGCTGAACGGCGCCACCTGGCCGCTCTACCAGGGCCCGGCCAACTGCTTCCAGATCCCTTCCGCCGTGGACTTCGACTTCGGCACGATCAGCCTGGTCGACGGCCAGGCCAGGCCCCAGAACCCACCGGGTGCCGGGGTCGGTCTGGTTCCGGCCGGGGCAGACCCGAGCGCTCCATCCTTCGAGGACCCGGCCCTGGCCGGCAAGACCGTGAAACAACTGGTGGCCCTGGGCATCCGGGCCACGGCGCAGGAATCCTTCCTGCTGGCTCGCGCCTACCTGGGCGCCGCCAGCCGGCTGGCCGGCGAGTCGCAGTCCGCAGACGCCGATGCGGCCCGCTTCTTCCTGGCCCTGAGCCGCATCGGGGCCCTGGGCCAGGAGATGCCGTCGGATGGCGCCGACGACGGCCTGAACGACTTGGGGGACTTCCTGGACGCCGCAGGCTTCGACAAGGCCCGTCGCAGTGACGGCGGCGCCCTGGTCCGACCCGCCACGTTCCCCCAGACCACCCCGACCGGGGAGGACCTGCGCCGGTTCCTGGCGACCCGCATCCGCTCGGAGTTCGAAGCCGCCCTGCAGGGACTGGAAGCGATCTCGCCCACCTTCGAGTACGTCGTCAGCCTCCAGGATGGCACCCTCATCGCCGGGACCCACGAGGTCGACTACGGCGACGTCCTGGCCCTGCGGGCCAGCTATCGCACGATCCTGGGCAAGCTGCTGATCCTGGCCAGCTACAACCTGGGCGGCAGCCTGACCGCCCAACTGAACACCGAGAACCCGAACCTGCAGACCTTCCTGGCCGCCTCCCCGAACGCCCTGTACCACCAGGAGGTCGCCCTGGTGTCCCAGGCCCGACAACTGCTGGACCGGGGCCTCCAGGACTACCAGGAAGCCATCGACCACATGCTGGCCGAGACGGATCCCCAGGAGGACGACGCCGTCAACCTGCCCGATCCCGAGCAGGCCCGGCAGTACCGGGACCGTCTGGGGACCTGGCGCCAGGCGCTGACCCAGGCCACGCGGGTCGGGAGCCCTTCGGGGCCCAGCGCCAGGTTGGACCTGTCCAAGTTCTTCGACGCCGACGGACTGGCCCTGCGCCCCTTCCTGCCACCCCTGCAGGACGGCGAGCCGGCGGGCATGTTCCAGGGCCAGCCCTTCGGGGATGTGTACAGCGACTATGAACCCGGGGGGCCGATGGACCCCAATCGGGACGACGACGAGGACGGGTTGCCCGACCTCCTCTCGGATGGCGAGCCCCGGTTGGTCGACACCTGGAAGGCGGTAGCCCCGGAGGGTGAGAAGGTGGTCGATCTGGCGAAGAGTCCGGACGGCAACACGGTTTACGCCCTGTGTGCCAGCGGGGACTGGTCGAATTCCTACCTCACCCGCGTGGTCCGGCTGACGGCCCAGGGCCAGCCGCAGGCCACCTGGCCCCTCAAAGCCTCCGGACTCGTGACCGATCCCCGGCTAGAGACCTACCACATCGAGGTGGCCCCCACGGGCGGCGTCCACGTCCTGGCCGGTTCGAGTTTCTATGATCCCGGGAATGCCTACGACTACAGCAGGCAGTATGCCACCCAGTACTGGGGCTTCTCGCCCCAAGGGGTGCTGGCTGCCGAGGACACCCGGATCGGCAATGATCCGTCGGTCCTCCTCTTCGGCGTCGCCTGGCTGCCGGACGGGACCTTCCTGGCCACGACCGGCGACGACCACCTCAGGGTCTTCGACGCCCAGGGCCAGGTGCTCAGGACCCTGGCCGGCCCGGGGAGCGCTCCCGGTCAGTTCGACAGGCCCGGCGCGATCGAGTTGGGACCCGACGGGCTGGTCTACGTGGCGGATTGCGACAACGATAGGATCCAGGTGCTGACCCCGGACGGTGGGTTCCGCCGGGAGGTCCCCCTCGGGGGCTGGCACACCCCCAAGGTGACCCGGCTGGACTTTGACCCCACCGGACGACTCCTGGTTCGCGCTGGGGTGCAGGGCTACCGCCACGGAACCGACGGGCGTCCGATGAACCGTTGGTACCTGCCGTGGGGCGGGGAGGGTGGCCTGGCCGCCCTCCCCGGCCACGTCAGCCTCTTCGGAGGCGATCGGGACATCCTCGTCTACCGCTTCCCCTACGCCCCTTGACCCTCAGCTCCCCGTGGCTGCGCAGCCTGGGTCCGGCCGGCCTGGGGATGCTGCTGGCCCTGGCCCTGCTGCTGGCAGGGGCCCCGGGGCGACAGGCGGATCCCGGGCCGGGTCCGGGGCAGGCGGCGATCCTGAGGATGCGGCGGCTGGACCTGGCGGGCCCCGGGGGGGGCCGACGGTGGCGGGTCCACGTCGAGGACCTCGTGCTGCAGCGCCGCCGGGTGGGGGTCTTCGGGATTGCGGGGAACAACGAGCTGGTGCTGCGCGGAACCACGGTGCATCTGGACCAGCCGGGGGACCTCCGGCATCTGCTGGCCCGAGCCGGGCCGCCCCTGAGGAGGTCCTGGCCCGGGCTGCCGGTGCGCTGCGAGGGGCTCACCCTCCGCGTCGGCTCGCAGACGGCGCCGTGGGCCCTGAACTGCGCGGCTGCGGAATGGCAGCCCAGCCGGCAGGTCCTGCTGCGCGACGTCCGGGTGGTCCCACCCGACGGGACCGGATACCGCCTCCCGGAGGCCCGCTGGGACCTGCGCACGGGCGATCTTGAAGAGTTGATGCGGGCCCGACCGCACCGATCCCGCTGAGGAAGGCCGCATGCTGAGGGTCCATCAGGTCAGCAAGACCTACGCGCGCCGTCGGGTTCTGGACGGCGTGTCCCTGCAGGTGGCTCCGGGCGAGTGCCTGGGCCTGCTGGGCGTCAACGGCGCCGGCAAGAGCACCCTCTTCGCCATCGTGGCCGGCCTGGTCCAGGCGGACTCCGGCCGGATCGACCTGGATGACGTCGACGTCACGAACGCCCCGATCGATCGCCGGGCCCGCCTGGGGCTGGGCTATCTGGACCAGGAGGCCTCGGTCTTCCGCCGCCTGACGGTCGAACAGAACCTGGAACTGGCCACGCAGGCCCGGGGCCAGACCCGTGAGGGGGGCCGAGCCCGGGTCCAGGCCCTGCTGGGCGAGTACGGTCTGGAACCCGTCCGCCGGACGGCGGGGGCGCTCCTGTCCGGAGGGGAACGCCGTCGGGTGGAGATCGCCCGGGCCCTGGTCGGAGAGCCCCGCTACCTCCTGCTGGACGAACCCTTCACCGGTGTCGACCCCAGGGCCGTGTGCGAGTTGAAGGATCTGGTGCTGCGCCTGAAGCGCCAGGACCGGGGCCTGCTGGTCACCGACCACAACGCCACCGACCTGCTGGAGATCGCCGACCGGGCCCTCCTGATCGACGAGGGCGTCGTGGTCGAGCAGGGCACCGCCCGGGAGTTGCGCTCCAGTCCCACCGCCCGTCGCCTGTATCTGGGGACACCGCGATGAGGCTGCCCTTGGTGGACCGACTCGTCCTGCAGGAGATCCTGGGCTCCTTCCTCTTCGGCGTGGGCCTGTTCACGGCGCTCTTCGTCTCCGCCGAGACCGTGATGGGGGTCGGTCGCATGTTGCTGGCGGCGGGGGGTGGATCGGCCCTGCTGGCCGTCTACCTCTTGAACCGCATCCCCCAGATCCTGGTGCTGACCCTGCCGATGGCCGTCCTCCTCAGCACTCTCCTGGCCTTCGGGCGACTCAGCTCCCAACGCGAGCTCACCGCCCTGCGGGTCTGCGGTTACCGTTTCTGGAGGGTCGCCCTGCCCGCCCTGGCCTTCGGTGCCCTGGTGGCCGGCGTCTCCCTGGCCCTGAACGAGTGGGTCGTGCCCCCCACCATGGCCCGCGCCAACGGACTGCGTTTCCAGGGCCTCCAGACCAGCCAGGTCCTGAAGGGCCTGGCCTCGGCGCCCAGGGTCCTGCCCTCCGGCGAGGTCCTGGTCCTGTGCGCGGGAAGCCTGGACCCCGCCCGGGGTGAGATGCAGAACGTCTTCCTGCACTACTTCCGCGACGGACGGCGCCGGCGCGAGATCTACGCCGACCGGGCCAGTTGGTCCGGGCAGAACTGGATGCTGAAGGGTCTGCGCTGGGTGGAGTTCGACGCGCAGCAGGAGTTGGGGGTCGAGATGCGGGCCGGGCAGGTCTGGACTCCCCTCCCCTCCCTGGATCTCCTGGGGTCTCCCGCGGCCCTGGCCCGCCGGGAGCCGTCCCCTGACGAGCAGGGTCCGCGCCAGCTCCTGGCTCGGGCCCGGGCTCTCAAGGCCAGCGCCGCCGGCCCGGAAGACCTGCGCCAGGCCAGCCGCCTGCAGACCGTGGCCCACCAGAAGGTGGCGCTGCCCGTGGCCTGCCTGGTCTTCGCGGGCTTCGGCGTGCCGTTGGGCGTGCAACCCTACCGGACCGGCGTTTCCACGGGCTTCGGCCTGTCGCTTCTCTTCATCCTGGTCTACTACGCCCTGATGACGACGGGGATGCTGCTGGGGGAAGCCTCCGCGCTCC
The DNA here is from genome assembly GCA_964595195.1 of uncultured Burkholderiales bacterium. Lineage (GTDB taxonomy): Bacteria > Vulcanimicrobiota > Xenobia > Xenobiales > Xenobiaceae > CAZQPM01. The sequence continues at coordinate 14,849 of CAZQPM010000007.1, read as the reverse complement.
CCCCCGCCCTGGCGGCCTGGCTGCCGAACCTCTTCTTCGCAGCCGTGGCCCTGCGCCTGCTGGTCGCCCGGGAACGGGCCTAGCAGCCTGTGTGGCTACCACTCCCGTCGCCTCGCCGGATATTTTCCGCCCCCGCGTTGTCGCGAAAAGCCTCATTTGCCACCAGCAAACCACGGCTTTCGCTCCTAGCGGGAACGCAAAATCCCTCGGCGATGCTCGGTCCGGATAATCACACAGGCTGCAAGCGGTCGACCGTGCCCTCGATCGGCGACCCGACGGCCCGAGTTGACAGAACCCCGCAGATATCTTCCGGCCGGGTGCGAACTTTCCGGGCGCGACCGGACTCCCTCGCATGTCCGCCCTGGAAGTCCGTGGCCGGGGCGAGCCTGGAAGCGGAGGGCCTGAGGTGCTGGGAACGCTGAACACGCCACGAACCTCCCGGCCCGGGATCCGGGCGCCCGGCAACGAGGCCTCGGAGCCGCCCCCGGCCACCGCGACCGATGCCGAAGAGGTCTCTCCCCGCCGCGAAGCCCTGGCCCGCCTGGTCCGCCGGATGCAGGACGGCGACGGCCAGGCTCTGGAGGACTTCATCCACCAGACCCAGGGGGCGGCCTGGCGCCTGGCGGTCTGCCTCCTGCGCGACCACCACCGGGCCGAGGACTGCCTGCAGGACGTCTACTTCTCGGTCTACCGCTCGATCCATCAGGTTCGCGACCCCTACGCCGCGCACACCTGGCTGCTGCGCCTGGTGACCCATCGCTGTCGCCGACTGCTGCGGACCCGCCCGGCCGACTCGCTGGAGGAACTGGCCCAGAAGGGTAGCGAACCCGGCGTTCCCGATCCGACCGAGGCCACCGGGGACAGGCTGGGGGTGCAGCAGGCCCTGGCCAGGCTGGGTCCCCAGGACCGGGAGGTCCTGACCATGCGCGAGATGATGCAACTCTCCTACCAGGAGATCGCCGAGGGACTCCGCATCCCGACCGGCACCGTCCGCAGCCGCCTGGCCAAGGCCAGGCAACGCCTGATTCAGGCCCTGACTGGCCAGGGCCGGGAGGGTTCCCGATGAAGACCCGAGTGTTGGAGAACCGGTGCGAGAGCCTCTTCGAATCCCTCTCCGCCTGGATCGACGGAGAGGCCACGGCCGAGGAGACCCGGGAGGTGCTGGAACATCTGCAGGTCTGCCCGGCCTGCCAGGAGGTGGAGGCGGCCCTGCGCGGCCTGACCTCGGCGACCCTCACCGTGCCCATCCCCGAGGTCCCCCCGGGCTTCGCCGCCCGCACCCGCAAGCTGGTGGAAGAACGCGCCGAACGGGCCTGGGACGTCCGCGCCCGCCGCCTGGCCGGCCGACTGGCGGCCTGGTTGGACCGCCTGGTTCCCGGCCCCGAGAGCCTGGCAGGCGCGCTGCGGCGCGACCCGGTGCTGGCCCTGCAGGGCGCAACTGCCGGCGCCCTGCAGGCTGTCGATGGGATCCTGCCCTCGGTTGCCGACCGCACCAGCGCCGTGGCCGCCCTGCTGCAGACCCGAAGCGAACGCGCCGGTCTGCGCCCCCCCTCCGTGTGGTTCCTGCTGGCCTTGGCCCTGTACGCCCTTCCCGCAGCCTTCCTGACGGGCATCGGCGACGTGGAGTTCGCCGCCAGCTACCTGGTGTGGGTCGGCCTGGGCCTGCTGGTCACCCTGCCCTGGTACCACTTCCGGATGGACCTGGCGGTCCTGGTCTCGCTGCGCCGCGGCCGCTGCCTGGAGGAAATCCTGGCCACCGGGCTGGAGCCGACCCGGATGGCCGACTCGCTGGCCCTCTTCAGCCTGCGCTCGCTGTACCGGGTCAGCCTGCCGGTGGCGTTGGTGCTGATGGCGGGGGCCCCCCTGGCAGGCGGGCTTCCCACCTACTACTGGGAGCCCCTCCGCCACGCGGGCCCCGCGGCCCTAGGCGTGCTGGGCTGGCTGGTCCTGATGGGCCTGCTCTTCTCGGTCGGCTCCTACGCCTCGCAGGCCCTGGTGCTGTTCGCCCGCAACGGAGAGCGCCTGAGCCCGGCCTGCCTGGCCGTCGGCCTGACCCTGTTCGGCCCGGCCGCAGGCCTGGTGGCCCTGGCCGCAGGCCACGGGGAAGGCGCAACGGCCCTGGGACTCGGCGCCTCCCTGCTGTGGGTGGGGCTGGCGGGCCGGACCCTGGCCCTGTGGGGCTTCGAACACCCCGCCCGGTTGGAGCGCTGGACCCAGTCCGCGGCGCCCCGGCGCAATCGCTGGATCCGAGCCTGGAGCGACAACCCCGTCGTGATCCGCGAAGCGGCCCGCCTGGCGGCGGTCATCCCTGCCGGGGTGTTGGGCCTCTTCCTGGCCCGCCTCGTCCCTGCGGCGATCCAGGCCCAGGCGGCCTGGCTCCTCACCGGAATGCGCTACGAATCCATGTCCCTGGCCTTCTGGATCGGGATCACGGTGCTGGGCTGGCTGGTCTGGCTGCGCGCCTCGGCCCGCACCAGCGCGGCCCTGGCCCAGGAACGCGAGGGGGGAACCCTGGAGGCCCTGATCCAGAGCGGGTTGACCCGCCAGGACTTCGTGCGCGGCTGGCTGGTGGTGGCCTGTGCTCCGCTCTACCTGGAACTGGCCGTCACCGGAGCCCTGGTGCTGATGATCGTCGGGGTCGTCCCCGAGATCGTCTCGGGTGCAACCCCCAGCGGTTGGGGGACCCTGGACCTGGGCGCGGCCCTGCTGGTGCTGGGCGCCCTGGCCGCGATGCCCCTGGGAGGCGCCTGGAGCGGCCTGGCGGTCTCGGCCGCCAGCGCCACGCGCCGGGAAGCCGGTGGTCGAGCCGTCGGCTCGGTCCTGCGCAGCCTGGGCCTGTGGGTCGCCATCTGGGGAGTGGCCGTGACCGCGCTGACCTCGGCGGTGCTGCTCTTCGGCCTGGAGTTCCGGCCCGAGGTCTGGAATGCCCTGGCGGGCTCGGTCCTGCCGACCGCGACCCTGGGCCTGACGGTCCTGGGTCTGACCTGGGGCTCCCGTCGGCGGGTGGAACGCGATCTGGACCGGCTGTGGGCCGGCGCGGCCCCGGAGGTGGGCCTGACTCCGGTAGCCCGGAGCTCGCGGCGGCGGGCCCTGATCCTGGCGCCGGCGCTCTTGGCGGGACTCCTGCTGCTGGCCCAGGCCGCCCTGCAGATGACCCTGCAGGTGGTCGGCCTGGCCTCCTCCAGGTTCGCGGGAGGAATCTGGATCGTCTCCTGCCTGGTCGCCGCGGTCGCCGTGGCCACCCTGGTGGGATGGTTGATGCGACCGTTGCTGGTCGCCCTGGCCGACCACTCCAACCGCTGGGCCTGGACCGGTGCCCCGGTGGCCGGATTCTTCGGGGGCCTGGCCGGCCTGCTGGCGGGTTCCACGCCCCTGACGGTGCGGGTCTTCGACCAGATGGGCCTCCTGGCAGGCCGGGATCCCCTGACGATGCCGACCTGGACCATGGTCTGGGCCGCCCTGATGGGCAGCCTGCTGGGCGCCGCCGTGGCCCTGGTCGGCAGGCGGATCCTGTCGGCAGGCGCCGAGTCCGATGACCTGTCCTTCGCCGAGCGGATCCGGGCCGCGGGCGGCTCTCCAGCCCTCAGCTCGGCGTGGGTCCTGCTGCTGGGCCTGGCGGTGGCCGGCCACCTGGTTGAACAGGACCGGACCTTCCCGGAGGAACTCCCGGAACTGGCCCGACAGGTCTATTCCAAGGCCGAGATGCGCGAGCAGGCCCTGGCCTCGGTCCCCCGGGACCAGGACGGCTTCACCCTGCTGGAACCGGTGTTCATGGGGCGCAAGTACGACCGGGCCCAGGTTCGACCGTCCCGACGCCATCAGGCCCTGCTCGAGGGATTCGGGGCCCTGGCCTGGGCCGACCAGGGAGACCGGCCGTCCAGTTGGCAGGCCCTGAGGAACGAACCCTCGCGGGCCCGGGACTCGGCCCGCCGCCTGGACGCCACCCTGCCGGTCCTGCGCCAGGCCCTGGATCGGCCCTTCTTCGTGGTGCCGCCGCGCTGGAGCGAAGGGCCGGGGGCTACCGTCCCCAACTACATCCTGATGCGCCGCCTGGCCTACGCCCTGCGCTCCAGGGCCGACCTGTACGAGCAGGAAGGCGACCGGTCGCAGGCCCTCGACACCCACCTGCTGAACCTGCGCTGGTGCGACCGGATCGCGGGGCAGGGGCCCCTGATCAGCGGCATGATCAGCGTGGCCCTGGACAACGTCGCCCAGGAAGGGTTGCTGGACTTCCTGCGCCGGAACGCACTTGCCGGGCCCGACCTGCAGCGCGTCCTCCAAGCCCAGGAGAACCGACGCCTGGGCTTCCGGAGCTTCCTGGACAACGTCGACAACGAGTTCGCCTTCGGCCTGCAGACCCTGGACCTGGCCCGGGCGGGACGATTGGATGACCTGAACCCCGAGCTGAAGATCCTGTGGATCCTGCCGGGCACCTCCTGGGCGCGCGAGCGGCGGATCTACAGCACGGTCTACCTGCGCCAGCGCGAAGCCCTGAGAGCCGGGCGGACTCGGGAAGCCGACGCATCCGTCCCGAGCCAGTTGAGCCTGGCCGAAGCCCTGATGCCCAACCTGTCCCGTGCCGGCTCCCAGATCACGGTGTCCGTGGCCCGCCAGCACGCCATCCGGGCGATCTGTCTGCTGCGGCTGCATCAGCTTCGGACCGGCGGGCTCCCCGCCAGTCTGGACGAGGTGTGGACGCCGCTCCCGACCGGAAGACCCGAGCAGGACCCCCTCTCCCACGGCTCCTTCGTCTATCGCCGCACCGCCGACGGCTTCGTCCTGAAGAGCGACCTGAGACACCACCGCTCCGCGGTCCTGGACCGGGACGCCGAGGGCATGTACGAATGGTACCCCGGGCTGACGCCCTGAGCTGACGGACGCCCGGCCAGGTTCGGCCCGAGCCTGGCCGGGCTGCCTCGGGTGGGCGGCCCGCCGACGGGCCCCGGGACCTCAGCCCCGGTCCGCCTCCCACATCTCGCGGCCGAACAGGTCCCAGGGCAGACGCCCCTCGTTGGGGTCCTCCCAACAGAAGGCGTCGCTGGTGACGTAGAGCAGCAGGGCCCCCCGGGCCCCGGCCTGGTAGCCGTGGGCGACACCCGGAGGGATGCGCAGCAGAGCGGGTTCCTCCCCGGACAGAAGGTAGGGAACCCGCGCGCCCTGGGTCGGCGAACCGGCGCGCACGTCGACCAACCAGACCCGGAGTTCCCCCTGGACGACGCACCACAGTTCCTCCTGGGGGCGCTTGGGGTGCAGGTGGAAGGCGTTGATCCGGCCCGGAACGGCCTGACTCAGCGACACCTGACGGGCCTCGAAGGGCTGGGTCTGGCCTTCGACCAGGCCGGCCTGCAGGCGCAGGAGCTCGGTAAAGCTTCCCTCCAGGCCGCGGAACTTGCGCAGCCGGACCAGTTCTGCCCCCTCCACCCGAGACCCGGGTCCGTAGCTCTGGAAGGTCAGGGCCTGGGCGATCTCCGGCGGCAACGCTTGCATGGGTGGGCAGCTCCCTCTTCTTCGTGGATGATCCGGGTTCCCCGACCGACCCTCCGGCCTACAGGCTGACCCGGCTGTAGTCCCCCAGGACCAGGCTGACGGAGTGCAGCCGCCGCCGCTCCTCCCGGCACACCAGGACGCCCTGGCCGATGACGCTGGCGTCCAGCAGGTAGGGCAGGTCGCGCAGTTCCGCCTGGGACATCAGGATCGAGAACTCGACCTCGCTGTGGATCACGCGGGCCTGCTGGCCGATGGCGGTGTAGGGACCGACATAGCTGTCCTCCACGAGCGCCCCGGAGGCCACGTGGACCGGGCCGCGCAGGGTGGAGCGGCGCAGGACCGCTCCCTTCTCGACGACGACCTCGCCGACCAGCTCGCAGTCCTCGACGTCGCCTTCGATGCAGCGCTGCAACTGCGAGAGCACCAGGCGATTGGCCTCCAGCAGGTCCTCAGGCTTGCCGGTGTCCTTCCACCATCCGCGAACCAGGTGGGCCAGCACCGGGCGCTGCCGGTCGACCAACCCCTGGATGGCCTCGGTGATCTCGTACTCTCCGCGCCAGGAGGGTTCCAAGGTGCTGATGATCTGGTGGATCCGCGGGCTGAACAGATAGACCCCGACCAGGGCCAGGTTGGAGGGTGGATCCTTGGGCTTCTCGACCAGACGGGTCACCCGGCCCTGCCCGTCGAGGACGGCCACCCCGAACTGGCGGGCGTCCGACACGGGCGTCAGCAGCACGATGGCGTCCGGCTGCTGCTCCTCATACAGCTCGACCAGGTGGCGGATGCCCCCGGACAAAAGGTTGTCGCCCAGGTACATCACGAAGGGAGAGTCGCCCAGGAAGTCCCGGGCGGTCGACACCGCATGGGCCAGACCCCGGGGTTCGGCCTGCAGGATGTAGGTGAGGCGGGCTCCGCCTGCAAAGGACTCGCCCAGGGTCTGACGGATCTCGTCGCCAGTCTCGGGGCTGATGACGATCCCGAGATCGGTGACCCCCGCCTTGACCAGGTCCTCCACCACGTAGACCAGGTTCGGCTTGTTGGCGATCGGGATGAGCTGCTTGGCCCTGGTGAAGGTCAGGGGCCGAAGCCGGGTGCCCCGGCCTCCGGACAGGATCAGACCCTTCAAAGCGTCCTCCTCGGGCGCCCGCGCTGACGGGAAGAGCCTTCCCGCCTCGGTGCACGGACCACGGGGGTGGCAGTTCCCCACGAGGCGCTGGGGTTCCTCCAGTCGGGCCCGGTCCCGGGCCTGCGGCAGATTTCGGGCGGAGGCACCTGTCCGCGAGGGGAATTCCTGGCCTCCTGCAGAATCCCTGACCCGTTGAGGCACATCGCACCCCACGGTTTGGGGCCCGGACGCCGGGGTTCGCCCCCTCGGCCCCTCCCGGTCAGTGTGCTGGCCTCACGCGATCTTTGCCGGCAGGACGCGGCGGCAGTGGAGGCCGATGGGGACCAGGGAACGCATGGACCTCGACGTGGACATCATCATCGTAGCGCACGACTCGGGCGAGTTGCTGCTCAGCGCTGTCGGTTCCGCAGCGGCCGAGGTCGGTGAGGCGCGTACCTGGGTCGTCGACGCCGAGAGTCGCGACGGCAGCCTGGAAGCCGTGGCGGCGCGCCATCCCGGGGTCCACATCCTGCCGGTGCGCAACCAGGGGTTCTCGGCGAACAACAACCGGGGGATCGAGGCCACGTCCGGCCGCTACGTGATGCTCCTGAACCCGGACGCCAGGGTCCACCCCGGAAGCGTCGCGGCCCTGGTGGCGGCCATGGAGGCGACGCCCGACGCCGGCATCGTAGCGCCCCTGGTGCGCAATCCGGATGGGACCATGCAGGCCGGCTCCTTCGGCCGGTTCCCCACCCTGGCCGTCCGGGTCCGCATCGGCATCCAGCGCTGGCTCTGCCAACTGGTGGATGCCGGTTCCCCACCCTGGCCGTCCGGGTCCGCATCGGCATCCAGCGCTGGCTCTGCCAACTGGTGGGTGCCGCGGATGCCCCGACCCCGCCCACGGAAAGGCGCACCGTCGATTGGGTGACCGGCGCCGCCATGCTGGTGCGCCGCCAGGCCATCGCCGCGGCCGGACCGATGGACGAGGCCTTCTTCCTCTACTACGAGGACATCGATTGGTGCCATCGCATGTGGGACCGCGGTTGGCGGGTCCTGATCGAGCCGACCGCCACGGTCACGCACCACGTGGGCCACTCGGGAGGTTCGGGTCCCCGGGCTGCAGCCGCCTATCGCGAAAGCTTCGACCGCTACTGCCACATCTACGGGCTGAACGGCCTGCGCTTGGCCGGCCGGATCGGTGTGGCCCTGCGGGCTGGCCGCAAGAATGCGGACCCTCCCCCCCCGGATGGCCCCCAGGTCCTGTAGGAGTCAGTAACCGCCGTGGCGCGAGCCCCGCAGGTCGTAGCCGTGGCGGGCCAGGATCTCGGGGTTCGTCGAGTAACCGTAGGCGATCTCCATGGTGATCTGGCTGTTCTGCAGCAGACTGACCAGGTGCAGGTCCAGGGTCTGCATCCCCTCGGCCCGACCCATCAACAGGAAACTGCCGATCTGGGAGGTCTTGCCCTCTCGAATCAGGCCGGCGATGCCCTGGGTCACCAGCATGATCTCCATGGCAGCCACCCGTCCGCCGGCCTTGCGAGGCAGCAACTGCTGACAGATCACGGCCTTCAGGCAACCCGAGAGAAGCGAGCGGACCTGGCTCTGCTCGTCCGGGGGGAACACGTCGACGATGCGATTCAGGGTCTGGGCGGCCGAATTCGTGTGCAGCGTCGAGAAGACCAGATAACCGGTCTCGGCGGCTCGGAGGGCCTCGCGCATGGTGTCCAGGTCCCGCATCTCGCCCACCATCACCACGTCCGGAGACTCCCTCAGCGAAGCCCTCAGGGCATCCGCGAAGGAAGTGGCATGCTGACCCAGCTCCCGCTGTTCGATGTAGGAGCGCCGGAACGGGTGGATGTACTCGATGGGGTCCTCGATCGTGATCACGTGGGCGGGCCGGCGCTCGTTGATCTGTCCCAACATGGCGGCCAGGGTCGTGGACTTCCCGCAACCTGTCGGCCCCGCCACGATGATCAGCCCCTTGTCGAAGGCGGCCACCTTCTCCAGGACGCTGGGCAGGCCCAGATTCGACAGCGTCGGGATCTCGTTGGGGATCACGCGGAAGACCGCACCCCGCCCGCGATAGTGGTTCAAGGCGTTCACCCGGAAGCGCGAGACTCCTGAGATCTCGTAGGAGAGATCGACGTCTCCGCGCCGGACGAAGGTCTCGTAGTGGTCCTCTCCCAGCAGGGGCAGGATCATCTCGTCCACCTGCTCGGCCGTCAACGGGTCGACGTCCACGAAACGGATGTCACTCTGAATCCGCAGGGCCGGCCGGCTGCCCACCTGGAGGTGCAGATCCGAGGCCCGCATGTCGACCGCCTGCCGCAGGAGTTGTTCCAGGGTGATCATCGCTTCATGCCTTCTTCCGGAACTCCACCCGGGTGGAGAAGTCCAACTTGTCGTGGGCCCGGTCCAAGGCCTCGGTGGGCTCCACCAGACCCTCGGCGACCAGACGGATCAGGTCCTGGTCCATCAGGCGCATGCCCTTCGAGGCGCTGGATTCGACCACCCCGGGAATCTGGAACATCCGATCCTCGCGGATCAGGTTGGCCACGGCTTCGCTGTTCAGGAGGATCTCCACCGCGGGGATGCGCCCGGGGGATCCCATCCGGGGAAGGAGCTGCTGCGAGAGGATGGCCCTCAGCGAGTCGGCCAGCATGGCCCGAACCTGCCACTGCTGGTTGGAGGGGAAGGAACTCACCACGCGGCTGATGGTCTGGGAGGCGGAGATCGTATGCAGGGTGGCCAGGACCAGGTGCCCCGTCTCGGCCGCCGTGATGGCCAACTGCATCGTCTCCAGGTCGCGCATCTCGCCCACCACGATGACGTCGGGATCCTCGCGCAGGGCGGCGCGCAGGGCGCGCTGGAAGGACTCGACGTGGACGCCCACCTGGCGCTGCACGATGATGGCGCGCTCGTCCCGGTGCACGTATTCGATGGGGTCCTCGATGGTGATCACGTGGACGGGGCGGGTCTCGTTGATGTGCCGGCACATGGCCGCCAGGGTGCTGGTCTTCCCCGACCCCGTGGGTCCGGTGACCAGGACCAGCCCGTTGCGGTGGTGGATCAGGCTGCTGAGGATGTCCGGCAGGCCCAGATCGTGCAGGCGCGGCGCCTCCCAGGGGATCAGGCGGAACACGATGGACAACCCGTTGCGCTGCAGGTAGGCGTTGCAGCGGAAACGACAACGGCCCACCCCCGGGATGCTGCCCTCGTAGGCGAAGTCCAGGTTCATCTGGTCCCGGATCCGGTCGAACTCCTGGGGCAGCACGATCTCCTGCAGCAACTCGACGACGTCGCGATTCTGCAGGGGAGGCATGGCCGTGGACTCCAGCCGGCCGTACACGCGGATCGCCGGAGGGAACCCGGAGGCCAGAAGAAGGTCCGCCCCCCGGGACTGGATCATCTCGCTGAGAAAATCGTGCAGGGGGATCTTCATACGCGCAGGGTGTTCTCGCGAGGTCTCCCGGGTCCTCCCTGGGCCCGGGAACTGGCCCCTGCGGCCCGAGACGACCTGCCAGCCCGGATCGAGGCACCCTCTATCAGGAATCATTCAGGGTTCCGTGCCATCCATGGGAACATGACTGGGAACATGACTGGGAACATGACTGGGAACATGACGACCCCTGCGACCTCCTCCGAAACCTCCCGACTGAGGGGATCGCTCTTCACCTCGCCCGAAGACCGCCGCGCCCGGCCGGTCCCCTCACCCCTGCCCCAGGGTTCGATCTCGCCGGCCCTGAGCCCCGACGGGGACGTCTTCATCGCCACCCAGGGCCAGTACAGCCCTCCGGTGGACTCGACGGTGTGCGCGGTCGATCCCCTCACCGGCCAGGAGCGCTGGAAGTCGGTCCTCAAGGCGGACATGGTGGTGGCCCCCGTGCCCTCGGCCGACGGCCAGACCGTCTGGGCTTCGGGTGAAGCCGTGGTCGGAGCCTTCTCGGCCACCACGGGCGAATCGCAGGGGACCTGGGGGCCCGGCACCCGGGATTGTCTGCGTCCGGTTCCCCTGGAGGGCAATCGGGTGGTGCTGGCCAACTGGCGCGGCAACCGCCTGGCGGCCCTGGAGCCCGGCCAGTCCGGGCCGGTCTGGGAGGCCGAGGTAGGCCCCACCTACGGCACGCCGGCCGCCGGGGCCGGACGCGTCTACGCCAGCGTCTACAACGGCTGGCAGGCCGATGCCGGAGGGGTCATCCAGGCCCTGGATGCCCGCACCGGGCAGCCGCTGTGGCGCTACGAATCGGAGTCGCCGATCCACACCTCGCCGGCCGTCGGCCCCGACGGTTCGGTCTACGTGGCCCGGGATCAGGGGGGCCTGGTAGCCCTGGATCCCCGGACCGGCGAAGAGCGCTGGCAGGCCCCCACACCGGGACGCCCGGCCGCTCCTCCAGCCTTCTCGACCTCGGGCGAGCAGGTCTACCTGGCGGACACCTCCGGGGCCATCCAGGCCCTGGACACCGACACCGGGGTGCCGATCTGGCGGACGCAGACCTCGGGCTCGGTGAACCTGTCCCCGGGAGTCGGCGCCCGGGGTACGCTGTGCATCCTCAGCCAGGACGGTCGGGCCACCGTCCTGGAGGCCGAGCGCGGCCGGGTCGCCGCCGAGGTCGACCTGGAGGGATTGCCGGGCGCCGCCCCGGTCCCATTGGAAGACGGTTCGTTCCTGGTCTGGAACCTGGCGGGCCAGACCCAGAGGGTCGTCCTCCCGAAGGAGGAGACACCCGAGGAATCGGGTGTCCTGAACCGGGAGGCTGCCGGAATCCAGGTCGGTGAAGACCAGGTCTCGATCGGCGGCGTGACGCTCCCGCGGCGCTGAGCCCCGAGGCCCGAAACTCCAGGGCAGGAATCCGCTGCCGACCGGGGGAAGGTCCGCAAGCCTCCCGGCCGGAGCCTTCCAGCCCGGGGCCCCAGACCCGATGAGCACGACCCCTGGCGAAGTCCTGGCCCTGGTAGCCCTGTCGCCCACGGCGTCGGCGGTGGCCCGCGAAGCCTCGCGCCTGGCTGCCTCCCTGGGCTGGCCTCTGCGCCTGCTCCACGTCGGCCGCCCCGGACCCGACCTCACGGAACTGGTGCGCCGGGCCCTGCCCGACGAGGCCCCCGAGGTGCTGGCCCGGTCCGGCCGCATCGAGGAGGTCGTCGCCGAGACGGCTGCGACCGCCCGCCTGCTGGTCCTGGGCGCCCTGGAGGAGGAGGGGCCCCTGGGTTCGTTCTTCAGTTCGGTCGGCCGGCGGGTCGCCCGGTCCGCGCCCTGCCCGACCCTGCTGCTGCCGCAACCGCGTCTGTCGCCCGCTGCCTTCCGTCGCATCGTGGCCGTGATGGATCCCAAGACGCCCTCCCGGGAGATGCTGGAGTCGGTCCTGGACCTGGCCCGGGCCGAGAAGGCCGAGATCCTGCACGTGGTCCAGGAGTTTGAACTCCCCGGCCTGCACCTGGCCCTGGAGGAGGGAGCCGACCTGGCCGAGACCGAGGAGGAGCGCCAGGTCGGCGCCCTGGTGGCCGAACACCGTCTGGCCAACTTCCTGGAGGACTGCCGGGCCTCCGGCGTTCCCACCCGGGCCTCGGGCCTCCCGGGGCGCGAGGGCCTGGAGGCCATCAGCTTTGCCCGCGACACGGCGGCCGACCTGCTGGTCGTGCCGGCTCCGGAGGAGCACAGCGGCCTCCTGGATCGTCTGTATCCCCACGGCACGGAGCTGACGCTGCAGAACCTGCCCTGCGCCCTGCTGGTGTGGCGCCCCCACCCCTCGTCGTGAGCCACCAGGAGATGGTGTCGCTGCTCCTGTCCCTGGGCCTCCTGGTCGGCGCGGCCCGGGCTCTGGGCGAAGTCGCCGCGAACCTCCGCCAGCCCGCAGTCCTGGGAGAAATCCTGGCGGGCATCCTGCTGGGTCCCACCGTCCTGGGCAGCTTCTGGCCGGAAGCCACCGCGGCCCTCTTTCCCTCCTCGGGCCCCGCGGCCCACGCCCTGGAGGCCCTGACCAGCGTCTCGGTGGTCCTGTTCCTGCTGGTCGCCGGGATGGAGGTGGACCTGTCGCGGATCCAGCGCCAGGGACGCCTGGCCACGATCATCAGCGGGGCGGGTCTGCTCGTCCCCTTCGCCGTGGCCTTCGGCGCCGTCCTCGCGGCCCCGGACCTTTTGGGCCGTCCGGCGGGCGGCAACACGACGCTCCATGCCCTCTTCCTGGCCACCGCCCTGTCGATCTCGGCCTTGCCCGTGATCGCCCGGATCCTGATGGATCTGCAACTCTTTCGCACGGACCTGGGCATGGTGATCCTGGCCGCCGCCATCGTGAACGACTTCGTCGGCTGGCTGATGTTCGCGTTCGTGCTGGGGATGATCCCCGGCCGCCACCTGGAGTCGGAGGGATTCGGAATCCGGACCACCCTGGCCGCCACGGTGCTCTTCGCCGCGGGCATCCTGACCGTGGGCCGAGCCCTGCTGCACGAGTTGATCGTCCGGGTGCAGGCCCATGCAGCCTGGCCGGCGGGGGTCCTGGCCCTGTGCGTGTCGCTGGCCTTCCTGTGCGGCGCCTTCACCGAGTGGATCGGAGTCCACGCCATCTTCGGCGCCTTCCTGGTGGGCGTGGCCCTGGGGGATTCCTCCCGCCTGAGCGAACGGACACAACTGATCCTGCACCACTTCGTCACCGCGCTCTTCGCCCCCTTGTTCTTCGCCAGCATCGGGCTGCGGGTGAACTTCGTCGAGGCCTTCGACCCGGTCCTGTGCACCGTGGTCCTGGTCATCGCCTGCCTGGGCAAGATCGTGGGGTGCGGGGGCGCAGCCCTCGTGGCCGGGATGCCGAGGCGCGAGGCCTGGGCCCTGGGCTTCGGGATGAATGCCCGGGGGGCCATGGAGATCATCCTGGGCCTGCTGGCCCGGGACGCCGGGCTTTTCGATGACCGCATGCTGGTGGCCCTGGTCCTGATGGCCCTGGTGACCTCGATGATCAGTGGTCCCTTGATGGAGAAGGCCCTGGCCCGCCGCCGGCCCGTCCGGTTCCTGCACTACCTGCGCAACCGCGGCTTCCTGGTGCTGGACCCGCCCCGGAACCGCTGGCAGGCTGTCACCGCCGTGGTCGAGGGCCTGTGCTCGGCCACCCCCTTTCCCTCCGAGGTCCTGTTGGCTGCCCTGCGCCGCCGGGAGGGCCTGACCAGCGGGAATCTGGCCCCGGGCGTGTGGTTGGCGCACGCCCGCCTGGAGGGCCTGCAGGCCCCACTGGTCGGGGTGGGCCTGTGCCGGGACGGTTTCCTGGAAGGGCCCGAGGACCTGCCGGTCCAGGCCCTGGTGGTCCTGCTCACCCCCCAGGGTCAGGAGGAGACGCAACTGGAAATCCTGGCCGACCTGGGCCGAACCTTCCTGAACCCCAGGCTGCGCCGGGCCATCCTGCAGACCGAGACCTCCACCAGCCTACGGGCCCTGCTGCAGACGGCCCACGGCGGCGGTTAGGGTCGCCCGGTTCGGGTTCGTTCCGGGCCTAGGATTCCCACTCGATGTACAGGGGAGTGACCTCGCGCGTCGCGGGGGGAGCCTCGCGATTGACCAACGGCAGGGAGACCAGGACATCCTGGCCCGGCTTGAGCTTCTCGGCGACCAGGAAGACCGTATCCTCGGGTTGGTTCCCTGGATACTGGACCTGGTAGACCACCTTGGCGACGGTCCGCTGGCTGTTGTTCTTGATCCGCGCCTGGACTTCGAAGAAGCGATCCACGGGGACCTCGGCCACCGAGACCAGCTCCACCGAATCGGGGGGAGTCTCCAAAGCCACCAGGGGTCGGGTCAGGCGCCACCAGGCGAAACCGACCAGGAGCACGGTGATCCCGACCAGGACCTTCATCCCGAAGGGAGACAACTCCAGCCGATTCCGCTTCGTGGTCTCCTCGGCCTGGAGGAGTTCCTTGACCGCCTCGTTGTGGTTGCGGACTGAATCATCCCGCATCTGGTGAGTCCCTCCCAAGGAATGCTCGGTTGTGAACCGGATTCGGTATTCTCGCTGACCCCGATCATCCCTTCGGTCCTGAAGGAGGGGGACGAATCCACAGGAATCTCCCCCCATCCCCAGAAGCCTTGCAGGACCCGTCCACGCCACGTTCAACCGGAGGCCTGCCAGCCGTGCCGAGATCCCGGAGAACCACCGGCTTCACCCTGATCGAGTTGATGATCGTGATCGGGCTGATCGCGCTGCTGGCGGGCATCCTGGTGCCCTCCTTCCAGAGGGCGCGGGCCAGGGCCAACCTGACGGCCTGCTGCGAGAACCTGCGC
>CAZQPM010000006.1:0-30728 GCA_964595195.1 uncultured Burkholderiales bacterium | reverse complement strand
TGCGCCGCTGCCCCGCCTGCGGTCACGAAGCGCTGCGCAAGCTGATCGCTCCGGACGGGATCATCTTCAAGGGAAGCGGCTTCCACAAGAACGACTACGCCAGCTCCGGAGGCCGGACCCGGGCCACGGAGGGCACCCGGTCCGCGCCCGCTGCCGAGACCTCCAAGCCGGCGGCCTCCTCGGAATCCAAGCCCGGATCCGAGAAGAAGGCCGGGGGAGCGGAGAGCAAGGTCGCTTGACGCGCCAGGATATCGGGCAACTGATCCCGCTGGCCCTGAGGATGGTCAACAGCCTCGGGGTGGAGAACGCGTCGGTCAGCCTGAAGTCGGGGCCCAAGGGTCTGCGGGTCCAGGTTGAGTTCCGGGACGTGACCCTGCGTTCCGGGTCCTACGATGGCGTGGCCGTCGACGAGGGCCTGCTGCACATCGAGGATCTGGACCCCACCGCGGAGCCCCGGGCCATGCTGGCCGGGGCCACGGTCCGGGTGGAGCGGTTGCTGGTCCGGGTCTCGGCCAGCCTGGTCAACCGATTGCTGGATTCAGACCTCTTCCAGGAGGAACTGCGACGCCGGGTGCCGATCGAGGTCCGCAATCTGGAACTCCAGTTCGGGCAGGAACAGATTTCGTTCCGCGGGCAGGTCCGCAAGGGTCTGTCCTTCCCCTTCCTGGTCGAGTTGGGCATGGCGGCCATCGACAATCGCCTGCGGGTGACCTTCAAGCAGTTCTGGGCGGCCGAGATGGTGCCCCTGCCGGCCTTCGCGCGTCGATTGGTGATGTCCGTGGCTCGTCACCTCCTGGAAGGCCGCCGCGAGTTGGCGGGCCTGGTGCGCATCGAGGAGGACTACGCCGAGGTCAATCCCTGGCCCAAGGTTCCGGTGCGCATGGACGCCGAGTTCACCCGCTTTGGAGTCGAAGGGCACTTCCTGGTGATCGAGATGGGCCCCTCGGGCCGCGTTCAGGGCCAGGCCAGTCCGCTCCCCGAGACGCCGCAGGCCCTGCGGCCGG
Source organism: uncultured Burkholderiales bacterium (assembly GCA_964595195.1). Lineage (GTDB taxonomy): Bacteria > Vulcanimicrobiota > Xenobia > Xenobiales > Xenobiaceae > CAZQPM01. The sequence goes on along the minus strand of CAZQPM010000006.1, from coordinate 29,724 downwards.
TCCCTACGCCGGCCCCGATCCCCGTCCCCGCAGCACCCGAACCCCGGCCCCCGGCAGGCCCGCCGGCCTGACACCTCACCTGGCGCTCTCCCAGAGTCCAGGAATCCGGCTTCGACAGGGAGGTCCTGGCGATGAACCAGTCCGTGCCCACCGTGGAGATCGCGGTCGCCGCTGGCGCCGAGTTCGTGCGACTGGTCCGCTTGGTCGTCGCCGGGGTTGGCAGCGTAGCCCGGCTCGACCTCGAGGAGATCGAGGACCTCAAGATGGCCGTGGGGGAGGCCTGCTACGCGGCCTTCTTCGGGGCCCAGGCCCCCGAGACCCAGGTGCGCATCTCGGCACGGGTGCTGCCCGAAGGGGTGGAACTTCTGGTCCGCCGCGACCAGCCGGATCCCCTGGCGCCCCCTGCCTTCTCCGACACCTCGGGGCCCTGCGCCCTGGGTCTGGCCCTGGTCGAGCAGGTCGTGGACGAGGTTTCCCTGTGCCTGGAGGCCGGTGGGCACTGCCTGCGCATCCTGAAGCTGCGCCGGGGCCCTCAGCTCTCCATGTAGAGGATGCGGCTGCAGGTGGCACAGAAGGTGACGCCGGCTCCCTTGGCCTCCTGGATCTTGTGGTCCGTCAGGTGCATCCGGCAGCCTTCGCAGGAGTGGTTGGAGATGCGGGCGACGGCCACGCCGTTCTTCCTGGCCTTGAGTTCCTCGTAGCGCTTCAGCAGGCTGGCCTGAACCTCCCGGGCCTGGTCCTGGCGTCTCTCCCGCAGCCCTGCGCATTCGGACTCCAGACGGTGGACCTTGTCGTCCAGCGCCGCCTGGCGCTCGTCCCGCTCCTGGCGGGCCCGCTGCACCTGGGCCTGGAGGTCGCCCAGCCCCGCCTCCCGGGTCTCCAGGTCCTCCATCCGTTCGAGGAGTTCGGTCTCCAGACCGTCCAGGCGGCTGCGCAGGGCCTGGAGCTCCTCCTGGTAGCCGGTCAGTTCCTTGAGGTTCGAGACGCGGCCCCCGTACAGCTTGGCGTCCAGGGCCCGGGCCTTGTCGCGCAGGGTGGAGTCCTCGTGCTCTCTCTCGCGCAGTTCCTTCTTCAGGCGGCGCAGATCCTCTTCCGCCTGGGTCTGTGCAGCCTCGGCGTGGGCCAGCAGGCGCTGGTGGTCGTCATCCGCCCGCAGGGCCACCAGGGCCTTGTCGAGCTCGGCCAGGCGGGTGTCCGCCTTCTGCAACTGGAACAGGCGCCAGACTTCGCTCAATCGCAGTTCTCCTTCATGATCCCGATATATCCCAGGTTGCGGAAGTGCTCATCGTAGTCCAGGCCAAAGCCGACCACGAATCGATCCTCGATCGAGAACCCCAGGTAGTCCACGGGCACCTCGACCCGCCGTCGGGCGGGCTTGTCCAGGAGGCAGCAGACCTTCAGGCTGGCCGGATTGCGCAGCTTGAGGTTGGCCAGCAGGTAGTGCAGGGTCAGGCCGGTATCCACGATGTCCTCGACCACCAGCACGTGCCGGCCGGACAACTGTTCCTCCACGTCCTTCTGGATCCGCACGACGCCCGAGGTGGAAGTGGCGCTGCCGTAGGAGGAGACCGCCACGAAGTCCAGCACGACCGGGGGCGTCAGGTTGCGCATCAGGTCCGCCGTGAACATCAGCGAGCCCTTCAGGACGCACAGGATGACGATCTCCTGTCCGGAGTAGTCCCGGGAGATCTCGGCGGCAACCTGACGGATGCGTTCCTGGATGGCCTGGCTGGAGAGCAGGACCTCTCCGATTCGATCCTGGAGGGGGTGGAAGACGGTCACGGGCGCCACTTTCACGCTTCCTCCATGACTCCTCCCCAGCCTGGGCGACTGCGCGGATTCCGCTGTGATCGCCTGGGTCCCGATACTCACACGGCCACCTAGAGCATCCCCATCAGGGCGCCCTCGGCCAGGACCACGAAGGACCCGACCAGAGAGGCCCGCTGCCAGGCCGGGGAGAGGTTCTTCTGGAAGGCGCCCAACAGCAGGAGGGCGCTGATTTCCTGCATCACCAGCATCCGCCCGGTGGTGGCCTCCAACCCGAAGCGCCAAAGGTGCTCGGGCCACAGGAAGACCAGGGCCAGCGTGGCCAGCAACAGGAACATGCCGGCCAGGTTCAGGAGGATGGACAGGGTCTTCCAGCGGATGCGGCTGCCTTCGCGCATTTGAAGGAAATTCGGTTCCCCCGGATGGGCTCCTGCCACGGTCGGGGCCTTGAGTGGAAGGAGGGCTCCGGGGAAGCCCCGGAACCCTCCTTGAGGACCCGATGTCCGGTCAGACTACTGGCGGACCACCTGGAACTGGACCGGGGTGGAGGTCCGGCCGGCACCGTCCTGGGCCTGGACGGTCAGATCCAGCGTGGATCCCGCCGAGGCCTCGGAGGCCGCCAGGGTCACGGTGAACTGTCCCGTCGCGTCGGCGACGGCCGTAGCGGTGAACGTCCTGCCGGTGATCGAGATGATGCCCGGAATCAGGGACTGTTGGGCTCGAGCGGTCACCCGGACGGTCGCGTTCGGAGTGGTCGTCCCGACGATGTTGAAGGTGCCGTCCACCCTCTGGTCGGCCTGCGGGGAGGTCACGGTCAGACTGACCGAGGTGGCGGCCTGACCGATGGTGACGACCTCGGCGGACCGGTACAGCTCGGTGCGGCCGTCGGCCATCCGCAGGGTGGCCTCCATCCGGGTTCCGCTGACGTCCTGGTTGCTGACTGTGTAGGTCCCCTGGTAGACGCCCGCCGTGGTCTCCCTCAGCACGAATCCGGTGCGTCCGGCCACGTCGAAGGTCGCGGTGCCGCCGGGCAGGCCGCGCAGGGTGACGGTGACGTTCTGTCCGACGGTGTAGGGCGAGACGGGACTGAGGTTCAGGGAGGTGACCAGGCCGGTGGTGTTGGACGCCGTGGTGGAGACCCCGAAGGACCACTGGCGATTCAGGTCGGTCCCGAAGTTATCGACCCCGCTGACCCGGGCCGTGTGCTGCCCGACACCCAGGTCATGGGTCGGCTGCCAGGAGATCCGGGTCCCCTGGACCCGGGCCGCGCTGGTGACGTCCACGTTGTCCACGGAGATGCGGACGCTGCCCGCGGTGATCGCGGAGGGGAAGGAGACCCCGATCTCGGGGCGCAGGGTGGAGACGGTGGAGTTGGCGGTGGGGAACTCGATCCCCACCGGGGCCGATTCGGTGGCGGAGGTCGACTTGATCGTGACCCCGACAGCCGCCTGCTGCAGGGTCTCCTGCCCGCCTCGCGCCAGCTTCACCAGCAGGGCTGCGGCATCCGCCTGCAGGTTGTTGGGGATGACCAGGTTCCCCTGGTAGCGTCCGGGGCTGACCTCGGGCATGGGGATCCCCGCGCGGACGGCTACGATATCAAAGCTGGCCTGGCCACCCGAGTCTCCGGTCATGATCACGGTCAGCGTGTCGCCTGGGACCAGGGGCCTCTGGGGGCTGACCACCACCTGGTTGATCCTGGGCGCCGCCTCCGGGGCCTGCGGAGCGTCCCCTCCAGCATTGGCCTGCGCCGGGGCACTGGTGATCAACACCGAGCGCGTCGCGCCATCCCACTTGACCTCGGCCCCCAGGGCCTCACCGATGAAGCGCAGGGGCACCATGGTCAACCCCCCGAGGACGGTGGCGGGGACCTCCAACCTCTTGGGTTGGCCGTTGACCAGGGCATAGGGCGAGTCCAGGACGAGCTCGACGCTGGTGGTCTCCTTCTGGGCGCGGACGGTCCTGGCAGGCCCATCCCAGACCACGCTGGCTCCCAGGGCCTCGAAGATGCCGCGCAGGGGAACCAGGGTCGAGCCCTTCACCGAGACCGGGGACTGTCGGAGCCGCTGGCCGTCGACGAAGACCGAGATCTCCGGCGCGGCAACCAGGGGCAGGGTCAGGGTCAGGACCGCTGCGCAGAGCAGCAGCAGGTTGAGATTCATCTTGGGATTCCGCAATTCAGCCTCCCTGAAGGACAGGTTCGGGTTCACCCGCAACCAGCAGGCCACCCATGGACAGGATTCCCTTCGCCGTGAATCGCCGAATCCTGGCCCGCGGCAGAGAAAGGGGGAGGGCGCAGATCAGAAGCGGACGACCAGCGTCGTCGGCAGCGAGCGGTTCCCCTCCCGGTCGGTGGCCACCAGCGTGATGGCCAGGCGCATGTTCGGCAGTCGCAACGGAAAGCCGTATTGGATGGCGAAGTTGCCCTGGGCGTCGGCTTCGCCTGGGATGGTCCCCGTATCCGTCTCCGGATTGTCCCGAGTCGGAGGGGTCAGGGCCTCGTTGAAGCCGATCCGGGGCGTCATGCTGATCCGCGCGAAGGGCCTGGTCCGCCCTCGAACCACGAAGTTCAGGGGAACCTGGGCGTCGTCCCGAGGTTCGTCGACCCGGATTCGGAACAGGTGTCCGAACAGGGAAACGGGCCTGTCCGCCTCCCTCCGGAAGACCGCCGAGCCCGTGCGCAGGTGCCCGCTGACCCGGGCCTGCAGGCGGAAGTCCGAGGTCCCCACGGTGTAGGTGCCGCGGTACTGGCCCGGAGTGACCTCCTCCATGGGGATCGCGTCGGGCAACCCCTCGATCTCGAACCAGGCCTGCCCACCGGGTTCCGCCTGCATGTCCACCTGCAGGTCCTCATACTGGCCCAGTTCCCTTTCGGCGTCGTGGTAGACCGCAAGGATCGGCGAGGCCGGATCCACCTGGAAGGTCCAGGTCTGTTCCAGGGGCGGGCCGTCCGCCGTGCGGGCCACGAAGCGGACCTCCACCGGCCCCCGGGACATCCTGCCCGGAGCCTGGAAGCTGATGAACGTGGGCGTTCGCAGGCACGACCCGGTGACCTCCGAGCCGTTCACCCACAAGCGCGCGTCCTGGGGTTGGATGACTCCCCCCGTCGGCAGATCGACGCAGATCACCGGGCGGGCCTCGGTCACGATCGAACCGGGCGGAGGGGTGACCTGGAGTGGCCTGGCGCCGGCGGAGTCCGAGTGGCAGACAAGGGCCGCGAGGATCAACAGGAACAGGCCGGGCAGGTCAAAAAATCCCCTGGACATCCGCATGGGGGGATCGTTCCCGGGCCGGCGTCGCACTCCTCTACAACACTCGCTTGATCGCCGGGGGAGGGGGCCTTCTCCTCGAATTGCAGGCATGCGCAGGGAGGGAGGAAGGCCCGGGGGGAGGATCGCCCGGGGTCTTGTGGAAAACGGCGCCCCGCGGGCTCCGGGCCTGCCTGCGCCGCCCGGAAGACTCGGATCTGAATGTATCGAGGTTCTCTCGTGATGTCGCCCAAACCGACCGTGGTTGTGACCGGCCTGGGAGTCGTCTCTCCCGTGGGGCTCGGCTGGGAAGTCTTCTGGCGTTCCCTGCTGGAGGGCCGCAACGCCGTGGGGCCGATCACCCACTTCGACGCCACAGGATACTCCACGCGCTTTGCCGCCGAGGTGCGGGATTTCGACCCATCGGACTTCGTCGGCAGGAAGGAGGCGCGACGCATGGACCGCTGCATCCAGTTCGGCGTGGCTGCAGCCTCCATGGCCCTGGCCGATTCCGGTCTGGAGGTCACGCCCGGGAACGCCGAGCGGATCGGCGTCAGCCTGGGCTCGGGAATCGGAGGCATGCAGACCTTCGAGGACCAGCACACGGCCCTGACGACCAGCGGCCCGAGCCGCATCAGTCCGTTCTTCATCCCGATGATGATCCCGAACATGCCGGCTGGTCAGGTCGGTATCCAGTTCGGCCTGAAGGGCCCCAACTTCTCGACGGTCTCGGCTTGCGCCACGGGTGCACATTGCATTGCAGCGGCCCTGGACATGATCCGTCTGGGTCGGGCGGACGTCGTGCTCGCGGGCGGTACCGAGGCGGCCATCACCCCCTTGGCGGTGGGCGGGTTCTGCGCGATGAAGGCCATGTCCACGCGCAACGACGACCCGCTCCGGGCCTCCCGGCCCTTCGACCGCGACCGGGACGGCTTCGTGATCGGCGAGGGCGCGGGCGTTCTGGTCCTGGAGCGACTGGAGTCCGCCCTGGCCCGCGGGGCCCGGATCTACGCCGAGGTGGCCGGCTACGGCAGCAGCGCCGATGCCTTCCACATCACCCAACCCGAGCCGTCAGGAGACGGGGCCTCTCGAGCCATGGTGGCGGCCCTGCAGGATGCCGGTCTGCAACCTGACGAGGTCGACTACGTGAACGCCCACGGAACCTCGACTCCGGTGGGTGACCCCTGCGAGATCGCCGCCCTGCACCGGGTCTTCGGCGAACACGCCCGGCACCTGGCGGTGTCCTCCACCAAGTCCATGATGGGGCACACCCTCGGGGCGGCGGGGGCCCTGGAGAGCATCGTGTGCGTCCTGAGCACGCGCGACGGGGTCGTCCCTCCCACGATCAACTACGAGAATCCCGACCCGGCCTGCGACCTGGACTGCGTCCCCAACGTCGCGCGGGCCACGCAGGTCAGGGCCGCACTCAACAATTCCTTCGGCTTCGGCGGCCAGAACGCGGTGGTCGTGGTCCGCCGCCATGAATCGCCTGTCGGGTGAGTGGCCCCGAGTCTTCGCGGGGGAAGGATGGACTCCAGCCCGGGGGTGCCCCCCCGGACCTGGAGCGGCTGCAGGACGTCCTGGGGCACCGCTTCGGCGACCCCGGGCTGCTGGATCTGGCCCTGACCCACGAGTCCTACTCCAACGAGAGGCATTGCCCCTTCGGCAACAACGAGCGCCTGGAGTTCCTGGGCGACTCGGTGCTGGGACTGGTCGTCTGTCGCTACCTGTACGAACGGCATCCCCACCTCTCCGAGGGCCGCCTGGCCCAGGTCAAGGCCTCCCTGGTCAGCACCACCAGCCTGGCCCGTCAGGCCCGCCCGCTCAACCTGGAGGGCTTCCTGCGACTGGGCCGCGGGGAGATGCTGGCTCGGGGCGGGGCGCGGCGCAACATCCTGGCCGATACGCTGGAGGCGGTGATCGGCGCGCTCTACCTGGACGGAGGCATGCCGGCTGCCCGACGCTTCGTGCTGAGCCTCCTGCAGGATTCCATGGACCGCCTGGAGGGCCTGCAGAAGGACTTCAAGAGCCTGCTCCAGGAGCAGACCCAGCGCCTGCACAAGGCCCTTCCAGGCTACCAGGTCCTGGCCGAGGAGGGCCCTCCGCACGAGCGCGTCTTCCTGGTGGAGGTGAGCTTCCTGGGTGAAGCCCTGGGCAAGGGAGTGGGCCGGACCAAACGCGAGGCCGGTCAGAGCGCTGCCGAGCGCGCCCTGGAAACGCTGCGTCGCAGGGTCGGTTTTGACCTGGACATGCTGGTCCTGGTGGGGGAGTCCCAGGAGGTTTCGGTGGGGGAGGTCGAGTCGGATCCGGCTGGCCAGGGGATCGCGTGACGCTCCCCGTCCAGGACGACGGAACCGGGGTCTCCTTCGCCGTGAGGGTCCTGCCTCGGGCCCAGAAGAACGCCTTCCAGGGAGTCCGCGAGGGGGCCCTGGTCGTGCGTCTGGCGGCGCCTCCCCTGGAGGGTCGGGCCAACGCTGCCCTGCAGGCCTTCCTGGCTGAGGCCCTGGGAGTCCGGCGCGCCCAGGTCGCCATCCGCACGGGAGAGAAGTCCCGGAACAAGGTGGTCCGGGTCCAGGGCATCCCGGCCGACCGGGTCCTGCGCCTGGTTGAAGACCCCTGACAGGGTTCAGGCACCGAACTGCGAAGACACGGCCTGCCATCCTCATCGGCGAAAGGATCTTCCGTGAAGCCATCCCTGCAGTTCTCGGTTCCCTGCCTGAGCATCCCCGAGGGTCCGCTGCCCACCTTCGAGAACGTCTTCTACGAGTTGCCCTCTCCGCAATTCCCGATGAAGGTCAGTTTCTTCCTGGCCAACGGGTGGTGCGCCGGCCAGGGTGATTTCGTGCAGGAGGTCCGGATCCTGACGCCCGCCGGCCAGGCCCTGGTCCAGACCGGTCCCCAGAGTTTCAACCTGCCTCACGAACGGCAGCCCTACATGGTGGTCAACGACTTCCAGAGCCTGGTCTTCGACGGTCCCGGCGTCTACAGGATCCAGGTGATCCTGGACGGTGAGCCCGTGCTGGACTATCCGATGGAAATCCGCCAGTACTTCGAGGCACCCGAGAAGGGCCAGGAGAAGAAGCCGGGAGCGGTCTGAGCCCGGACTCCCCGGACTCCCGACGGCAGTCCCAGGACCCGGGAACCTGACGAGGGCCTCCCAGTGGCAGCCGAGAAGGGGCCCGTGGTGGTCCCCTTCTCGGCTGTGCTTCATGATCGCCAAAGATACGTTTGGCGATCATGAAGCACAGCCAGGTTCCCGGTAGCCTCGCTGGGCAGGATTCTACCGTCGGCAGGAGCCCTCCAGTCGTGAAGGAACTTCAAGGCGATTCCCATCCGGAGGCCTCCAGCGTGAGTGAAGCGCAGCAGGACAGGCGGGCCAACCTGGACCGGGCTCGCGGTTGGTACGTCGAGGACTTCCTTGAGCACATCTCGGTCGAACGCAACCTGTCGCGCCGTACCGTGCACGAGTATGAGGCCGATCTGCGGATCTTCCTCGAATTCTACATGCCCTACCTGGACGACGGTCTGACCCTGGCCGGCATGGACGAGCGCACCCTGCGCGAATTCCTGGCCTACCTCCGCCGGCAACGGGACTACACGCCCCAGGGCCTGAATCGCAAGATCGCCTGCCTGAAGTCCTACTTCCGCTTCCTTCACCAGGAGGGCTACGTCGACGCCTCACCCATGGAGAACGTCAAGTCGGCCCGCGGCGGACGCCTTCTGCCCAAGGTGCTCAGCCAGTCGGAAGTCGACTCGATCCTGGCCGCCGCCGCCGCCCGGATGGCCGAGAAGCCCGGAGAATGGGGCCCGATCCGCGACTGGGCCATCCTGGAGTTGTTCTACGCCACCGGGATGCGCCTGGCTGAACTGGTGGGGCTCAACCTGTCGGACCTGGACTTCGAGGAGATGACCCTGCGGGTGACCGGCAAGGGCAACAAGCAGCGGATGGTCTTCATGAACCAGTCGGCGGCCCAGGCCCTGCGCACCTACCTGAACGGTCGCCCGAACACCCGCACGGACGCCCTGTTCCTGAACCGCTTCCGGGACCGTCTGTCCCGTCGCGCAGTCGAGTTGATGTTCGAGAAGCTCAAGGACGACGCGGGTCTGCAGAAGGCGGCTTCTCCCCACACCCTCCGGCATTCCTTCGCCACCCACATGCTCGAGGGCGGCTCGGATCTGGTGACCATCCAGGAACTGATGGGCCACCAGAGCCTGTCCACGACCCAGATCTATACGAACCTCTCCCGCCAACGGATGCGCGAGGTCTATGATTCCAGCCATCCGCGCGAATGAGGGCCGCCTGGCGCCGATCCCGAGTCCGGAAAAGTTGCTGGTGCACGTTTGCCGGGGCCGGCGTCTTGCCCCGACGGGCGATTGCACTATAATGGTGCCGTGACCGATGTGCGCGGGAGCAAGGCCCGCAACGACTTTTCCTGGGACATCCTGCGCTCGATCCTGGAAGGCCTCTCCCCCATCGACCTGCCTGCCCTGGCCTTGATGGACCGCGAAGAGGCCAATCAGTTCCTCCTCCAGTATGGGTACGACCTGGACGACGAGGAGGACCGGGACGTGGCCTCGCGCGTCCATGTGGAGGCCCTGGCGTTCATCAAGCGCTACTTGTGCAGCGGACCCGACGACAAGGCTGATTTCCTGGTCATTCCGGCGGATCTCGAGCGTCCCACGGATCTGCGGGATCTGCTGGTCTGGGCCTCGGACCGCAACGGCTCGGAACGCCAGGCCTGGGCCTGCGCCCTGCTGCGGGTGATGCACACGATCAGCCACGTCAACAACACGCTGCGCTCGGAATTCTTCCCCGAGATCAAGCGGCAGATCCTGGACCGCTTCAAGCAGCACGTCCATCAGGACTCGCTGGGAAACCTCACCCTGGGTCGGGGCCCCCTGGCCGTCCCCCTCCTGGACATCTTCTACAAGGAGGAGAAGAGTCGGGACAGCCTGATCCTCAAGCTCCTCCACAAGCCCCACAACGTGGCGGAGATCATCCACGACCGCCTGGGCGTCAAGATGGTGACCCCGAACCGGCTGGATGCCCTGCTGGCCCTGCGCTACCTGCGCCAGAACCACCTGATCCTCTTTGCCAACGTGACCCCGGGCCGCAGCCGGAACACCCTGGTCAACCTCGACCGCTTCAAGGACCTCTACGAGAGCCTGACCAGCGGTCTGGCGGACCTCACCGAGGAGGGTCGGGACCAGCAGTTCCTGAGCCATCTCCACGAGAACACGCCCGAGATGGACGACCTGATGCCGAATCCCGAGAACCCGTTCAGCAGCCCGGACTATCGCTCGATCCAGTTCACGGTCCAACAACTGGTCAAACTGGAGAACCCCGGGTACCTGCGGGCCCGCCGGATGCGACTGCATCTGGAGAAGTATCACCTGGGCCCCGACCTGGAGGGACTGGTCCGGGAACTGGAGGGCCCTCAGGAGGAGCGGGAACTGCGGATCTTCTTCCCCCTCGAAGTCCAGATCCTGGACGAGGAGAACTACCGCCGCACCCAGGAAGGCGCGGCCTCGCACACGGAATACAAGAAGCGACAGGTGCAGGCGGCCCGGCGCAGGGTCCTGGGGCCCCTGCTGACCCTGGTCCGCCAGAGCGAGGCCCGCTCCCACCTGGAGCCGGTGCTGGCTCGGGATCCCGGGTCCGGGAGCTGATCCCCGGCCCCGTCACCTGTTCGCTGGGCGCCATGGGGGAGGCCCCGGTCCACCGGGAGCCTCCCCCTCCCCCACGTCAGGCCCGTTCAGGGAAGGCTCTCGGTCGGCAGGGGTTCGGGTGTGGCCGCGGGCGGAAGCTCGATTTCCCCCGGAGGCTCCTGGGGCTCCGGCACGACTTCCGGAGGCGCCTGGACCGGGGGGATCTCCACTTCGGGAACATCCACGGCGGGAGGCTCCAGGGGCACTGCGGTCGGGGCCTCTTCGGGGAGCTGGGGCTCTTCCGGCCCCGGCGCCGGGCTCTGGTCTCCAGGCTTCTCGGGCTTCTCGGTCTTCTTGGCCTGGGGGGTCCGGGTCTCGGTCCCCAGGCTGCCCGCCAGTCCCCGACCGTGGAGAGGGCAGAAGGAACCCGGGACCATCCCCGGCCGGAAGTATTCCTTGTAGGTCGTCGGACACTTGGCGTTGGCCCGCCGCTTGGACTCGCTGCACATCAGCACCGAGACCTGCCCCCCCTGAGACTGTCCGAACTGCGCCACGGCCAGGCCCTTGTGAGCCGCCTGCATGATCTGGCGGAAGAGCGGGGCGGCCACATCACCGCCGAAGACGTTCCACATCCTCGAGAAGTTGTCGTTCCCCACCCAGACGGCCGTGGTGAACTGGGGAGTGAAGCCGACGAACCAGCCATCCCGATGGTCGTCGGTGGTCCCCGTCTTGCCGGCCACCGGACGCCCGGGGATGATGGCCCCCGTCCCCGTCCCGTTCTCGACGGCGTTGCGCAGCATCTCACACATCGTGTAGGCGGTGGACTCCGAGAGCACCTCCTCCTGGCTGGGGAAGGTGTGGTCCTCGACCACGTTGCCCTCGGAATCGTAGATGATCTTGACTCCTGTCGGCTGGACCCGCAGTCCGGCGTTCGGGAAGACCGAGAAGGCCGAGGCCATCTCCAGCGGGCTGACCGAGGCCGAACCCAGGGCCAGCGACAGGTTGGGCTCGAGCCGCTCGCGGATGCCCATCCGATAGGCATACTCGATGACCCGTTCGGCGCCCACCAGGGTCAGCAGGCGCACCGCCACCACGTTCCGCGAGTATTGCAGGGCGGTCCGCATCGGGATGCTGCCCATGAAGCGACCGTCGGAATTCTTGGGGGACCAGGTCTCGCCGGCACCCATCTGGTAGGTCACCGGACTGTCGGGAATCACCGTGTCCGGGGAATACCCGGCTTCGATGGCCGTGGTATAGACGAAGACCTTGAAGGAGGAACCCGGCTGCCGACGAGCCTGCCAGGCCCGGTTGAACTGGTTCTTGCGGGTCCAGCCCAGGCCACCGACCATGGCGCGGATATAGCCGGTCTTGTTCTCCAGGACCACTGCGGCGGCGTTCGTGGCGTTGTACCAGTTGGCATAGTTGGCCACGTCGCGCTTCAGGATGGCCTCCGCCTCCTGCTGCAGCTTCAGGTCCACGGTGGTGTAGATGCGCAGGCCGCCACGGTACAGCAGATCCTCGTCGTAGCGACTGTAGAGGTCCTTGATGACGTAGGTGGTGAAGTATGGGACCTTCAGGACCTGGAACTCCTCGCGGTTCCGGTTGGCATACTTCAGGCCCTTCCGCAACTGGTCCAGGGCCTCCCGATACTGCTTCTGGTCGATCGACTCCAGGGTGACCATCCGGGAGAGGACCTCGATCGCCCGGACTCGTGCCGCCCGCTCGTCGACCAGGGGGGAATAGTTGCTGGGTGAGGCCGGCAGACCGGCGATGATGGCCGCCTGAACCACCGTCAGATCCCGGGCCTTGACGTTGAAGTAGACGTCGGCGGCCGCCTGCACCCCGTAGGCTCCAGCGCCGAAATAGACCTGATTGAGGTACAGCTCGAGGATCTCGTCCTTGGCGAAGGTCTTCTCGATCTGCAGGGCCAGGAGGGCCTCGCGGATCTTGCGAGCGAAGCTCTGATCCGGACTGAGGAAGAGGTTGCGGGCCAACTGCATCGTGATCGTGCTGGCACCCTGGCGGATCTGCCCTCCCGAGCGAAGCAGGTCCACACCGGCGCGGGCCACGCCGACCGGGTCCACACCGCGATGCTCGTAGAAGCGTGAGTCTTCGATGGCCAGGATGGCCTTCTTCATGTTGGGCGAGATCTCTTCAATGGGAGTCCAGGTCCGGTTCTCCTTGAAGAGGGTCGCGATCAACTGGCCGTCGGCCGAGAAGATCCGGGTCGTCTCGGAAGGTTCGTAGGTGCGCAGGCCCGACACGTCCGGAAGGTCCTCGGAGTAGGTCTTCAGGACCACCAGGACGGCAGTCCCGCCCGCCACCAGGAAGACCAGGAAGGCCAGGAAACTCCACAGCAGGAACTTCACCAGGGTGCGTCGGACCTGGCGCGTGTTTCCCTTCATGGCGATTCCACCTCGGCCTGGCGGATCGACTCCAGCAACCCGTTGACGAAGCTTCCGGAGCCCTCATCACCGTATTCCTTGGCCAGTTCCACGGCCTCGTTGATCACGACGGCCGCCGGGGCCTGCGTCCTGCACAGCAGTTCAAAGGCTCCCATGCGCAGGATGTTGCGGTCGACCCGGGCCATCCTCTCCAGGGTCCAGTTCCTGGCCCGACCCTGGATCCGTCGGTCCAGGTCCTCCAGGCCCTCCCGGACCCCGCGGACCACGTCCTGGACGAAGGCACTGACCCCGGACTGTTCCCCCCCGGCCAGGACATCCCCGATGGCCTGCTCGGTGGTCTGGCCACCCACGTCGATCTGGAACAGGGCCTGCAGAGCCAGGATCCTGGCTCGACGGCGCTGGTCGGTGACCTCCGGGCGGAAGCGATCCTCCAGGTCGGACATGCAATCCCTCCTAGGCTGATTCGGCGGTCCAGGCTGCGGGGCGGTGTCGTCCGGTTCCATCAGGACTCCTCCCAGCGGCCCAGCACCACGCGGGGCAGACCCGCAAGATCGCTCACCAGGGCGGTGTCCCGAAATCCCCGCTCCTGCATCATGGCTTCCACGCCCTCGCTCTGTCCGGCGGCGACCTCCAGGACCAGGCTCCCCCCGTCCACCAGCCAGGTGGGGGCCTCGGCCACGATGCGGCGCAGGACCTCCAGGCCGTCCGGTCCGGCGAAAAGAGCCAGGGACGGCTCGTAGCGGACCACGACCTCCTCGGGAGCCGGTCCGGCCTGGGTGCCGACGTAGGGCGGGTTGGCCAGGATCAGGTCGAAGCGCCGAGGCTCGGCCAGGGCCGCGAAGAGGTCCCCGCAGCACAGTTCCAGTCGGTCGTCCACCCGCCACGTCTGCGCGTTCCGGGCGGCGACGGTGAGCGCCCGTTCGGAGAGGTCGCTGGCCCAGACGCGGGCGTGAGGCATCTCCAGGGCCACCGTGACGGCCACCGCACCGCTGCCGGTGCACAGATCCAGGACCTCCGGGCGGACCGTGGCCGAGCGCTCCAAGAGCTGCAGCCCCGCCTCGACCAGGAACTCGGTCTCGGGTCGAGGGATCAGGACATCCGGGTTGACGGCGAAACGCCTCCCGTAGAACTCCTTCCAGCCGACCAGGTGGGCGACCGGCTCGCCGGCCCGGCGACGACCGAGCAGCTCCTGGTAGGGGCCGAGGACCCCGACGGGCAGGGGGTCGGTGGCGTGGGCGTACAGTTGGGTCCGGGAGTAATCCAGCAGGTGGGCCAGCAGCACCTCGGCGTCCAGACGCGGCGTGCGGCGCCGCTCTTCGCGCAGGAACCGCGTCCCGTGCTCGAGGGCCTCGGCCAGGGTCTGCGGGTTCACGGCGCCCGGCGAGCTCACGCCTGCCCCACCTGCTCGAGCAGTTCCCTCTGCTCTTCGGCGATCAGGCCGTCGACCAGGCCGCCGAGGTCGCCCTCCATGACGGCGGCGATGTTGTGCACCGTCAAGCCGATCCGGTGGTCGGTGACGCGGCTCTGGGGAAAGTTGTAGGTCCGAATCTTCTCGGAACGGTCGCCGGTGCCCACCTGGGAACGCCGATGGGCAACCATCAGGTTCTCGGCCCGGGCGCGCTCCAGTTCCAGCAGCTTGGCCCGCAGCACGCGCATGGCCTTGTCCCGGTTCTGATGCTGGGAGCGCTCGTCCTGGCAGGCGACCACCAGACCCGTGGGCAGGTGGGTGATGCGGATGGCCGACTCGGTCTTGTTGACGTGCTGGCCGCCTGCCCCCGACGATCGGTAGGTATCGATGCGCAGGTCCTTGGGGTCGATGGGAACCTCGTCCACGTCGTCGGCTTCCGGAAGAACCGCCACGGTCACCGTCGAGGTGTGGATCCTGCCGGAGGCCTCGGTGGCGGGCACCCTCTGGACGCGGTGCACCCCGCTCTCGAACTTCATATGCTGGTAGACGTCCTGGCCGGCGATCGAGACCCCGACCTCCTTCAGGCCACCCAGCTCGGTATCCTGGCGATACATCAGCTCGGACTTCCAACCCCGGCCCTCGGCGAAACGCAGGTACATCCGCAGCAGCTCGGCTGCGAACAGGGTGGCCTCGTCACCGCCGGCGGCAGGCCGGATCTCCAGGATGATGTCCTTGCCAGCGTAGGGATCCCTGGGAAGGAGCAGGCGGGTCAGTTCCCCCTCCAGTTCCTCCAGACGCGCATGGGAACCGGCAATTTCGGCTTGGTAGAGGCTGCGCATCTCGGGGTCGGACTCTGCGGAAAGGGCTTTGCGATCCTCCTCCAACCGACCCATCAGCCGGCCCATCTCGCGCGAGCGCAGGGCCACCTCCTCGATGGCCTTGCGCTCCTTGGAGAGCCTCTGGAAGGCTTTGGGATCCGCCAGGATCTCGGGATTGCACAGGTCATGCTCAAGTTCTTCGAAGCGCCGCTCCATCTCCTGGAGCTTCTGGAGGTCAAGCATCGGGGTCCTCTCGGGCCAGGGGCGGGGTCGCAGGTGATCCTATCACACCCTCCCCAAAAGTGGATAGCGCCTCCCGGCGTGAAACGCCGGGAAACGCCATCGCCATCTCAACTGGCGCCAGCCGGGAGGACCGTTCAGTCCTTGATGTTGTAGCGCTGGCGGAACTTCTCGACCTGCCCCTCACGGGTGACGTTGCGCTGCTTGCCCGTGTAGAAGGGGTGGCAGGCGCTGCAGATTTCCACGCGCAGGTTCTGCTTCGTGGCCAGGGTCTCGAACGAGTTTCCGCAGGCGCAGCTCACCATGGTGGCGTGCAGCTTCGGGTGCATGTTGCTCTTCACGGGGATCTCCCTCGACCGGGGCGCCGAGTCCGGCTACCCTCGAAATGAACTGACCACCCCGGGGGACAGAACCTCCGGAATGGGGTGCTCCTAGAAGCCTCAACCTCAAGGCAGGCTCAAGGTTGCCTGATTCTAGCACAGGCACCGTTCCTTGGGAAGAGGTTTTCCGGGCCCGCTCTACCAGGAGATCTCCACCCAGGTCTTGCCCACCCGGAAGGACTGACCGTTGCGCAGTTCGACCCGACCGTGCACCCGTTGGTCCTCCAGGAAGGTGCCGTTGGTAGAGTTCAGGTCCTCCAGGACCACCCCCCCGTGGGCCTGGGGTTCCAGCAGGGCGTGGCGGCGGCTGACGAAACGGTCGACGCCCAGGGCGACTTCGCCCTCCCGGCCGATCTGGACCGTCTTGTTGAACTGGAAGACGTGGCCGTCCAGGGGCCCCCCCAACACCTCGAGTTGGATCCTCACAGGGCACCTCCCACGGTGTCGCCGGCGAAGCGCACGGGGGTGATCTCGAAGCACAGGCCTTCGCCGGCGTGGTCGACCCGGACGTGGGTGCCTGGGGGAACCTGGGAACGCAGCAACTCCTCGGCGAAGGGCTTGGTCAGCCAGGTGTCGATGGCCCTCTGCAGGGGTCGGGCCCCGAACTCGGGGTGGTAGCCCTTCTTCAGCAGGAAGTCGACAGCCTCCGGGGTCATCTCCAGGTCGATCTGTCGACTCTCCTGGATCCTGCGGACCTGGCGCAGCAGGTTCAGGTTGACGATGCCGCGCAGGTCCTCGCGCTGCAGGGTCCGGAAGACCACGATCTCATCGATGCGGTTGAGGAACTCCGGCCGGAAGTGGCCCCGCAGGGCAGCCTGGTAGGCCTCGGGCATCGCGTCCAACTGGCCGACGAACCCCGTGTCGGTGGGAGGAGCCGACAGGCGTGGCGCCGGAGCCCTGCCCTCCCCCGCCGCGGCGGCCGAGATGGCCGCAGGTCCGACCTGGCCGGCGGCCGCCCGCGACCCCAGATTCGAGGTCATGATGATGATCGAGTTGGTGAAGTTGACCGTGCGCCCCTTGGCATCGGTCAGGCGCCCTTCATCGAGGACCTGCAGGAAGATGTCGAAGATGTCCGGGTGGGCCTTCTCCACCTCGTCCAGCAGAAGGACGCAGAAGGGCCTGGTGCGCACGGCCTTGGTCAATTGCCCCTCGCCCTCGTAGCCGACGTAGCCTGGAGGAGCCCCGATCAAGCGGGCCACCGAGTGCCTGTCGTGGAACTCGGACATGTCCAACCGGACCATCTCCCGCTCGCTGCCGAAGAGGAACTCGGCCAGGGCCTTGGCCAGTTCGGTCTTGCCCACGCCGCTGGGGCCCAGGAACAGGAAGACGCCGCCCGGGCGGTTGGGCGAGGCCAGCCCCACCCGGACCACACGGATCGTGCGGGCCACCGCGCCAACCGCGTGATCCTGCCCGACCACCCGACCGCGCAGCAGATTCTCCATGTCCAGCAGGCGGGCTTCCTCCTGGCTGGTGATCCGCGAGATGGGAATCCCGGTCCAATCGGCCACCACCTCGGTCACGGCGTCCTCGGTGACCTCGAAGCTGGGGTTGGCCCCGACCGAGAACACTCCCGAGCGGGTCTTGACCCGGGCTGCGGCCTCGTCGATCAGGTCGATCGCCTTGTCCGGCAGGTTGCGGTCCGGCAGGAAGCGTACCGAGAGCTTCACGGCCGCCAGCAGGACCTCGTCGGGGAAGGTGGCGCCGTGGTGCTGCTCGTAGCGGGGGCGCAAACCCTTGAGGATCTCCAGGGCCTCCTCCTCGGAGGGCTCTCCGACCATCACCGGCGCGAAGCGCCGCTCCAGGGCCGGATCCTTCTCGATGCTGCTGCGGTACTCATCGGTGGTGGTCGCTCCCATCACCGCGAAGTCTCCACGAGCCAGGGCGGGTTTCAGGATGTTCCCGGCGTCCATGCCGCTGCGGGAGTCGCCCGCCCCCACGATCTGGTGGATCTCGTCGATGAAGACGATGATCGAGGGGTCGGCGAGCAACTCGTCCATCACGCCCTGCAGGCGCTCCTCGAACTCGCCGCGGTGCCGGGCGCCGGCGACCATGGAGGCCAGGTTGAGCTCGACGAGGCGCTTGCCCTTCAGGGCGTCAGGAACCGTTCCCTGGGCGATCCGCAAGGCCAGACCGTAGGCGACGGCGGTCTTGCCCACACCCGCCTCGCCGATCAGGACCGGGTTGGACTTGGTCTTGCGCGTCAGGACCTGCAGGACGCGGCGGATCTCGTCGTGTCGACCCACCACCGGGTCCACCTTGCCCTGTCGGGCCAGGGCCACCAGGTCGCGGCCATAGCGAGCCAGGAACTTCTCCTTGCCCTCGCCCGCCGGCTTGGAGTCCTCCTTTCCCCCGGGCGCGGGCCGCGAGGCTCCCTCGCGCCAGGCCGGGGTTCCCGAGACGGGCGCCACCGTGCCGGCACCGCGCCCGGAGAGGATCTCGGAGCGCAGGGCTCCCAGGTCCACCTGGCGGGCCCTGAGGTAGCGACATGGTACGCTGCGCCCTTCGCGCAGGGCCGCCGCCACCACGTGCTGCGGTTCGATGCGCAGGGCCCGGACCGATTCCGCCTCCTCGTTGACGGTGGTCTTCATCAGGCGGCGCAGGCGCGGGGTCTCGGGGATCCCTTCCCAGATGGCCACCTCGTCGCCCGGCGGAACCAGATCCAGGATCCCCGCCTCAAGTTCCGAGACCGGGACGCCGACGCGTCCCAGCGCGGCCCCACAGGCGCCGTCCAGGCGGCAGGCGGCCACGAAGAGATGTTCCACGCCCAGGTAGTGATGCTTCCAGGTACGGCACAGTTCCAGGGCCTGGGCCCGCGCCCGTTCGGTGTTCTCGCTGAGGTTCACAGGCTGCTACTTCCGCACGATCCGCGCGACGCACTCCACGTGGTACGTCTGGGGGAACATGTCCAGGGGCTGCACATCCAGGGTCCGATAGCCGTGCCCGGCCAGGATCCCCAGGTCCCGGGCCAGCGTGGAGGGGTTGCACGAGACGTACAGCAGGTTGGGGATATGCATCTTCACCAGGGTGTCCAGGACCACCGGGTCACAACCCTTGCGAGGTGGATCCAGGACGGCACTGTGGAAGCGAACGCCCTTCTGGTAGAGTCCGGGCAGGATCCTCTCCACGGTACCCGCGGTGAAGTCGGTGTTGCCCAGGTCGTTCAGGTCCGAGTTGACCACCGCGTCCTCGATCGCCGCCTGGGACTCGTCGATCCCCACCACCCTCTTGGCCTTGCGGGCCAGGTGCAGGGCCAGCGAACCGACGCCGCAGTAGGCATCCAGCACCGTTTCGCGGGGCTTGGGGTCCAGATACTCGTCCATGACGTCGTAGATGGCCTCCAATCCCTCGACGTTCACCTGGAAGAAGGAGGCCGGGGAGATGTGGAACTTCAGGCCTCGAACCTCCTCCACCAGGTGGTCGCTGCCCCACAGGAGTTGGTTGCGGGTCCCCAGGATCACGTTGGTCCGGTGGGGATTGAGGTTCAGCATCACGCCCCTGAGGGAGCGGACGCGCTTGCGGACCATGTCCAGGAACTCCTGGACCTGGGGCAGCCGGGGCTGGGCCGAGACCACCACCAGGATGGCCTGACGGGTACTGCGGCTGCTGCGCACCACCAGGTAGCGGATCAGGCCCGTGCCGGTCTTCTCGTCGTAGACCGGCCACTGCAGGCGCTCCAGGGCTTCGCGGGCGGCGCTGAGCACCTGGTTGTTCAGCGGGTCCTGGATCACGCAGTCGTCCATCTTGACGACCTTGTGGGTGCCCTGGGCAAAGAAGCCGACGTAGGGGCGGAAACGCTTGGGCGGGCCTCCCGCGGCCTCCAGGTAGGGTTTGGCGGCCACGACGGCCTGGACCTTGCCCCGATAGTTCCAGGGTTCCTTCATGCGTCGGCAGGGGTGCACCCGGACGCTCTCCAGACCGGCGATGTGCTGCAGCGCGTCCTCCACCATCTTGGTCTTGAACTGCAGTTGCGAGTCGTAGTCGATGTGCTGGAACTGGCAGCCACCGCACTCGTTGTAGATGTTGCAGCGAGGGACCACCCGCCGGATCGAGGGCTTGAAGACGCGGCAGATCCGGGCTCGGCCGTAGTTCTTCTTCAGTTCGGTGATCTGGACCTCGACCTCGTCGCCGGGGGCTCCGCCAGGGACGAAGAGGACGAAGTTGTCCACCCGACCCACGGCCTCGCCGCCGGCGGCCAGGTCGTGGATGGAGACGCGGACTCGAGCGCCAACCGACAGGGGTTCGGGCATTGGCTTCACCCGCTCAGAGGTTCCGGACGAACGGAACCCGGCTCCGCCCTCCGGGCCTGGGGTGGGCGGGCTGGTCCGGCCCGAGGGCCGGTCGCTCCATGATTCCACGACCCGCAGGACCGTTCCTCCAGGAGGAATCCCGTCGCCCGGCCCAAAGGCCTGGGGGTGAGCGCCAAGAACCTCTACCTGTTGCTTCAATCCTCCAGGGATGCCCTCGGAGAGGGCCTGGCCGACCTGGAGCGGGCGGTCCGTGAGTTGGAGGTCCTGGAAGCCCGGGGCGCCAGCCCTCCGGTTCCGCCCCCCAAACTGGAAAGGGCCCGCACCCAGACCGTGATGGCCCACAGGATCCTGGAGGAACTGGTCCTGCGCCTGGGCCCCCCGGACTCCTGAGGCTGCGGGCTGGCTTCCCCTCCGGCTCCCCGGGCGGATATACTGGGAAGACGGCGCACACGTACGGTTCTGTCGGGTGGTGCCCAGGAAGGGGTCAGGTATGCCTTTCAATCTCGGTTTTCAGGAACTCCTCCTCCTGGCAGCGGTGGCCCTGATTCTCTTCGGGCCTCGCCGGTTGCCTGAGATCGGCAAGGCCCTGGGCGAGGGCCTGGCAACCTTCAAGAAAGCCGCCAGCGCGGTCCACGACCCCGTCCCACCGCCCGTTCTCCCGCCCGCACCAGCGCAGGCCGTCGGCCCCAGGGACGACGCCCCTGACGATTCGTCCAGCCCTTCCCAACAGGGCTGAACCCGGGGCTGCTAGTCGCCCGAACGGCTCAGGACGGGGGGCAGGTCCAGGCTCCACAGCTTCCAGGCCGAGCCCTCGCGCCGGAACTCCCAGACCCAGGCCTGGAGTTGGGGTTGAACCCGATCCGAGACCGTGACCAGGGCCCGATCCCCCAGGATCCGCTCGCTCTGGACCCAGCGGCTCTGGTAGGCTGCCCGCGTCGACTCGGTCTGGAGGGCCCGGCTCAGCCCTTCACCGAAGGCCTCCCGGGAGAGGCGCATCCGCAACCGGGGGCCGAACAGCTCATAGGCCCGTTCGAAGTCCCGGTTCTGGAGGCGGTCCAGGAACTGTCGGGCCAGTCCGTCGGGACGGGCCGTCAGATCGGGGGGACGGATCTCGGTGGGGCCGGGGACCCCGGAGGGGCCCGCTTCCTGAGTGCCGCAGGCGGCGCTCAGGAAGATCAGGAACAAGGCCAGGAGAAGCCTCCGACCATGCAGGTTCCAGATGCCGAATCCAGATGTCAGGCACGCGACCCGGGTCGCGCTTGGGGGCCCCTTCACAGCTCGACGGCCAGCCCCTCGCGGGCCACGAAGACCTCGACGCTGCCGGCCTCGCGACGGGCTCGCTCCTGGAGGGCATCGAGTTCGTCGTCCGAGCGCCGGGGCTCATGGTGGAACAGGGCCACCCGGCGGCAGGAGGCCAGATGCGCCAGGTCCAGGGCCTGCCGGTAGGTCGAGTGGCCCCAGTTCTGGCGATGCGCAGTCTCCTCGGGAAGGAACTGGGCGTCATGGATCAGCAGGTCGGCCCCCCGCGCCAGTTCCAGGGCTTCGGGCGAAAGTTCCGGCCGCCCCTGCGGATACTCGACATCCGAGATGTAGACGACCGAGGCCCCCTCATCCTCGACCCGATAGGCCGAACAGTGATGGCCACCGCCTCGGGGCAGCTCCAGGGAGGTGATCCCGACCGGACCGACTTGGAACCGGGGCGAATCCAGTTCGAGGATCTCGACGGAGGCCCCGACGTCGGGTTGCAGGAAGAAATTCGGGACCGGACAGTAGTTGGGGTTCACCTGGTGCAGCAGGTTCTCGCGGAGTCCACCTTCGAAGCTGGGCCGACCATAGATCGTCACCCGGTTGTTCCTGACATACATGAAGGGGCTGAAGGGAATCCCCTGGATGTGGTCCCAATGGCAGTGGGTCAACAGAAGGTGCAGGTGTTCGCCGGCGCGTCCATCCTGCCCCTGCATCAACCCTTCCGTCATCCAGCGGAATCCCATGCCACCGTCCAGGCTGATCTGGGTGTTCTGGGAACAGGTCACCTGGACGCAGGGCGTGTTGCCTCCATAGCGGGCCTGGGCCACGTCCGGGGTGGGAATCGAACCGCGCACCCCCCAGAAGACTACCCGCACGGTGTGATCCCGCCCTTCCCGATGGACCAACCCTGTCCCTCGCTGGCCACCTGGACTTCGATACCCAGGGCTTCGCCCTGCTGGACCGCATCCTGGAAGAGGCGGGCGAGATCCTCGTCGTCGCGCTCTGGATTGTGGTGGAACATGAACAGGTTGCGGGCCCGGGCCAGGCGGCAGACCTCCAGGCCGTCCTCCAGGGTGGAGTGCCCCCAATGCCGGCGCTCGGCGTACTCCGCAGGGGTGAAGAACGTGTCGTAGAGCACCACGTCGGCGCCCTCGGCCAGGCGGATCTGATTCTCGAAGAAGTGGCGAAGGCAGGCCTGTTCCGACATCCCAGGGCAGCGGTCCCCCAGCAGCATGTCCCTGGAGGGAGCCACGTCGCAGATGTAGGCCAGCACCAATCCGTCGCGCTCCAGGCGGTAGCCGCTGGTGATCCCGGGATGGTTCAGCCGGCGGGTGCTGACCTGGAAGCCGGAGCTCTCGACGACCTGACCCTCCTCCAGTTCCAGGAAGCGAACCTGCGAGGGCAGTTGCTCCAGCGCGGTCGGAAAGAAGGCCAGATGCTGCTGGCCCGAGAGCAGCGTCTCCAGTTTGTTCTCGGGACGGAAGACAGAGTAGATCGCGATCTCCGCCTCGGGGCGATAGGCCGGTTCAAAGTAGGGGAAACCCTGGATGTGGTCCCAGTGGGGATGACTTATCAGCAGCGTCATCGGTGAGGCGACCCCCTGGCGGACCAGGTGCTGTCCCAGGCGACGGATGCCTGTGCCGGCATCGATGACCAGGTTCTGGCCGTCGGCCTCCACCTGGACGCAGGGCGTATTGCCACCGAACCGCCGGGCGTGGGGACGCGCCACCGGGTAGGAGCCACGAACACCCCAGAAGGTCAGCTTCAAGTTCCCGATACCTCACCGTCGCGGGCCCCGGGCAGAGTCTCGACCGTGCGATGTCCTCGGTGTCTGCCCGTACCCTGCCTGGGACTATTCTTCCGCCCCGCCAGGGAGCCCGAAACCAAGGCGGGATTCAAGAAGCGTCGATTCGTCTCCTTCGTCTCGTTCGTCATATCGAAGCCTTCACCCGCCCGATCGGAGGATCTCGGCCTGGCTCCAGGCGTTGCCGCTGCGGACGATGCGCACCTGGACCTGCTTGCCCAGGCGGTCACCTCCCGCCAGGACCTCGACCAGATTCCCTTCGATCACGGCCAGTGCGCTCTGCGTGTTGGCCCCGAAGGTCTCCTCCAGGTGGACCCGGGCCTGGTGTCCGGGGGCCAGCCGCGTGACCCGGGCCTCCATGGTCGCCCGGGCCCCGCCCTGCACCTCGACCTGCTCGGGGTGACTGTCGGCCTCGACCTGGACCAGGATCGTGCGCCCGGTTTCCCGCTCCAGGGCCTCGATCTCCTCTCCCTCGAGCCCCACCAGTTCGACGGCGGCACGGGGATGCAGGCGCGCCAGCAGGACCTCATGGCGCGAGTCCAGGGCCTGCTTGAGCAGTTCGCGCCGGACGCGGAAGGCCAGGGACTGCGGCGACAGCAGGCGGCCGCGACCGGAGCAGACCGCACACGGCTCGCGCATCACGGCATCGAGGTCCTTGCCCTCGCGCTTCCTGGTCAACTGGACCAAGCCCAGCTCGGTCATCCCCACCAGGTGCGTCCTGGTGCGGTCCTTCTTCAGTTCATCGCCCAGGGTCTCCAGGATCTTCCTCTGGTCGGAGGCGGTGTCCATGTCGATGAAGTCGATGATGACGATTCCCGCCATATCGCGAAGCCGGAGCTGACGGCAGATCTCGCGACATGCCTCCAGGTTCGTGCGCAGGATGGTGTCGGCCAGGCTGGTCTTCCCGATGTACTTGCCGGTGTTGACGTCGATGACCCAGAGCGCCTCGGTCCGGTCGATGATCAGGTAGCCACCGGACTCCAGCCAGACCTTGCGGTTCAGGGCCTTCTCGACCTCGCTCTCGACGCCGTGCAGTTCGAAGAGGGGGCGGCGATCCGTGTAGAGGTGCATCCGATCCAGCAGGCCGGGAGCCGAGATCTCCAACTTGTCCCGCATCTTGGCGTACTCGACGGGGTTGTCGACGATCAGGCGGTCCACGTCCAGGGTGAAGAGATCCCGAAGAACCTTGTCGACCAGGGCCAGTTCCTGATGGATCAGGGCGGGGGCCCGACGCTTGCGGGCAGCCTGCTGCACCTTGCTCCAGACCTTGACCAGGTAGTCGAGGTCTCGCTGCAGGTCCTCCAAGGAGCGTCCTGCAGCGGCGGTGCGGATGATGACCCCCATCCCTTCGGGGCGGATCTGTTCGGCGCAGGTCCTCAGGCGGCTGCGCTCCTCTTCCTCCTGGATGCGCCGCGAGACCCCGATGTACTGAGCGGAAGGCAGCAACACCAGGTAGCGCCCGGGAAGGGTGACGTAGGTGGTGATCCGGGCCCCCTTGGTGCCCACGGCCTCCTTGACCACCTGGACCAGGGTCTCCTGGTTGACCTTCAGGATGTCGGCGATCGACATCTGGCGCAGGCTCTCGTTGACCTCGTCCCCCAGATGGGCGGCCGCGTCGTCCGCGCACAGGAACCCGTTGCGTTCCAGGCCGATGTCCACGAAGGCTGCGTTCATTCCCGGAAGCACGTTGGAGACCCGACCCTTGTAGATGCTGCCGACCTGTCGCTCCTCGCGGGCGATCAGGATTTCCATCAACTGCCCGTCTTCAAGGACGACGGCCCGTCCCTCGCGTTCATCGAGGGAAATCAAGATTTCCTTGTACATCATCAAACCTCAGCTGCCAGGCGCCCCTGAAGCCGCCGGGCCTCCCGAGCCGTTCCCGCGCGCTTCAGGACCCCTCGGCCCCAGCGGAGAAGGCCGGTTCACGGGCCCGGGCCGGATGGCCGGTCGCCTGAATCGGAAGCCGGGCCTTCGCGGCCGCGGGCGAATATCTTTCTGACCACCGCGGCCCTTTCCGGTGGTCTCTCCCCCGGTGCCCCGTCAGTGCTGTGCGAGCCCCGAAATATGGCTGTTTCGTGCGCCGACTCTCTTGACGCTGCGGGGGGTGCCGCCTATACTGCTGTGGTATTCTGCGGGGTGGGTCCTGCTACCCCATGGAGCCCTGAGAGGCCAGTCAGCATGTTCGAGTCCCTTTCCGAGCGCCTCGGAGCCGTGTTCAAGAAGCTCCGGGGGCGCGGAAGACTGTCGGAGGAAGACGTCAACGAAGCCCTGCGGGAGGTGCGCCGCGCCCTTCTGGAGGCTGATGTCAGTCTGCCCGTCGTCAAGGACTTCGTGGGCCGGATCAAGGAGCGCGCCCTGGGGGAAGAGCTCTTCAAGAGCATGACCCCCGGCCAGCAGGTCGTGAAGTACGTCCGCGACGGCCTGGTCGAACTGATGGGTGGCGAAGCGGCCCGCCTCTCCTTCTCCTCCAAACCCCCCACGGTCATCATGATGTGCGGCCTGCACGGCGCCGGAAAGACCACCAGTTCCGCGAAGCTCGCCGTCTACCTCAAAGGAGCCGGTCGCCACCCCATGCTGGTGGCCACCGACGTCTACCGCCCTGCCGCCATCCAGCAGTTGGAGGTCCTCGGCAAGCAGATCGACGTTCCCGTCTTCCAGTTGGGCGCCGACCAGGATCCCGTCGAGATCTCCCGGCAGGCCATCAACCAGGCGCGGAACAGCGGCCGCGACGTGGTCCTGATCGACACCGCCGGCCGCCTGCACATCGACCAGGAGTTGATGGCCGAGTTGTGCCGCCAGAAGGCGGAGGTCAAGCCGGACGAGATCCTGCTGGTGGTCGACGCGATGACGGGTCAGGACGCCGTGAACATCGCCCGCGACTTCCACCAGGCCCTGGGCCTGACCGGCGTGGTGATGACCAAGCTGGACGGAGACGCTCGCGGAGGTGCGGCCCTGTCCGTCCGCCACGTGACCGGGGCCCCGTTGAAGTTCGTCGGCGTCGGCGAGAAGCTGTCGGCCCTGGAACCGTTCCATCCCGATCGGATGGCCGGCCGGATTCTCGGGATGGGCGACGTGCTCAGCCTGATCGAGAAGGCCGAGCAGGTCATGGACGAGGAGAAGGCCGCGGAGCTCGAGCAGAAGCTGCGGGCCTCCCGATTCGACCTTTCCGACCTGCTGGACCAGATGCAGCAGATCCGCAAGATGGGTCCCCTGCAGGACATCCTCAAGATGATCCCCGGTCTCGGGGCCCACATCAAGGACATGCAGGTTGACGAATCCCAGATCAAGAGGGTTGAGGCCATCATCCAGTCCATGACGCCAGCCGAGAGGCGGGACCCGGACGTGCTGAACGCCTCGAGGAAGCGCCGCGTGGCCCGTGGCTCCGGCAACGACGTGGCCGACATCAACCGACTGCTCAAGCAGTATGAGATGATGCGCAAGATGAGGAAGGGTCTTGGAGACATGGGCCGCAAGCGCGGCAAGAGACTTCCGTTCCGCCTGCCCTTCTGAGTTCCAGGCGGGGCGAGCGAGTTACCACGAACACCATACACAGTCCCAGGAGGTAGAAAACCATGGTTCGGTTGAGATTCCGTCGGGTAGGACGCAAGAAGCAGGCCAGTTACCGCCTCGTCGCGGCGGACGCCCGCAGCCCCAGGGATGGCCGGTTCATCGAGATTCTCGGGCACTACAACCCGAGGACCGAGCCCCCGACCGTCATGTTCAAGGAAGAGCGCGTCCTGGACTGGCTGGGCAAGGGTGCCCAGCCGACCGAGTCCGTCCAGGTCCTGCTGGTCTCCACGGGAATCTGGAAGAAGTTCACCGGCAAGGACATGGTCTACCCGGCACCCAAGCCGCCCAAGGCCGAAGCCGCCGAAGCCGCTCAGTCCTGACGGCCCGGCATTCAAGCCGGACTCTCTTCAAGAGGGAGGCCGCAGGATCTGTCTCGATTTCGAGGCAGGCTTCGACCCATGAGGAGGTTGGGCCGTGAAGGACTTGCTGGAATACCTGGCCCGACAACTGGTGGACCTGCCCGAACAGGTGGAGGTCCGCGAGGTTGAAGGGGAGCGCTCGATCATCCTGGAGTTGCGGGTGGCCCCCGAGGATATGGGCAAGGTCATCGGCCGCCAGGGCAAGACGGCGCAAGCGATCCGCACCCTTGTGAAAGCTGCCGGCCTGAGGGACGGCAAGCGGGTGATGGTGGAGATCATCTAGCCTCAGACTGGAGGCCGGCAAGCCCCTGACGGGGAATGCCGGCCTCCAGATCTTGGAAGCCCGGTTTCCCGGGCCCGGGAGGATTCGCATGGACAGCGTGGTTCTCAGTCGGCCGGTGCGCATCATCGTCATCATGACCCCGGCTTTCCGTCAACGCTTCATCGCCGAAGCCCAAGCCCAGATCGCCAGCCTGGAAGAGAACCTGGAGCGCCTGGAGAGTTCGGGTGCTCCCGAAGTGGCCCGCCAGAGGGTCAGCGATCCTCGCCAGGCCGACTTGATCCAGCAGCAGATCGACACCGAAAGGGCGCGTCTGATGCGGCGCCGCGGCGAGATCGAGTGGCATATCAAGGAGGTGGAGGCCGTCCCCGACGGCGCGGAACTCCCCTACCGCGTCTACGAAGGTCCTGTGACCCTGGCTCCGGGTGACGACTTCCTGGCCCGCATGTCCGAAGCCGAGGTCGTCCTGAAGGACTGGAAGGTCGTGGCCATCCGCGCGGCGGGGACCGCCCCCGCCCCTTGACGGCCCCCGTTCCGGATCCAGAGGACCTGGTCGCCATCGGCAGGGTCCTGCGGCCCCACGGCCTGCGAGGTGAGTTGCGCCTCCAGGTCCTGACGGATTTTCCCGAGCGCTTCGAGGACACCGACGAGGTCTGGTTGGTCCCACCCCACGGCCCGGCCCGGAACCTGGCTGTGGAGGGCGTGCGCTACCACACCAAGGTCCTCCTGCTGAAGCTCGCCGGGGTCGACGATCCGGAGACCGCCGCCCGGTATCGGGGTTGGCTGGTGTCGGTCCCCGAGGACCAACTGGTCGAGTTGGAGCCCGGGGAATTCTGGCACTTCCAACTGGAGGGCCTGGAGGTCCGCGACGAGGCCGGCAACGTGCTGGGGCAACTGACCGAGGTCCTGCCCACCCCGGGCCACGATCTGTACACCGTGCGGGGCGGCGACTCGGAGCTGCTGATCCCGGCAGTGGCCGAATACGTCCGATCGGTGAACCTGGAAACCGGTGTGATGGTCGTGCGGCCTCCCCTCTTCGAGGACTGAATGCGCCTGGACATCCTGACCCTGTTCCCCGAAGTCTTCGCCCCGCTGTTCGCCAGCATTCCCGCCCGGGCCCAGACCTCGGGCCGGGTCCGCGTCGAGCTGCACAACCTCAGGTCCTGGGGCCGGGGGCGCCATCGTCAGATCGACGATGTTCCCTTCGGCGGGGGCCCGGGCATGGTCATGCAGGCTGAGCCCCTGGCTGCAGCCCTGCGGGCCGTCCTGGCCGCGGACCCGACGCCGGCCAGGGTCATCTACATGACCCCTCAGGGCCAGACACTGACGCAAGCCCTGGCCGAGGAACTGGCGGCCCTCCCCCGCCTGGTCCTGTTGTGCGGTCACTACGAGGGGATCGACGAGCGCATCCGCGAGACCATGATCGACCAGGAGGTCTCCATCGGCGACTACGTCCTCTCGGGAGGCGAACTGCCCGCCATGGTGCTGTCCGACGCCCTGATCCGCCTGCAACCAGGGGTCATCGATGCCGAGTCGGTCACCCGTGAGTCCTTCAGCACGGGACTGCTGGATCACCCCCACTATTCCAGGCCCGCGGTCTTCGAGGGGCGCTCGGTGCCCGAGGTGCTGCTCTCGGGGCACCACGGGCGCATCGAGGCCTGGCGTCAGCATCAGGCCCTGCTGAACACCGCCCGAAGGCGACCGGACATGTTGACCCACCATCCACTGACCACCGAGGAATCGAAGGTCCTGAGGGAGGCCGGGTTCCTCTCAGATTGCACCCGGCGGCTCGAAAAGCCTTGCAGTGACCCTGGGCGTCTGTTATAATCGCACGCGTCCTGCCTCAAGCAGGAAGGCGCCTGTGGGAGGGCCCCCCTCGTGGTCCGGGCCTGAACCCTGTATCGAAAGCCCCCAGGGCAGACTCCCGAACGGCCCAGCAGATTTGGTATACAGAGAAGGAGATCCGCCATGGATCTGATCCAGACCATCGAGCGCGAGCAGATCACCCGGGAGATCCCCGACTTCGGTCCGGGCGACACCGTCAAGGCCTGGCTGAAGGTCATCGAGGGAGGCAAGGAGCGCCTGCAGGCCTTCGTCGGTGTCTGCATCAAGCGTGGCAACACCGGCCTGAAGGAGACCTTCACCCTGCGCAAGATTTCCGACGGCGTAGGCGTCGAGCGCACCCTGTTGGTGCACAGCCCGCGCCTGGACCGCGTCGAGGTGCTGCGTCGCGGTGAGGTCCGCCGGGCCCGCTTGTTCTACCTGCGCGGCCGCGTCGGCAAGAAGGCCCGCGTCCAGGAGAAG
>CAZQPM010000005.1:0-31586 GCA_964595195.1 uncultured Burkholderiales bacterium | reverse complement strand
CCAGGAGCTGACAGGCGCCATCGCAGGGGCACCGTCGGGGAGGAATGAGCCGCGAATCGCCAGAAATCAGCGCCATGCAGGCGATCCGCGGTTGACCCGCAACCGCCACCGGGGCCGAGGTATGCAGCAGCGCCATGTCTCTACTACGCAGGTTCAGACTCCTCTTCGTGCGCAAGTATACGGACAAGCCGCCTCGGGCGGTCCCTGATTACGGGCGGAAGGTCAAGCATGGGAAGCCCTACCTCCCGTACATGGAGACGCACCTGTGTGACCACTGCAACCTGGCATGCAAAGGTTGCGGCCATTGCTGCCCCCTGGCGCCCGAGACCTTCGCCGACGTCGAACAGTTTGAAAGAGATGTCACAGAACTCGCCCGGAAGATCTTCATCGGTCGGATTCGGCTGATGGGGGGCGAACCTCTGCTTCACCCCGACCTGGGCAGGTTCATTTCTGCCGCCAGGCAAGCGTTTCCGAAGTCTGAAATCCTCGTTGTGACCAACGGCGTGCTCTTGGGAAGCATGAAGGAAGACTTCTGGGAGTGCCTGAGAAGGAACAGGGTCCGGCTCGATGTCTCCAGGTATCCCCTGCCCGGCCAGAAATACCACCGTGAAATCGACAGGATCGAGCAGAGCAGGGGGCGATTGGGGCACGCCTTTCCCATCCAGGAGTTCGTGTACGCGGCGAATCCGAAGGGAGATTCGGATATAGAAGAAGTCCACAGGAACTGCACGAGCAACGTCTGCGCCAATCTGTGGAATTCTCGGATGTATAGTTGCCCGGCGTGCTACCGGTATTACTACAACCAGTATTTTGGTGAGAACATAGATGTCCAGGAGGGATGGAACATCTATTCGACGGATGGCGCGCAACTGGTGGAGAACCTGGCCCAGCCCTTCGCGGCCTGTCGCTATTGTGACCCGACCCACCCTCGCCGTTACCGGTGGGAAGCATCCAAGAAGGATAGATCGGAATGGATGTAGGCCTCGAGTCGCCTGCTGGCTGCGGTCAGGCACCGGTGGCCTCAGAGCATGGATCTGCGGGTGCAGGAGGGCATCAGCACCTGACCGCAGCGGTTGTGGTGCTCTACCATCCCGACGCTGCGGTCTTGCAGAACCTGGCCTGCTACGCCGACCAGGTAGACCATGTCTACGTCGTGGACAACACCGAGTGCCCCGAGGAGGGGCTGGAAGCGGCGCTGGGCGCGTTCCGGCATGTGACCTACCTGCCGAACGGGGCCAACCTGGGTATCGCCACGGGCTTGAACATCGGGGTCCGTGCCGCCCTGGCCGAGGGCTATCCCCGGGTCCTGACGATGGACCAGGACAGCACGGCGCCCCCCGGTCTGGTGCAGGCCCTGGGCGCATGCATGGACTCGGATCCGGCCATCGCCCTGGTGTCGCCCGTCCATCAGCAGGTCGGAGGCCTGCACAAGCCCGTCGGGGGAGGCTGCAGGGATGTTCCCCAGGCCATGACCTCCGGGAACCTGCTGCGGGGGGACGCCTTCCAGGATGTGGGCGGTTTCATGGAGGAACTCTTCATCGACCAGGTGGATAACGAGTTCTGCCTGAAACTGCGGCGCGCTGGATACCGGGTGGTGGAGGCCGGCCAGGCCGTGCTGCACCATCGCGTGGGCCGGGTTCGCAGGCACCGCTTTCCCTTTCCCTGCTTCTCGACGAACCACTCCGCCGTGCGCCGCTACTACATGGCGCGAAACAGGTTGGTCGTCGGGGCTCGATACCGCGCCGACCATCCGGAATACCTGGCCTTCGAACTCGGGCAGTTGGCCAGGGAGGTCGTCAAGATCATCCTGCATGAACCCCAGAAGTGCCTGAAATTGCGCATGATCCTGCGCGGAATCCTGGACTTCCGGCGCGGTGTGCTGGGGCCCTATCCTCAAGAGAGGTCCGGGGGGCCGCGAACCCCGGAACGATAGAGCCTCGGATGGACCTGGAAACACTCAAGTCCAAGGTGGTGTCCGGAGTCCTCTGGAAACTGGCCGAACGGTTCGGTGTCCAGGGGCTCGGTTTCGCTGTCCAGATCGTCATGGCCAGGATGCTCTTCCCCGGCGATTATGCGATCGTGGCCCTGGTCGGTGTCGTCCTGTTGATTTCGGACGTCCTTCTGACCGGCAGTTTCTCGACCTCCCTGGTCCAGAAGAAGGAGGTTGACGACACCGACCTGTCCTCGGTCTTCTATCTGAGCCTGGGCCTGTCGGTCCTGATCTACGGCATCCTGTTCATCACCAGTCCCCTGTTTGCAGACTTCTACGACGAACCCCGATTGCTCGGGGTGCTCAGGTGCCAGGCCCTGATCCTCGTCGTCAGTGCCTTCCGCAGCGCCCCCACGGCAGTCCTGACCAGGAACATGCAATTCCAGAAGGGGTTCCATGCCAACGCCGGTGGGGCGGTCGCCTCCGGGATCGTGGGCATCACCCTGGCGTGGGCGGGTCTGGGTGTGTGGTCCCTGGTCTTTTCCCAACTGGCCGGAGCCCTGGTGATGACCATCCTGCTGTGGGGCATGATAGCTTGGCGGCCGATCCCGGTCTTCTCCTGGAATCGGATCGGGACGCTCTTTGCCTTCGGTTGGAAACTCACCTGTGCCTGTCTGCTGGAGGCCGTCTACAGCAGCCTTCGGACCCTGTTCATCGGCAAGATCTTCACCAAGGACGTCCTCGGCTACTACAACCGCGGGGACAGCCTGCCGCAATTGGTTTCGACAAGCCTCGACGCGACGGTCTCCTCGGTCATGCTGCCCGCCCTTTCCGCCTGTCAGGATGACCGGGCGATGGTCCGAGGCATCCTCAGGAGAAGTCTGGTCTCCAGTTGTTTCGTGGTCTTCCCCGCCATGCTCGGACTGGCAGCCGTGTCCGAGCCCGTGGTGGGGATTCTGCTGACGGAGAAATGGTCGGGTTGCGTCGCGTTCATGCAGATCTGTTGTCTGGGATATGCGCTGTTCCCGCTGCAAACCTCGAATATCCAGGCCATCAATGCCCTGGGTCGGAGCGACCTGTTCCTGAGGCAGGAGATTCTCAAGAAGGTCGTCGGCGTGGCCATCTTCCTGGCCAGCCTGCCCTTCGGAGTGTATGCCCTGGTCGCCAGCGGCGCCGTCTTCTCGGCGATCTGCACCGTCATCAACGCCTGGCCCACCTGGAGACTGGTGGGCTACTCGCCCTGGCAACAGTGGAGGGACGTGTTTCCCTCCCTGTCGCTGGCCCTGATCATGGGGGGGGTCACCTGGAGCGTCACGCTCCTCTCCTGGAATGCGTGGGCCACGCTGGTGGTTCAGCTTCTCCTGGGGGTCTCGGTCTACCTGGGAGGGGCTTGGCTGCTGAGGTTCGAGTGCCTGACCTATCTGGTCAGGACCCTTCAGGGGGAGGGCAGGGGGCCTCGCGGTGGAGTGCCGATCCCGGACGGGGAGACAGCATCGGGCATGCCATGAACATCCTGGATTTCACGACACCACTCTTCGGATCCAGGATGTACCTCCTCCGCGAGGGAGAGCGGGCCATCGTCGTCGACCCCTACGGCGGCCGGGACGGTATCGCCTTCCTGCGCAGCCATGCGGCATCCCTGGACTACGCGATCCTGACCCACGAGCATTACGACCATATCAGCGGCAGCAATCGGGTTCGCGAGCTCTACGGGTGTCCGGTGGTCTGCAGTCGGGCCTGCGCCGACCGAGTGGGCGACCCCCGGACCAACATGTCCCGTTACTGGGAGTCGCTGTGCCAGTTGCGCGGTTGCGCGGCCGACCTTCCGCCGGACCTCTCGATGGACTACCGAGCCACTGCGGACCTGACCTTCGAGGGGCAGTGGGAGTTCGGGTGGCAGGGGCACCGGCTGCTCCTGAGGCAGACCCCGGGCCATTCCCCGGGGAGCCAGTGCGTGCTGGTGGATGGCGGGATCCTCCTCTCGGGTGACAGCCTGACCGGCGAGTTCCCCACGATCCTCCGGTTCCCGGGGGGCAGCCGGCGGGTCTTCCGCGAAGAGACCCTGCCGTGGCTGCGCTCCCTGCCCGGGACGGTCACGGTCCACCCCGGCCACTTCGGACCGTTCCAGTTGAACAGCTTCCGGTTCTGGGAGCAGATGTGAATCGAGCCGGGAGCCTGGCGCCGGGAGGTGGCCTTCCAGGCAGGGCTCGTCGGTCTCTTCGTGGGGGCTGCCCGGGTTGGGGGCTGTTGTCGTGCGGAGGGGCCTGGGGGCTCTTGGAGGGTGGTGCGGACCAGGATCGGCCCGCACGCAGCGGATGCGGAGGATGTGGAGTCCGCGTCTTCGGCGCGGGCCCGGGACCCGAAGACTGAAGGTGGATGGAGAGGGAGGCCGGTTGACGTGCTGATCCAGCGGCTGCGGTATCGAAAGGACGTTCGTCTCAAGATGATCCGGGAGTTCCTGGAGGCCGACAGGCCCCTGGTGCTGTGGGGCGCGGGCTGGTACGCCCGACGCCTCACTCTCCTGATGGAGAGATTCGGAGTCGAGATATCGGCGTACTGTGTGGATGAGGAGTACTACCTCGGTCAAGCCCAGACCTACCTGGGCAAGAGGGTGACCACCTTCGGGCGACTCCAGGCCGAAGGGCTGAAGGTCAACGCGCTGATCGCCTTCCAGGACCACCAGAGGGCCCGGGAACTCGTGGAGGGCCAGGCGGACGGGGAG
This sequence comes from uncultured Burkholderiales bacterium, assembly GCA_964595195.1. Classification (GTDB taxonomy): domain Bacteria; phylum Vulcanimicrobiota; class Xenobia; order Xenobiales; family Xenobiaceae; genus CAZQPM01. The sequence goes on along the minus strand of CAZQPM010000005.1, from coordinate 26,934 downwards.
GAGGCAGCGGTCAGATACTACTACATCGACGAGACGTTCGAGTTCGGCCGGGCAGACTTCGGGTACTACCTTGAGAACTACAGGCGCCTCGAGGAAGTCTACGGGATGCTCGCAGACGACTTGTCGAGGGACATCCTCGTCGAGATGGTCAACTGCCGCACGGCGGGTGAGTTCAGCGGCCTGGCCCGGCTGAGGAACCGCACGCCGGGGGGATACGACTTCAACCTTCTGGCCCTGGGTGGGGAGGAGGTCTTCGCTGATTGCGGCGCCTATGACGGGGACACCGTCAGGGAATTCCTGGACCATACCGGCGGCAAGGTCAGGAGAATCTACGCCTTCGAGCCCGACCCGGTCAATATCGCGAAGCTGCGGGCCCTGGCCGGCCCGGAGCGACTGGTGGTCGTGGAGAAGGGCGTCTGGGATCGCGATGCGGTCCTGCACTTCTGTTCAGGGAAGGACGTCTCGTCTGCCGTGGTCGAAGCCGGCGCCGGGGGCACGGTGGAGATCGAGGCCACCAGTATCGACAGCGTGTTCGGTGGCCGCCCCGACCGCCTGACCTTCCTCAAGATGGACATCGAGGGCAGCGAGTTGCGCGCCCTCCAGGGGGCCGCCCGGACGATCCGCCGGTGCCTGCCGAAACTGGCCATCTGCGTCTACCACCGGCAGAGCGACATCGTGGAGATCCCCCTTTTCATCAAGAGCCTTCACGGCGGCTACAGGATGCACCTCAGGCACCATTCCGACTCCCTGGTCGAGACCGTGCTGTACGCCATGCCGATGGAAGGGACCTGACCGCTCGTCCTGCGCACCGCTGACGGCCTACACCAACTCCACCCGCCGGGCCATCATGCCGACCAGGTCCCAGCCATCCCAATAGGGACCGATGTCCAGGGCCGAGCCGATAGGGACGATGCGGTCGATGCCGGGCAGGTGCCTCTCGACGACGAGGCGTCTCAGCTCGGCCCGGTCCAGGCCGTAGGTGGTGAGGGTCTGGTAGCGGGCCGAGACGACACCGCAGAGTTCGCCCAGGTCCTGCAGGGCATACTCGAAGAAGTAACCTCCGAATCCCCGCAGGCGTTCGCACTGCGGTGTCAGGGCCCGCAGCTCGAGGCGGCACAGGAGGTTGTCGGGGCGCGTGACCCGTTCGACGAGGTCGGTATCCAGGAGGTCCTGGAAGACCTGGGTGTACTTGGAAACCGCCACCGCCGGCTGCAGGGCGTACTTCAGCCGGGCCAGGGCGTGGACCGCGTTCCAGAACCGCTCCCGGGCGGTGGGGTCATCGTGGATCCACAGCATGAGTTGGGGTGAGGAGCAGGCGTTCTGGTCCACCAGCCAGGTGTCCCGGTAGAAGGACTCGGCCAGCCGCGCCAGCTCGGCCTCGTTGGCGGCCCGGACGGCCCGGGCGTCGAGAATCGCCAGCGAGTAGCGGTCGGCGAAGCACAGGTCCACGCAGCGCGGTCGGGTGGACAGGCTGCGCACCGCGGCGATCGTCCGGTCCCCTCCCCAGATCAGGCGCACGTCGGCGCGCAGGGAGAAGGCTGCTGTCACCTCCGGGTCCACCGGGTAGGTGACCAGGGCGGTGCGCCGGGCCACCTCGGGGAAGTCCGGCAGGACCCTGGCCAGGGTCTGGCAGACCACCTCGGTCTGGGGGAAGGGCCTGGAGGGCACGCGCACCAGGTTGGCGTTCCCCGCCAGCAGCGAGAAGGCGAACGAGAAGGCGAAGTTGATCGGGATGTTCGAGGGGGCGATGTGGAACGCCAGGCCCCGCCCCAGCAGGATCTCCAGGTCGGTCCGGGCCGACTTCAGCTTCCGCAGGTTGCTCTTCCTGCACCAGAAGGCGAAGGCTGCCACATCCGGATGGTTCCTCCCCTCCGTGCGCAGGGCGGTCGAGAGGCTGTTCAGGAAGGCGCAGGCTTCGTCCGACCAGGCCCGCATCGGCTCGGCGCACAGGTCCTCCTGGCCCACCAGGTATCTAACGTCGTTCATAGGTATCGCTGCACCCCCGGATCTCGGCGCCCTTCATCCGGCCGTGAATCTTGAAGTAGCGGCCCAGCCTGCCACAGGGGCAATCGTCCTGGCCCAGGATCGTGCCCTCGTCCTCGGTCAACAGGGCGTGTCCCGGGTAGCTGGTGGGCAACAGCGAGACCAGTTCCAGAAGGCCCTTCTGGCCCACCGGCAAGGGGGCCAGGTCCTCCGGCCGGCGCACGATCACGTCCGAGTAGATCGAGCAGTGCATGTGGCCGTGCTCGCACTCGACGAAGACCGAGCCCAGTTGCTCGGCCATGCCGTAGTAGTTGTAGATGCGAAGGTTTCCCAGGACCTGCCGGAGGGCCGCGTTGTAGGCGGCCACATCGACCTGCCGGTCCTTGAGCTTCTTCCACCCCCCGATGTGGAAGAGGATCCCATCCTCGATGCCCAGGCAGGCACCCGCCCGGCGCAGGGGTTCCACCACGTGCTCCCAGAGGATGTAGGTATAGCCGAAGAGGAGGATCGTGGAACCCTTCTGGCTGTGCAGGAACTCCCGGACCCCGGCCAGGTCCATCTCCATGTCGCGACCCAGGGCGTACATGGTGGGGCGCCCGAACATCGTGAACCCGATGATCCCTGCGCCGCGGGCCGAGAACATCGAGCGGTCGGTCTTGACCATCTCGGTGTCCAGCAGGACCAGGGGCAGGCGCTGGCGGCCGATGAAGGAGGAGAGGATCTGGGTGAGCACCCGCGTCTGGTCCCGGACGTTGCGCTTGTCCAGGAAGATCTTCGAGACGGCCTGGCCGGAGGTCCCGGAGGAGGTCATGGTCTTTGCCACTTCGCTGCGGTCGCAGCTCAGCAGTTCGTATTCCTTGAAGAGGCGAACCGGAAGCGATGGGATGTCAGATACTTTCCGCTCGACCCTGGGGTCAATGCCCAGCACGTCCAGGATCCTGCGGTACTGCGGGCAGTTCTGGTGGTGGTGGGCGGTCAGGGCCGCCAGGCGGTGCCGCAGGAGGGCCTCCTTCTCGGCCGCCGGCACACCGAAGGGGTCGAGTTCTGCGAGGCCTTCAAGTTCGACGTTCATGGCCGTGCCCTGCGCAGGAAGAGGTCGACGGGTTCCGAGAAGGACGCCCCCAGCGAGGTCCACAGGTTGAGGGCCGGCATGTTGGTCGTGGAGATCCGGCCAGCCAGCGAGGCGCAGCCGGCCTGCTGGCAGAGCAGGGCCGCCGATGCGTACAGCGACAGCGCGGCTCCGGCTCTTCGGTACCTGTCCGCAGTGGCCGCCAGGTGGACGAAGGGCTTCTTCTCCTCCAGGCCGGTCAGCGCCAGGAACCCGGCGACCTCGTCGCCGACCTGGCAGACCAGGGGTTGCCGGAGGTTCCCGAGGAAGTCCTGGAGGATCCTCTCGAAGAGCTGGGGATCGTCGCACAGCGGCGCCAGGTGGAAGCGCCGGTCCTCAGGGAAGCCCGCCCTGGCGATCTGGAGGATCTCCCGGGCGTGGCCGTCCGAGCGCTGGGCGGGCAGCCTGCGCAGGGCCGCAAAGTCCACCTTGGGACGCTTCAACGGGACCGAGGCCCCCAGTGTGCGGTCGGCCAGCAGGTATCCCCGGGCCTGCATCTCCACCTGGTTGCGGACCGTGGCGGGCAGGCTGACCCGGACGTGGGTCGCCTCGCCCAGATCCCAGTCCTCGACGCCGGTGGCGCAGATGTCGGCCAGGCGGCACTCGCCAAAGTCCCGGGTTGAACACTCCATTCTACTCGCTCCGCCTCGCGGGGGCCGGGCCAGGCGTCCCAGAGGGACAGGCGCCCTGCCCGATCACCGATAGTGATTCTCGAACTCCCCGTATAGTGTCTTCCCCGCCTCGTTCTTGGGAATCCGGGGGACCTGGCAGGTCTGCACCGAGGTGTGGTTCAGGCCCGTGGTCTCGACCAGGTAGCGCTTCATCTCCTCCAAGGGCGCGCCGGCCGTGGCGAAGATGTACAACTGGTCGTCCCGGCCCGCGCATGCGCAGTCGGCGTGGGGGAAGCGGTCCTTCAGGAGGCGCTCGACCTCGTCCAGGCCCACCCGGTTGCCGAACATCTTCAGGAAGCGGTTCTTGCGGCCGACGATGTAGTAGTAGCCTTCCTCGTCGCGCCGCGCCATGTCGCCGGTGACCAGCACCCCCCGGCGCTCGTCGCCGCGGGCCAGGTCGGCGCCGCTCTCGGCATATCCCAGGGTCACATTGGCTCCGTAGTAGACCAGTTCTCCGGTCGTGCCCGGCTCGTCGAGGACGTGGCCCTCGCCATCGATCAGCTCGAATCTTCCACCGGGAATGGCGATGCCGATGCTGCCGCACTTCTCCAGGCTCTTCTCGGGGGGAAGCCAGGACATGCGGGCGGTGGCTTCGCTCTGGCCATACATCACGACGAAGCTGCGCCCCGTTTCCGCCGCGTAGCGGGCGAACTCCCGGTGCAGTTCGGGGGCGAGCCTTCCGCCGGCCTGGGTCATGGTGCGCAGGCTGGGCAGGTCCATGCGGAAGAGCCGGAGCTTCTTGAGGATCTCGTAGGTGTAGGGGACGCCGCCGAAACTGGTGGCACCCTGCTCCTTGAAGAAGGACCAGAACTCCTTGTGCATCAGGGTCCGGTCGGTCAGCAGCACGGTTGCCCCCACCGCCAGGTGCGTGTTGAGGATGCTCAGGCCGTAGGTGTAGTTCATCGGCAGCGTCGTGATGGCCCGCTCGGTGGAATCCAGGTGCAGATATTCCACGATGCTGTCGGTGTTCGCCTTGAGGTTGGCGTAGCTCTGGCGGACGAACTTGGGGCTGCCCGTCGAGCCGCTGGTGGTCAGCAACAGGGCCAGGTCTTCGTGCAGCGGGGGATCGTCGTCATACGGGGTCCGCAGCAGGGCATAGCCGAAGTCCTCGTAGACGGGGGTGCAGTCGGGATACCGGCCCAGGTCGGCCCGGTCCGTCCACAGATAGCGCGGCGCGTACCTCCGGCCCAACTGCGCGACCTGTTCGGCGCCCAGGTCCCGTCGCAGCATCGCCGGCACGATCCGGTTGGCCAGGAACCCCGTGTAGCCGACCAGGCTGCCCAGCGAGTTGTCGCACATGCTGAAGACCAGGCAGCGACCGCCGACTGCGCGGGCCAAGCGCTTGCCGGCTTCCTCCAACCGGGCATGGCTCACCGCGTTCCCGTGGTCGTCCAGGACGGCGGTATCCTGGGAGGCCACGCTCAGAAGGCCACCGCGTAGTTCTTGGTGAGGATCTCCAGGCCTTTCTGGAAGGATTCGAATTCGATGATGTCGTCGGTGTCCATCATGATGTCGAAGGCGTCTTCGAGGGCGGCGATCAAGGACATGTGTCCGACGCTATCCCACGCCGGAATGGCCTGGTAGCGGAGCGTCGGGGCGGCCTCGGCCTCGACCGAGAAGGCACTGACGTAGGCCTCGGTATACTTATCGAGATTGCTCATCTGCTTCCATCACTTGTTCGATGCTGGTCTGGGACGGGTCCGGGTTTCCTGGTGACCGGAGGGCCTCCGGCTCGATGTGCGGGCCGTCGCCGCCGCCACCCGATTCGGCTTCGCCGTGGCCCTGGCTTTCGGCCCCCGTGCTTCGCCGTCTGGCCCCGGTGCCCCTGTAGCGACGGGAGCGACGGGAGTCACGGCGATGCTCGCGGGCCGGTTGGAGAACGGCCGGCGTGTGGAAGGGCCCCTTCCTGAGGCGCATCCTACAGGTCCGCCCCACCGCAGGTCAACTGATTCCAGAATAGGGACGCGCCCTTAATGTGGCGGCTTTCCGGCGGATTCCCTCGGGGAGCCGCCGGCGCGGGCCGAGAGGGAGCCCCTGCGGCATGTCGAAGGCGGCTGCGGCGCCTGGCAGCCCGCGCTTCCCGGCTTCTGTCGCTGCCAAGGTGAGGGACACTTCCAAGGTGGGGGACCAGGATCGCCGTTGAAAGGATTCAAGGTGTTGCTTGAAGGGAAGAATGCCCTCGTCACGGGTGCCCGTCGTGGAATCGGCAGGGCCGTGGTCGAGGCCCTGGCCGAGCATGGCGCCAACGTCTGGGCCTGCGCCCGGGAACCCGACCAGGCCTTCGAGGCGGACATGGCTGGTCTGGCCGCCCGCTGTGGCCCGTGGCTCCGGCCCGTCTACTTTGATCTGACCGACGAGGGCCAGGTCAAGGAGGGGCTCAAGAGCGTTCTGAAAGAGAAGCTGGCCGTCGATGTCCTGGTGAACGTTGCGGGGGTGGCCCACGGGGGGCTTCTGGGCATGACCTCGATCAGCACGCTGAAGGAGGTCTTCGAGATCAACTTCTTCTCGCAGGTGCAGGTGATGCAACTTGTCTCCAAGCAGATGATGAGGCAGAAGGCCGGCAGCATCATCAACCTGGCCTCGGTGGGCGGGATCGAGGCCAACCCGGGCTACCTGGCCTACGGTTCCAGCAAGGCGGCCCTGATCTGGGCCACGAGGTCGCTCGCCAAGGAACTGGCGTCCTACAACATCCGGGTCAACGCCGTGGCTCCGGGTCTGACCGACACCCGGATGGGGCACTACCGGGATGAGGAGGAACTGGAGAAGGTCCTGGCTCGCACCCCCTTCAGGCGCATGGCTCACCCCCGGGAGATCGCCGATGCCGTGGTGTATCTGGCTTCGGACATGGCTTCGTACGTCACAGGCCACGTCCTGGTCGTGGACGGAGGAAGGTCATCATGAACTGCACACCCCAGAGGGTCCGCGAACTCCAGGAGATGTCGCAGCGCATGCGGCTGGATGCCCTCGACATGGCCTGGTCCAGACGAGAGGCCGGTGCCCACCTGGGCGGAGGTCTGTCCAGCATCGAGATCCTGGCCGTCCTCTACGGTGAGGTCCTGCGCCTCGATCCCTCGAATCCGACCTGGTCGGACCGCGACCGCTTCATCCCCAGCAAGAACCACTGTACCCTGGCCCACTTCCCCGCCCTGGCCGAGGCCGGATTCATCCACAGAGCGGAAATCTTCGAGTTCCAGAAGGATGGAGGCCGGCTGACAGGCTACCCGCAGAATCTGGATGTCGGCCTGGAGTATTCGGGAGGCAGCCTGGGCATGGCCATCTCGGTCGGTATCGGTCTGGCCATGGCTGCCCGCGAGGACCACAGGCCCACCCACGTGTACGTGCTGATGGGTGATGGCGAACTGGCCGAGGGGTGCATCTGGGAAGCCTTCATGGCGGCGGCCCACCTCAAGTTGGGCAACCTGACGGCGATCATCGATCGCAATCATCTGTCCTACGATGGCGATACCGAGGAGGTCATGGCCCTGGGGGACCTCTCCGCCAAGATGCGGGCCTTCGACTGGCACGTCGCCTGCTGCAACGGCCACGACGTGGCGGACCTGCTGCGAGCCTTCGGTGACCGGTCGGATCGGATGCCGAACATCGTCATCGCCGACACCGTGAAGGGCAAGGGGGTGTCCTTCATCGAGAACCGTCCCGAGTGGCACCACCGCGCGCTGACCGAAGATCAGTATCGGCTGGCGCGGCAAGAGGTCGAATGCGGAGGCAGCGATGGAAATTAGGCCCTCAACGATCCGCTCCTGGTCCAGGCTGGGCCAGCGAGGAACCTTCTTCGCCATCGCCATGCCCGAAATCGGCGCAGCCAGGGAGAACGTCCGGCTCCTGACGGCGGACGTGGCCATCCTGTCCAGCCTGGACCGGTTCAAGAGCGCCCATCCCGACAAGTTCCTCAACGTGGGCATCGCCGAGCAGAACCTGATCGGAATTGCGGCCGGGCTGGCCATGGAGGGCCGGTGCGTCTTCGCCACGACCTACGCGGCCTTCATCGCGGTCCGCTCGCTGGAGCACATCCGGCAGCATCTGTCCCATCTGCACTGCAACATGAAGGTCGTGGGCATGGCCGCAGGGGTCCTGGTCGCGCGTTCGGGTGTCTCTCACTGGGCGATCGAGGATCTCGCCTTCATGCGCGCCCTGCCCGACATCACCATCCTGTCGCCGGCGGATGCCCTGGAGGCCTATAAGATGGCTCACCATGCAGCCGACCACGACGGCCCGATGTACATCCGCCTCTCGGGCGGCCCGAACGCCCCGATGGTCTACAGGGAGGACTATCCGTTCGAAGTCGGCAAGGCGGTCACCCTGCGCACGGGCACGGATGTGGCCCTGGTGGCCACCGGGCTGATGGTGTCCGAAGCGCTGGCCGCAGCCGAGAGCCTTCAGGAGAAAGGCATCTCCTGCACGGTCCTCAACATGCACACGCTGCGCCCCTTGGACGAAGAGGCCCTGCGCCGGGTCCTGGCCAGCCATGAACTGCTTGTGACCGTCGAGGAACATTCCATCCGAGGGGGGCTGGGCGGTGCGGTCGCCGAATTCAAGGCCACCCTGGAGCGTTCGCCGCGTCAGGTCTTCCTGGGCTTCCGCGACTTCTCGGCTCAAGCCGGTGGACAGCGTTTCGTGTGGGAGCAGAACGGTCTGACCGCGGAGCGGATCGCCGAGAGGATCGAGCGAGAGCTTGGTTGACGCGGCCGGGCCTCGGAGGGGGGCAGTCCATGCTCGATGACTTCCACGCCATCGGGCCCTATTCGCTTGACGCCCGCGCCAAGCGCGAGTTGCTGTCTGCCGAGCTGCTGGAACTGACCGGGTTCCATCGGGAACACTGCCCGGAATATCGCAACATCCTGGATGCCTTGGGCTACGATCCGTCTCGGGTCCGCAGTTCCACGGACCTGCCCTTCCTGCCCGTCCGGATGTTCAAGGCGCTGGACCTTCTCAGTATCGACCGTTCCGATGTCTTCAAGACGATGATGTCCTCGGGCACCACGGGGCAGGCCGTCTCCAGGATCTACCTGGACAAGGCCAATGCCCTGCTGCAGCAGAAGGTCTTCGTCCGCCTCCTGGGCGACTACGTGGGCAAGCAGCGCCTGCCGATGCTCATCGTCGACTGTCCGGCCACCGTGCGGAATCGGCAGGCCTTCAGCGCGCGCGGCGCGGCCATCATCGGCCTGAACGTGATGGCCCGGGAGACGACCTTCGCCCTGCACGACGACATGAGCTTCAACCGGGAAGCGGTCCGGGATTTCCTGGGGCGATTCCAGGGCCAGAAGTTCCTGGTCTTCGGCTTCACCTTCATGGTGTGGCAGCACTTCTACAAGGAGTTGCTGGGCCTGGAGGAACGTTACGACTTGTCCCAGGCCTGGCTCCTGCAGAGTGGCGGTTGGAAGAAGATGCAGTCCCAAGCCATCACCCGAGACGTCTTCAAGCAGCGCCTGCAGGAGTTGTGCGGTCTTGAGCATTTCCTGGACCACTACGCCATGGTGGAACAGACCGGGAGCATCTACGCCGAGTGTGGGTTCGGCCACCTGCACGCCAGCATCTATTCCGATATCATTCCCCGGCGGCATCGGGATTTCTCACCCTGCGATCCGGGTGAACCAGGGCTCCTGCAACTGGTCTCGATTGTCCCCCGCTCCTATCCCGGCCATTCGCTGCTGAGCGAGGATGAGGGGCGCGTCCTGGGGGAGGACGACTGCCCGTGCGGGCGGAAGGGCAGGTACTTCGAGGTGCTCGGTCGCATCCAGCGCGCGGAACTGAGGGGGTGCAGCGATACGTATGCAGCCAGGTCCTGACGGCCTGAACTACCTGGTCGGAGGTCCCCAGACGATCCTGGGGATCTCTGGGGTCAGGGCGCTCCCGGTCTTTGATGGCCGGGTGGTCGAGTTCCTGGGGGCCCTCTCCCGGCATCTGCTGGCAGACCCGCGGGCCAGAGCCTACGGCGACCTGGCCTCGTACGCCTTCTGGATCCGGCCGGCTTCGCTGGAGAAGGCGCGAGGCGGTTACCCCGATGCAGGGGAGCGCATCGGCCGGGGCGTCTCCTTCCACATCGCGCCCTCCAACGTCCCGGTGGCCTTCGCGGTCTCCCTCACCTATGCCCTGTTGGCGGGCAACGCCTGCCTGGTGCGCGTCTCCAGCAGACCCTTCGAGCAGACTTCTCTGGTGTGCGAGGCGATGGGCGGCCTGCTGTCGTCGGACTTCGCCGATCTGGCGCCCTACCTCGGCATCGTCCGCTATGCCCACGACCGCGAGCTGACCGCACGATTGTCCTCGGTCAGCGACGTCCGGCTGGTCTGGGGAGGCAATCGGACGATTCAGGAGATCCGGGCCGCTGGCCTGCCCCCCCGGGCCATCGAGCTGGCCTTTGCCGACCGGCACTCCCTGGCGATCCTGGACGCCGACGAGTATCTGAAGGCGGACGCGGCCAGGGTCGCCCGGGACTTCTACACGGACACCTTCTTCAACGATCAGAACGCCTGCAGTTCGCCGCGGCTGGTCGTCTGGATGGGACGGGAAACCGACCGGGCCCGGTGGAAGTTCTGGGAGGAACTGGAGAAGCTGGCCCGGGTGGAGTACGATCTGACCCCGATCCAGGCCGTCGACAAGTTGGATGCCCTGTGCCGTCTGGCCGCCGGGCACCCCGGGGTGCGCCGGCTGGGCGAGTCCAATCACGTGGTGCGGGTCGAGTTGGACAGGTTGTCGGCAGACCTCATGGACTTCAAGGAGGGCGGAGGGTTCTTCTTCGAATACCTGGCCGGAAGCCTGGACGAACTGGTGCCGGTCCTGGGCAAGTCGTGCCAGACGGTGGCCTGTCTGGGCATCCCGCTGCAGGCCGTCCGGGACCTGGTCCTCCGGACCGGGGTTCGGGGCGTGGACCGGGTGGTGCCGCTGGGCCAGACGAACGGGCTGTCCTTCGTCTGGGACGGTTACGACCTGATCCGGACGATGTCACGGATCGTGTGCTGTGAGGAGTGAGTGGTTGTGAATGGGAATTCCCCGGAAGATATCGCCGCCAGATGTCGCGCAATCGCCGCGGGCATGCGAAGGGACATGGTGCGCTCGGCAGGATTCACCGGCGGGCACGCCCATTGGGGAGGGTCACTGTCCTGCGCCGAGATCCTGGCGGTCCTGTACGGTGCGGTCCTGAACTGTCGGGATAGGAGCCTTGGTCCGTCGCATCGGGACAGGTTCGTCGTCAGCAAGGGGCACGCCGGCATGGCCCTCTACGCCGCGTTGAAGGCTGTCGGCATCATCGACGACGCGGCGTTCCAGACCTACTACCAGAATGGAACCTTGTTGTCTGCCCATCCGGTGGTCAACGAGGCCCTGGGTATCGAGTGTACCAGCGGCAGCCTGGGCATGGGGCTGTCCCTGTCCGTGGGATTGGCCCTGGCCGCCAGGCGTCGCAGTCTTCCCTACAGGGTCTATGCGCTTCTGGGAGACGGTGAGACCGATGAGGGCTCGGTCTGGGAGGCCGTCATGTCGGCGTCCCAGTTCGGACTGGACAACCTGACCGTAGTGGTCGATGCGAACGGACTCCAGGCGGACGGAGCCACGGACGACATCATGTCCTGGAGGGAGCTCGACAGGCGATTGGCCGCCTTCGGATTCCAGGTCCTCTCGGTGGAGGGCCACGATTGTCTCCAAGTCTTCAAGGCGCTTTCCGCGTCAGTGGAGCCGGGGAGGCCGAGGGCCCTGGTCGCCCACACGGTCAAAGGCAAGGGAATCTCGTTCATGGAGAACGATGTGACCTGGCATCACAGGGTCCTTTCCGGTGAACAGTTGGCTCAGGCAAGAAGAGAGGTCGGGTTGGAGTAGTGCTGGAAGTCAGTACCAAGAACATGAGATTCCTCTCGCGCATGGGGTCGCGAGGTTGCTTCGCGCAAGCGATTCACGACCTGGCCGAATCCGGTCGGGACTTCGTCGCCGTGGCCGCCGACCTGGGGCGTTCCGCGGGTTTTGACCGGATCTCGCGGCAGTTTCCCGACCTCTGTGTCAACGTCGGCATCGCCGAACAGAACCTGATCGGCGTCTCGGGCGGCCTGGCCAAGGATGGCACTCCGGTCTTCGCCACGACCTTTGCGTCCTTCGCTTCGGCCCGATGCACCGACCAGGTCAGGATCCTGATGGGTTACTCGGGTCTGAACATCAAGCTCGTCGGCATGGACAGCGGCCTGATCCAGGCGCAGAGTGGTGCCACGCACTACGGGTTCGGAGACCTGGCCATCATGCGGTCGATACCGGGCATAACCATCCTTTCGCCCGCGGACGGCCTGGAGACCTACTGCGCGACCGTGGCCGCCCTGGAGTGGCAGGGGCCGGTCTACTTGAGGCTCACGGGCGGTCAGACGCTTCCCATGATCCACAAGAACGTCGACTTCGCCTTGGCCATCGGCAAGGCCATCAAGGTCCGCGAAGGCACCGACGTCGCCTTCATCGGCTGCGGTTCCATCCTGGCCAACGCTCTGGAGGCGGCTGCTCTCCTGGAAGCCCGGGGTCTGTCGTCCACGGTCATCGACATGCATACGCTCAGGCCCCTGGACCGGGAGGCTCTGGATGGAATTGCGTCGCACAGGCTGATTGTGACCGTCGAGGAACACACGACCCACGGGGGGCTGGGCGCAGCGGTGGCCGAGTCTCTGGCCCCCCGGAAGGTGCGGCCCCCGCACCTGCTGGTGGGCATCGACGACTTCTTCCCCAAAGCGGGGGATTACGACTACATGATCCGGCAGTGCGGTCTGACCCCACAGGATCTCTACCAGAGAGTCACCGATTTCCTGGCTGTCTGACGGCCGTTGGAGCACCACAGATGTTGAAGGGCAAGAATTCGATCATCACCGGAGCCAATCGGGGAATCGGCCACTCCATCGTCCGCCTGTTCGCGGCCAACTCGTGCAATGTCTGGGCCTGCGCTCGCACCCCGAACGAGGCTTTCGAGCGGCAGTGTGCCGAGTTGGCCGAGCAGTCTGGGGTCTGGATCAAGCCCGTCTACTTCGACCTGTCGTCCGAAGAGGCGCTCAAGGAGGGGTTCCTGGGCATCTTCCGGGAGAAGCTTCCCATCGACATCCTGGTGAACAATGCCGGAGTCTGTCACTCGGCTCTCTTCAGGATGACTCCCCTGCGGACCATCCGGGAACACTTCGAAGTCAATGTCCTGGCGTTGATGGGGCTGACGCAACTGGTGCTGAAGGTGATGACGCGGCAGAGGTCGGGATGCATCATCAACATGGCCTCCATTGCGGCCACCGACCCCAGCCAGACGAATTGCCTCTACGGTTCGACGAAGGCGGCCGTGATCGCCTTCACCCAGAATCTTGCGACCGAGTTGGGCACCGAAGGGATCCGGGTCAACGCCATCGCCCCTGGGCCGACCGAGACGGACATGCTCTCGATCTATGGTGACACCGCGAAGACCGGTCTGCTGGGAAACTGTGTGATGGGACGCAACGCCAGACCCGAAGAGATTGCCGAGGTCGCTTTGTTCCTGGCTTCTGAAAGGTCGTCCTTCATCAATGGCCAGGTCCTGCGCGTCGACGGTGGTTTCACCAAGTAGTCGCCTTCAGCCAATCCACAGAGGGAATATGCAGCATGATCTCCAGTGAATTCGACAACATGAGGATCGTCGGGGTGTCGAGCGCGGTTCCCAAGAAGCGCGTCGACAACCTCCAGTATGGCGAGTTGTTCGGCGAGGACACCGTCCGGAAGATCATCGAGGCGACGGGCATCGAGGGCGGGTACGAGTGTGAGGAGGAGCAGACCGCCGGTGACCTGTGCTACGTGGCAGCCAAGGATCTCCTGGACAGGAAGGGCATCGATCCCGAGACGGTCGGCGTGCTCATCTTCATCTCGACCTATCCCGACTACTTCGGCCCGGCCACCTCGTTCGTGCTGCACAAGCGGCTGGGGTTGGGCAGGGATTGCATCGTCTACGACGTCAACCTGAACTGCTCGGGCTACATCTTCGGATTGCATACGGCCTGTTCACTGATGCAGTGCAGCTCGGCCACGAGGGCCCTGGTCCTGGTGGCGGACACGACCTGCAAGGGCGTCTCGCCCCAGGACAGGAATCGGCTGCTCTTCGGCTGTGCGGGGGCGGCCACGCTGGTCGAGAAGACGGACGCCGCGCCCAGGATGCGCTTCGGACTGAAGAGCGACGGCAGCCGGTTCAAGACGATCATCACGCCGGCCGGTGCCTTCCGGAACCGGAACGCCAGCCGTGAGCGGGAGATGTGGTTCGACGGCAACATCCGCTCGGACTACGATGTCTTCATCAACGGGGCCGACGTGTTCTCGTTCACGATGACGGACGTGCCCAGGTTGTTCGAAGAGTTCCTGGGACACTACGGCCTGGGCACCGAGGAGTTCGATTGTCTCCTGTTGCACCAGGCCAACCTGTGGATCATGAAGCGGATCGCACGCAAGTTGAAGATCCCGGCCGAGAAGATGCCGGTCTCGCTGGACCGCTACGCCAACAGCAGCCAGGCCACCATCCCCATCACCATCTGCGATGCCTTCGCGGGGGTGCGCGACCGGCACATCCACGCCCTGGCCAGCGGCTTCGGCGTGGGGTTGTCGTGGGGCGTGGCCACCCTGGACTTCGATACGAATGACGTGTTCCCCATCATCCACACGGACGACTACTACACCGATGGCGCGGTCAGCCACGTCTAGGATGGCCCCGGGGCCGCCTTCCGCGCGGGCCCGGCGTTCCCTCTCCGAACCTGGGGCCGCCGGATTCCCGGCAGCCGCCGGGATTCCCGAATCCCCCGGAAGGGCTGCAGGAGTGGACTCATGAAGAATCCCATGGACCTCAGCGCCAGACACGTGCTGGTCACCGGCGCTTCGTCCGGAATCGGCAGGGCAGCCTGCGTCCTGGCCAGCCGCCTGGGCGCCCGGGTCAGCCTGCTGGCCAGGAACCGGGAGCGGCTGCAGGAGACCCTCTCGCTGATGGACGGAGAGGGACACGGTCTCCACTGTTGCGATGTGGCGGATCTCGGGGGCCTGGAGGACCAGGTCAAGCAGATCGTCGGGACGTCGGGTCCCCTGGATGGTCTGGTCCACTGCGCCGGGGTATCTTCCGGGCGGCCGCTGGCCATGAGCAAGCCGGACTTCGTCCGGGACGTGATGACGGTGAACTTCTTCTCGTTCGTGGAGTTGGTCCGGGCTATCGCGCGGAAGAAGAACAGCAACCCGGGTGCCAGCCTGGTCGGCGTGTCGTCGGTGGCGGCCTTTCGGGGAGGGAAGGCCCAGGAGGCCTACGCCGCCTCGAAGGCCGCGATCGACTCGGTCCTGAAGCCCATGGCCAAGGAACTCTCGGACCGGAGGATCCGCGTCAACGCTGCGGCCTTCGGCATGGTCCGCACGCACAGCTACCAGATGTACCTGGACGGCGGCGGCAGCGACGAGGCCCTCAGGGCCCAGCAGTACCTGGGGGTCGGCGAACCCGAGGAGGCCGCCAGCGTGTTGTGCTTCCTGCTCAGCGATGCCTCCCGGTTCATCACGGGCACGACGCTGATCGCCGATGGAGGATTCCTGTCGTAGCGGGTCGTTGGCCGGCCGACCAGGGATTCCGGCCCACTCCAACCAGGTCGACGTAGGAGGTCATCGGTGAAGGACATCATCATCGTCGGGGCGGGCGGCTGCGCCCGGGAGGTCCTGCAGTGGATCCGGGACACGAATCGGGTCGCTCCCCAGTGGAATGTCCTGGGCTTCATCGCCGACGACGGGGACACCGCCCTGGCCGGCAAGGCTTGTGATTGCAGGGTGATCGACACCATCGCCGACTATTGCCCCAAGCCAACGGATCACTTCGTCTGTGCCGTGGGAACCCCGGCCGGCAAGGAGAAGGTGGTCCGGTTGCTGAAGGCCAGGGGGGCGCGTTTCGTCCCCGTCGTCCACCCCAAGGCCCTGCTCGGCGATGATTGCCAGGTCGGTGAGGGCTTCATCGCCTATCCCTATAGCGTGGTGTCCGTGGGGGCCTGCCTGGGGGATTTTGTGACCCTGCTGTCCTCCACGTTGGGGGTGGATTGCCGGATCGGGAGCTACTCCACGATCAGCTCCTACTGCAATCTGGCGAATGGCGTCACGTTGGGCTCCATGGTCGAGGTCGGCAGCCACGTCACGGTCGGCGACCAGGTCTCGGTCGGGGAGCGCGCCTTCCTGGCCGCAGGTTCCGTCGTCCTACAGGATGTCCCCGGCGGGGCGCGCATGTGGGGCAACCCGGCCGTCCCCCTGACGCTCTGAGTCGCGTAGGACCCGGGCGGGATTGCCGGTGACCGAGGTGCCCGCCCGGATGTTCCTCACGACGAGGCTCCCGGGGGCCACGTAGGCCTGGGCGCCCACCTTCTTGTGGGGCACCATGATGGCCCCCAGATCCAGCCAGGCGCCTTCGCCGATCTCGGCATGTCCTGATATTTCGCAGCCCGAGCAGATGGTGGCGAAGTCTCCCGCCTTCGAGTCGTGCCCCATCCCCGAGAACATCAGGGTCACGAAGTCGCCCACCGAAGCGTTGGCGCATACGGCCGTGTTGGGGAAGATGACGACGCCCTCCCCGATTGTGCAGTGGTTGGCGATCAGCGCCGAGGGGTGGATGACCGTGGCGAACCTGGCCCCCCGGCCCTTGAGCAGGCCGGTCGCCCGCCTCTTGTTCTCGGGGGCCGCCAGGGCGCAGACGAAGACCTCTCCCTCCCCGGGTCGGTAGTCCTGCACCGGGCCCAGGAGCGGAACGGCCCGCGGATCCGCCGGAGTGTCCCCGAACGACAGATATCCGGCGATCTCGAAGGTCGGCTGGATGGAGTTGAGGTCCCGGATCCACTGGGCGATCTGCCGACCCAGCGCTCCGGCTCCGACGATCACGGTCCTCGGTATCGCTGTCACGGGCAGGTCGCCTATCCTTCCATGCGGTCCAGGATATCCCGGACGGTGACCAGGCCCCGGATCTCCTTCTCGGTCAGCACCTTGCTGAACTCATCCTCGAACAGGACGATCAGCGAGAGTTTGGCGATGGAGTCCCAGCCCACCACCTCCTCCAGCACCATCTCCGGTTTGAGCACACCTTCGTCCAGGTCGAGCATCTCCTCCAGAAGGGCCAGGTTCTTGGACACTTCCTTGACCTCCACGGGTTCTTGTTTGAGTAATCATTGCCTCGCCCGCAGCGCCGCGACCGTCTGCTCCAGCGTCTCCAGGCCGGCCACGTTCAGGACCCGCACTTCACCCAGGGTCTTGGCCGCGAAGGCCGACAGGGTCGTGCCGGGGCCCAACTCGATGAAGGTGTCGATGCCATCGGCGTGCATCCTGCGCAGGGTGCCCTCCCAGCGGACGGGCGAGGTCACCTGCCGGACCAGCTTCTCGGCAATCCGATCCGCCGTGGTCACGGGCTCGGCGTCGCAGTTCATGTAGATCGGGAAGGATGGGGCACTGAAGCGGACCCGCTCCAGCGTCCCGGCCATCCGGTCGGCGGCCGGCTTCATCATCTCGCAGTGGAAAGGGGCGCTGACCGGGATCCGCAGGATCCGGATCCCCCTCTGCCTGCCCAGGGCCACCAGGGCCTTGATGGCGGCGGTCTCGCCCGACACGACGATCTGCCCGGGGCGGTTGTAGTTCGCCGGGGTCACATAGCCGTCGACCTGGCGGCACAGTTCCAGCACGGTCCCCTCGTCGCACTCGCCGATCATCGCCATGGCTCCCCGTCCGACCGGCACGGCTTCCTGCATCGCGTCGGCCCGGGTCTGGACCAGGCGGAAGGCCTCCTCGGTCGACAGGACCCCCGCCGCGACCAGGGCGGCGTATTCGCCCAGCGAGAAGCCGGCTGCCGCCTGGGGCTGGATGCCGGCCGCGGTGAGCGCGGCCCAGGCGGCCAGGTCGGCGGCCAGAAGGCAGGGCTGGGTGTTGTGCGTGAGGTCCAACTCTGCCTGGGGACCCTCGAAGCACAGGCTCGAGATGCTGCGCCCCAGCACGCGGTCCGCGGTCTGGAAGACCTGGCTTGCGGCCGGAATCCGGTCGGCCAGGTCGCGCATCATCCCCTCGACCTGCGCTCCCTGTCCGTTGAAGAGGAATGCTGTCCTGGACATCCTCAGGTGACCTCGATCGATGGCCTGGACCGGGCGGTCGACTCGGGCCGCCTCCCGGACCGGCCGCCAGATTGGCCGGGCCGGTGGGCACACGACCCGTCAGTCTATCCCCCGGCCAGCCTCCCGGCGTACTGCTGCTCGTAGAACCTCTGGTATTCCTCGCGCTTGCGGCGCAGGTCCTCCCACCAGTCGCGGTGCTCCCGGTACCAGGCCACGGTGCGCTCCAGGGCCTGGCGGAATCCGTGTCGGGGCTGCCAGCCCAGGGCTTGCAGGCGGGTGCTGTCCACTGAGTAGCGGCGGTCGTGGCCGGGGCGGTCCTGGACGTGGCGCACCAGGGTGGTGGGCTGGCCCAGCAACTCCAGCAGGGTGCGAGTGATCTCCAGGTTGGTCACCTCGTGGCCGGCCCCCACGTTGTAGATCTCGCCCGGGGTGCCCTTCTCCAGGACCTGCAGCAGGGCCTCGCAGTGGTCCTCCACGTAGATCCAGTCGCGCACCTGCAGCCCGTCGCCGTAGACAGGCAACTCGCGACCCTCCAGGGCCTGGCTCAGGAAGAAGGGGATCAGCTTCTCGGGGTACTGGTACGGCCCGAAGTTGTTGGTGCAACGGGTGACCAGGACCGGAGTGCGGTAGGTGTGGTGGTGGGCCAGGGCCAGCAGGTCCGCTCCCGCCTTGCTGGCCGAGTAGGGGCTGGAGGGGTGCAGGGGATCGCTTTCGTGGAAGCTCCCCTGGGGGATCGAGCCGTAGACCTCGTCGGTGCTGACCAGCACGAAGCGCGCCAGGGCGTGGTTGCGCGCGGCGTCCAGCAGGACCTGGGTGCCCCCCACGTTCGTGGCGATGAAGCGAGCCCCGTCGTGGATCGAGCGGTCCACGTGGGTCTCGGCAGCCAGGTGCAGGCAGGCCCGGGTGCCCTCCATGGCGCGGTCGACCGCTTCGGGGTCGGTGATGCAACCCTCCACGAAACGGAAGCGGGGGTCTCCCTCCCAGCGGGCCAGGTTCTGGCGACATCCGGCGTAGGTCAGCGCGTCGAGGACCGTCACCCGCCAGTCGGGGCGTTGCTCGAGCAGGTAGTGGACCAGGTTGGAGCCGATGAAGCCGGCTCCGCCTGTGACGAGAATATGCATCGCCGCCTATTCTATGGAACTGTGGCCGGCCCTTCCGCCTCTGGGGCCGTAGGATCGGGCCCGCCGGTCCCCGAACCGGAGCATGTGAGGTTCTCCGTCGTCATCCCGACCTGGAACGGTCGCCGCCTGCTCCACCTGCCCCTGGATTCGCTGCGCCAGCAGACCTACCGGGACTTCGAGGTGATCCTGGTGGACGACGCCTCTTCGGATGGAACCGCCGGGTTCGTGGCTTCGACCTGGCCGGAGGTCCGGGTGGTCCGCGGGGAAGCCAATCGGGGGTTCCCAGGGGCGGTGAACGCCGGGATCCGGGTAGCGACGGGCGAGGTCATCGTCCTGCTGAACAACGATGCCGCCGCGGATCCCCACTGGCTCGAGCAGATCCAGGCGGCCCTGGAGGAGCACCCCGAGGCCGGGATGGTCGCCTGTCGGGTCCTTCTCTACCATCACCGGGAGTACCTGGATTCGGCCGGGATCCATGCCAGCACCAGCGGTTCGGCGGGGAATCGGGGGGGGTACTGCCTCGACGGGCCGGAGTTCGGCCGGCCCGCCTGGGTCCTGGGCCCCAATGGGGCGGCTGCCGTGTACCGCCGGGAGGTGCTGGAGGACGTGGGCCTCTTCGACGAGGACCACGGGGCCTACCACGAGGACCTGGACCTCGCCCTGCGCGCCCGGTATCGAGGCTGGAAGTGCCTGTACTGGCCCCAGGCCCTGTGCTTCCACGTGGGCAACGCCACCTACGCCACACTGCCTTTGGACGGAGAGGGGGCCGGGGTGAACCTGCCCGGGCCCGTGGCGGAGACCCCGGTCCCGCCGCCGGCCAGTGACCGGGTCGTGTTCTATTCGGCCCAGAACTACCCGGCCATCCTCCTGAAGTTCCTGCCGTTCCGGATCCTGCTGGCCGATTCCTGGGCCATCGCCGCCTACGAGGCGAACATGGTCTTCTTCGCCTGGAGGCATCGGCAGCTCCGGCCCTACTGGCGGGGTCGGGTGGCCTTCCTGCGGGCCCTGCCCGGAACCCTGGCCAAGCGCCGCCGCATCGCCCGGGGGCGCCGCCTCTCCCAGGCCCAGGCCGTGGCGCTCTTCGAACGCCCCTGCCTGGGGCAGTTCTGGCGCATCCTGAGGAGGCGTCTGGGGCTCGGCCTGGGGTAGCCGACCATCCCCGAGCGCCTCCCAGGCTTGCGGATCCCGATCCGGCGCCCGGTCGCTGCCCGGAGGGCTCCTCCTGGGCGGCGGCACGCATCGGGTCGGCTTCCCGGGTTCCGGCAAGGCATCCTGCCGCTCCGGCAGGAATCGTGGGGTCTTAAGGTTGAAGGCTATCTGCCATGCGAGTCGCCGTGGACTTGAGGCCCCTGCAGTCCGCCAGTCGGATGCGGGGCATCGGGACCTACCTGCGGGAGCTGGTTCTGGCCTTCCTGGAACAGGAGCGCGACCTGGTCTTCCTGGCGTGGCCCGGAAGGGAGGTCGACCTGCCCATCCCCGAGGGCTCGGAGTGGTTCTACGTCCCTGCGCCCCGGCCCCGGGTCCTGGGGTGGTTGCGCGACCGTTTCCTTCTGGCCGAGCGCTTCCGCGTCCTGGCCGGCCGGGTCGACGTGGTGCACTTCACCAGCCCCTTCGAACTGGATCTGGGCTGGCCCCAGGCCGCACTCGGCATCCCACGGGTGGTAACGGTCTACGACATGGTTCCGGTCACGCACGCCTCGCTGGTCCTGCGCGGCAAGCACCGGATGCTGGCCCCCGTCTACCGCTGGCAGGCCCGCGAGTTGAGCCGGGCCGAGGGACTGGTCGCCATCTCCCAGCACACGCGGCGGCGCCTGGAGGAATTCCTGGGTCAGGCGCCCCCGATCCGCCTGGCCCCGGCGGCGGCCGACCGTTTCAGCCCTCCGGATCCGGCTGCAGTGCAGGCCCTGCGGAAAGGCCTGGACCTTCCCGAGGAGTTCATGCTGTACGTGGGGGGGCTTTCGCCCAACAAGAACCTGGAGGCCCTGCTTCAGGCCATGGAGGGAGGAGGCGTGCCCCCCCTCGTGGTGGCGGGAGCCGCCCTGCCCAGCCAGGTGGCGGCCCTGCGCCAGCGCTTCGCCCACCTTCCCGTGCGCTGGTTGGGCACGATCACCAGTGCCGACCTGCCGGGGCTCTACGCGGCGGCGACAGCCTTCGTCTTCCCCTCGTTGCAGGAGGGGTTTGGCCTGCCGGTCCTGGAGGCCATGTCCTGCGGCACGCCGGTGGCCTGCTCGAACACCTCCTCGCTTCCGGAGGTGGCTGGTCAGGCTGCGCTGCTCTTCGATCCCCAGAGCCCCCAGGAGATCCATGCCGCCCTGAAGCGCCTGGCCGCCGAGCCCGAACTGCGCTCATCCCTGCGCGCTCGAGGTCTGGAGCAGACCCGCCGCTTCTCCTGGTCGGAGACGGCCCGGTGCACCTGGCAGGCCTACCAGGACTTCCTGGAAGGGGTCAGGGTCTAGGCTCAGGGCCCTTGGAGACCGACCCCGGGCCAGGGGCAACCCGTGGTGCGCAGTTCTCCGGCGCCCGGAAGAGGGATCGACCGGGCAGGCCGGAACGAGCCCCCGAGATGTCCAGACAGCGTTCCTGCACGATCCTGGTCCTGAATCACAACGGCCGCTCGCTTCTGGAGCAGTACCTGGGCAGCGTGCTGAGGGGGGCCCGGCACGCCCAGGTGGTGGTGGTGGACAACGCCAGCACCGACGGCGGTCCGGACCTGGCCGAGCGCATGGGCGCCCAGGTGCTCAGGCGCAGCCGCAACGACTTCCTTATGGGCCTGAACCACGCCGCCTGCCTCTCGTCCAGCGAGGTGCTGGTCATGCTCAATAACGACCTGGAGGTGGCCCCGGATTTCCTGCCTCCCCTCCTGGAACACTTCGAGGACCCCTCGGTGTGCTCGGTGGGATGCAAGATCCTGGACCCCGATCGTAAGCGGGTGCAGATGGCCCGCACCCTGGGTCACTTCTGCAGCGGCCTCCTGGAACCGGTGTGCCTGATCGAGCAGTTCCTGGAACCCGACAGCCTGGGGCCGCAGCCAACGCTCTACACCCCCGGGGGAGCCTGCGCGGTAGACCGCCTGAAGTTCCTGGAGTTGGGCGGCTTCCATCACCTGCTGTATCCCATCTACTCGGAGGATGTGGATCTGGGATACTCCGCCTGGAGGAGGGGCTGGCGCAACGTGTACGACCCCCGTTCGGTGGTGGTCCACCAGCATGCCGCCACGACCTCGCGTCTGTTCACCCGCGAGTGGCTGGAGCGGACCAAGCTGAAGAACAAGCTGATGGTGACCCTGAAGAACGTTTCCGACCGTCGGATCCTTCGTCAGTTCGTCCGTTCCTGTGGGTGGCTGGCCCGTCAGGGCATTCGGACTCGCCAGGGCTGGCAACTGGCGGCGGTGGGGCAGTTGTTGCTGCGGCTGCCCGATGTCCGGCGCTACCGCGCGAACCTGGAGGTTCGGGGCCTGGTTCCCGACCTGGTGGTCTGCAACCGCCACGGGCAGACCGCGGACGGCACCCTGGTCGGCTTCCAGCCGCACCGACAGGCCTGAGGCTCAGGGGCCAGAACACCCCAACATGCTGAGGATCCAGGCGGGCCCTTCCTGGTTCGGTCGCCTGCTGCTGGGGTCGGGCCTGGCCGTCGCTGGTCTGCTTGTCATCCTGCTGCTGTGGCCCCGGACGCATCGCTACGTGCCGGTCCTGCTTTCGCTCTTCCTGGCGGGGCCCGGCGGGGCCCGGACAGCGGGCGCGCCGGTCTACCGGGCGGGTCCGGCTGACGCCCTGGTGGTCGTGTCCCGGCGGGCCCTGAGCCGGGCCGCCGAGGCCGCGGATTTCGACTCCACCCTGTGGAGCTATGCCTGGGTGGGCCTGGTCGAGCAGGAGTTCGGCAGTCCGGCCGTCGTGGACCTGGACGACCTGCGGGCCGGCGACCTCACGGCCCGGCGCCTGGTGGTCTTCACGCGCAGCGCCACCGTCGGGACCCCTTCCCCGGAGACCTTGGCGGCAGCCCGGACCGCCGCCCGTCAGGGTGCAGCCCTGATCCTGGAGTTGCCGGGCCCCGACTGGTCGGCTCTGTCGGGCCTGGTCCTGGGCCCCGTGCCGGCGAATCCCCGCGGCCGCGTCTGGCGCGGCCAACCCCTGGAGTTCCAGGACTTCCCCGGGACCCTGGCGGGCGCGCCGATGCGGCCGTCGCTGGCCCTGCTGCAGGAAATGCCGGTCTTCACCTGGATGGCCCAGGGCCTGATGCAGGAGGGTTCGGTGCGCGGATTGGGGAGACTGTCCGGCCAGAACCTGGTCTACGTTCGGCCCGAGGGTCGGGGGCAGGTGCTCAGCCTGGGTTTCGACCTGGCCTGCCAGGTTCAGGCCCTGCAGCAGGGGGCTCCGTCCGGGCCGGGCTTCACGGTGACCGAGCGCCAGGGGCTGGTGCCGGGCCTGGTCGAGTCCCAGGATCTGGTCCTGGGTCCCACCATGCTGGACAACCCGGTCCCCTACGCCGACCTTCTGGAAGGCTGGGTTGCGGACCTGGCCGAGGACGCCGCCGGCCCCGTTCCGGGATGGTGGCGCTTCCCCTACGCCTATGACGGCGTTGCCGCACTCAGTCACGATGAGGAGGGCCTTGGTCAGGAAGCCTTCACCGATCTGTGGGCCCTGGAGGCTCGGTCGGGGGTGCCCTCGACGTCCTTCGTGTTGGCCGGTCGGGACCTGGCGCAACGCTGGCCCGAGCCTCCGCAGAACCTGCAGATGCACTGGAATCGCTTCATGGCGGGCTCCTGGCCCCCCTATGAATGGCCCGACCTGGCCGGACAGGTGGCCCGCCTGCAGTCCTGGCAGGGCCGTCGGCCGCGACTGAATCGCAACCACTATCTGGCCTGGAGCGAGGACTACGCCGACCCCTTCCGCCAGATGGCGGCCGCCGGCCTGGATCTGGACAGCACCTATGGCCCCAACCGCGGCCGGGGATATCTCTTCGGCACGGGCCTGCCCTTCCGGGTCCTGGACCAGGATGGCCTGCCCCTGCCGGTCTGGGAGTGGCCCTTCGTCAGCCAGGAGGACTGGTCGGGAGTCGATTCCTCCTGGGCCCGGCGCCTGTTGGACGACAGTTCCAGGGCCTGGCATCAGGCCCCGCTGGTCCTGCTTCACCCCCATCGCTGGGTGGCCACCCCCGAGGGGCGGCGGTTCCTGGAGGAGTTCGTGCAGCAGGCCCGGGCTCGGCGCCACCTGGTGACGTCCATGGAGGGCTATCATCGCTTCCTGCAGAGGCGTCTGGGGGCCCGTCTGTGCAGCCGCTTCCGGGACGGGGTCCTAAAGGCCGATCTGGAAGCGCCCGGTCCCGGTCTGGCCCTGCGTCTGCCCGCCACCATCCGGGAGGTGCAGGTGGACGGTCGCCCCGCCCGCGTCCGACGGGTCCGCCTGAACGACCGGTGGCGCCTGCTGGTCGAAGTGCCCCCCGGGGTCCACCGCCTGCGCGCCGAGGTCCGCCAGGACCGGTGAGCCCGTGCGCCGGGTTGGGGGCCGCGGCGTCTCCGGGAGGACCTACAGCAGGGCCGCCGCCACCAGGGCGGTCGTCTCGGCCAGTTCGCAGGTGGCGCCCAGGATGTCCCCCGTCACCCCTCCCAGGCGCCGCCGGCTGGACAGGCCCGTCAGGGCCGCCACCAGGGCCACGGCACCCAGGACCTGGAGAAGGCGGGGCAGCAGGGCCACGGGGAGCATCAGGCAGAGCACCCCGGCAGCCACGGCCGAGGCCGCCAGCAGATGAGGCCAGGCCGCCTGGTTCACCAGGTCGGCGGCCGTCCCGCCTCCCGGCCGGGCGTAGGGCTGGGTGGCCGTCTGGGCTACCAGGGCCAGCCTGGCCAACACCGGCGCTACGCCGAGCCAGACCAGACCGCCCGAGGCGCACAGGGCCCCGGCGGCCGCCGTCTTCATGACCAGCAGTCCGACCAGGGCAACCACTCCGAAGGAGCCGATATGGGAGTCCTTCATGATCTCCAGGGTGCGCTCGCGGGTCCAACCGCCGCCGAAGCCGTCCGCCATGTCGGCCAGGCCGTCCAGGTGCAGTCCTCGCGTCGACCCGGCCCACAGGCAGACCACCAGGGCCCCGGTCAGCAGGGCACCGAGCGGGCCGGCCGCTCCGGTCCCCGGGCGCAGCAGGCCCGAGGCCAGGGCCCAGGCGGCCGCACCCAGGCAGGCGCCGACCACGGGGAACCAGACCAGGCTGGCGGCCCCCGGTCGGCCCTCGGTTTCCGGAATCGGCAGCACGGTCAGGGTGCGAAAGGCGCCGCTCAAAGCCTTCACGGCCGGGTACCCGATTCCAGTGGGGGGAGGTCACCCTTCACGCGGACGGGGATCCCGGCCACCATCAGGACCACCCGGTCGGCGGCGGCGGCCAGGTCCTGGTTGAGTCGGCCCGCCAGATCCCGGAAGGCCCGGCTCAAGGGGTCTCCGGGGATGATCCCCAGGCCCGTCTCGTTGGAAACCAGGATCACGGGGCACGGCGGGTTTTCCAGGACCTGTAGGAGGGCGGCCAGGGCCTCGGCTCGTTCGCGTTCCTCCGGCAGGTGGTACAGCAGGTTGCCCAGCCAGACGGTCACGCAGTCCACCAGGACCACCCGGGTTTCCTGAGGCAGGCGCCGCAGGGCCCCGGCCAGGTCCAGGGGCTCCTCCATGGTCAGGAACTCGTCGCCTCGGTCCCGGCGATGGTTGGCGATGCGCCGTCTCATCTCCTCATCGCAGGCCTCGGCCGTGGCCAGGTACACCCGCGAGGTGGCCTCGGGACTGGCCGCCCGGGCCAGTGCCTCAGCGTACCGGCTCTTGCCGCTGCGGCCTCCGCCCAGGATCAGGGTCAGGCGCGACGCCATCATGGGCGCCTCCGGAAGTCTTCCAGGATGGCCAGCGAACTCTCCAGGTGCGGGCGGTTGAAGACCTCCAGGGTCAGGACGCGCTCACCGGGCTGCTGGTACAGGGCCCTCAGGAAGGCCTCCAGCAGGGCCGGGTCGGTCACTTCCAAACCCTGATGGTCCCGACCTCCGACTCCGCTCACTCCGTGCAGGTGCACGATTCGGGTGTGGGGCAGAAGGGTCCGAATCGCGGCCTCGGTGTCATAACCCATCGTCCACAGGTGCCCGATGTCCAGGGTGACGGCCAGGCCGAAGCGCTGCACCAGGGGCCAGACCAGGTCGAAGGGATATCCCAGGGTCTCGACGCAGACCTGCTGCGGGCGCACGGTGCCGGTCCCCATCCAGGCCTCCAGGGAGCGCTCCAGGTTGTCCAGCCAGGCCGGAACGTCCTCGGAGGGAACCGGACCGTGGCGGTCGGCCTCCAGGTGCAGGACGTAGCCGAAGGGATCCAGGGGGGCGGTCAACTCCAGGACCCGGCTCCAGGTGTCGAGGGCTCGGGTCCGCTCGGAAGCCCGGGATGACCCGGGCCGCAGGTCGGTCGGCAGGTGGACCGTCCAGGTCAGGTCGTGCTCGGCCGCCAGACCCTTCAGGTCGGCGACCACCGCCGGGCTCGGCAGGTTGCTGCCGTAGTCGCCCGACTCGAAGAGGACCAGTTCGATGTCGTCGACTCGGGGCCCCAGGAAGCGGACGTTCGGGAGGATGTCGTCGGGCAGGATGTAGCTGGTGGTCCCCAGGCGCCAGGGCCAACGAGCCCCCGCGCTCATCCGAGCCCCTCGCGGGCCAGGGCCTGCCGGATCGGGGTCACCGCATCGGTAACCCCGACTTCACTGAAGCTGGTCATGGAGTTGAACATCTCCACGGCAGCGCGGACCAGGGGCCAGGCCAGGGCGGCGCCCGAACCCTCACCCAGGCGCAGTCCCAGATCCAGGAGGGGCTCCAGGCCCATCTGCTGCAGGCAGTGTCGGTGGGCGGGCTCGGCCGAGACGTGGCAGGCCACCGTGTGGTCGGCCACCCGCGGGTCCATCCGGTGGGCTACCATCAGGCTGGCCGTGACGATGAAGCCGTCCAGGAGGATGAGCATGCCCCGTTC
>CAZQPM010000004.1:0-32132 GCA_964595195.1 uncultured Burkholderiales bacterium | reverse complement strand
TCTGCGAGATGAACTACCCCGAGTTCCTGCCCAACCTGTCGACCTGCAAGTCGCCCCAGCAGATGTTCGGGGCCATCATCAAGTCCTACTACGCGCAGAAGATGGGCATCGACCCCAAGAAGATCGTCAGCGTGTCGGTCATGCCCTGCACCTCCAAGAAGACCGAGGCCAATCGCCCCGAGATGGAGGTCGATGGCCTCAGGGACGTCGATTACTCTCTGACCACCCGGGAGCTGGGTGACATGATCAAGCGCGCCCGCATCCGCTTCGAGTCCCTTCCGGACGAGACGGCGGACAGCATCCTGGGCGAGTACACCGGCGCCGGAGCCATCTTCGGGGCCACCGGCGGTGTGATGGAAGCAGCCCTGCGGACCGTAGCCGACATCCTGACCGGCGAGGACCTCAAGAACTTCAAGTACACCGCAGTCCGCGGCCTGGATGGAGTCAAGGAGGCCACCGTCACCCTGCCCATCGGCGGCCAGCCCACCGAGGTCAAGGTCGCCGTGGCCCACGGAACAGCCAACGCGGCCAGGGTTCTCGACGCCGTGAAGGCGGGTGAGAAGCAGTACCACTTCATCGAGGTCATGGCCTGCCCCGGCGGCTGCGTACATGGCGGTGGTCAGTCGATCGTGTCGGCCCAGGTCCGCCTGGACGTCAACCCCAAGGCGAACCGGGCGGCCGCCCTGTACGCCGAGGATGAGGCCTGCGTTCTGCGCAAGTCCCACGAAAACCACGAGGTGAAGGCCCTGTACGAGGAGTTCCTGGGCAAGCCCAACGGACACCTGTCGCACAAGTTGCTGCACACCCACTACGCCCCGCGCGAGGTCTACCTCTGCCAGTAGGGCCCCAGGAGGCGCTCGCCCCGGCAGCGGGGTGAGCCTTCCATGACCGATCGCCGGGGAGGCGGGCCGGATGGCCTGCCTCCCCGTTCTTCGTCCCTGGAGATCACGGCCTCCACCATCCTGGCCCCCGGAGGAATGCCCCCCGCGCCCTTGAATCCGCCCCGGTGCCGCCCGGAAGGCCCGCTGCCCACCATCGGCGCCGGGCAGGCCCCCCGGACGCCAGGAGCATCCCGGGCAGAACTGGAGGTGGCAAGTCCCCGTGAGCAAGCCAGCCTCCCAGGCCAGGCTGTGGGAAGTCGGAGGTGTCCTGGCCACCCTCCTGGGCTGCAGCCTCCTCTTCGTGGTGGTCCACCTGGGGTGGGAGGCCGAGACCGGTCTGGCCTTCCCCGACCATCACACCCCGGGCTTCCTGGTCAACGCCCTGGGCTGCTGGAGGTGGCTGCAGGACCTCCCGACCGAGGTGGGCCGGACCCTGGCCAGCGGCGACTGGAACGGGTTGCTGCTGATACCCCAGACCGCCTTCTACCCGCCGGGAGCCTTCATGCTGTCCGGCCTGGCGATGACCCTGTTCGGATCCACGATCGAGGTGGCCCGCGCGTCGCAGGCCCTCTTCGTCGCTGGAGCGATCACCGGCCTGAGCTGGCTGGGCTGGCAGGTGGCCGGACCGAGGGGCGCCGTCCTGATGGCCCTGGGCCTGGCCAGTGCCACCTGGACCTCGCAGTTCACCCGGATCTACTGCATGGTCCCGGGACAGATGTGCGCCCTGGCCTGGATGCTGGCCCTGGCCGTGGACTCGGGCGGCCTCACCCGGACGCGCCGCTGTGCCGCCCTGGGCGCCGCCTTCGGCCTGGGCATGCTGGTCAAGTTCACGGTCCTATTGCTGGGCCTCCCGCTCGTCGCGGTGGCG
The DNA here is from genome assembly GCA_964595195.1 of uncultured Burkholderiales bacterium. Taxonomy (GTDB): domain Bacteria; phylum Vulcanimicrobiota; class Xenobia; order Xenobiales; family Xenobiaceae; genus CAZQPM01. The sequence continues at coordinate 30,383 of CAZQPM010000004.1, read as the reverse complement.
GCCGCCCCCCGACTGCTCTCGACCCGGGCTTCCCGACTCGGCCTGCTGCTGGTGATCGTCCTGGTCGACATGGTCGGCTTGTTGACCTGGTCGGGCCTCGCGCAGGTCCAGGACCAGGGCCCGATGCTGGGAACCCGCCAGTGGGACTGGTCCCTGATCCTCGGCGCGCAGGCCCTCTTCGGGATCGCCCTGGCCCTGGCCCTGGCCCTGGGAGAACGCGGACGTTCGGGAAGAGGCCTGCTCCTGGTGGCGGCCGTCTGCGGCCTGGTCTCGGGCCCCTGGTACTTCTCCCGCATGGCGTTGTGGAGCCTCCTGTTCGCGACCCCGCACGCCCTGCCCGCCGCCGGATCCGTGCTGAGGTCTCCGGTCCTTGCGCTGGAAGCCCTACGCGTCGGCCTGACCGTGCTGACCACCTTCTACTGGGGCGCCCTGGCCTGGTTGGCGGTGGGGACGGTCGCCCTGCTCGCCTGGAGGGCGAAGTGGCCCCAGGCTGCGTTCCTGGTCGTGGCGGGCCTGGCGATCCTCCTGATCCACCTCGTGGTGCCCCTGGCCGAGCCGCGCTACTTCGCCCCCTTCACCCCGGTCCTGGTGGTCCTGGCCTTCCTGTGGGCGGCCCGTTGGCGCTCGACCTTCGTGGCCTGCGTCGCCTTCATGCTCCTGGCCGGAGCCCTGCAGGTCACCGCGTGGAGCCCCCTCGGCCAGGGAGTCGCCGCGGCGCTGCGCCTGGAGTTGATTGCAACCAGCGAGCTGGCGCCCCGGTCCCCTTCCGCGCCCTCCACCCGGGGACGCTCCCTGCTGCCTGTGCGACAGGTCGCCGTGGCCGAACTCCCCTTCTCCGAGTCGGACCTGCTGAAGGGGCTGCCCGGGAAGGCCCGGGTGGGGTGCCTGTGCTTCCGGACCCCCGGGTCCGCCGACAGGCCGGAGTTCCTCCTGGGCTACCTGGCCACCCGGGTCACGCTGCTGGACCTGACCTCCGGCCCCACCCCAAGGCCCTTGGACGACAACGACGTCCTGGCTCGGAACCTGCCGCGGGTCCTGTTCAGCGACGAGGCCTGCCTGGCTTCCGTCTTCGCCCGCGTGCGCCCGGTCTGCCGGACCCTGGACTACCTGCTGCTGGTCTCCACCGGGCCGATCCCACCAGAATACGGCGTCCGCCTGGGCCTCCAATCACAGCCGCGGACGTCCCGTGTGACCGTCTCCCGGGTCACCTTCCACCTGAGCCTCTACCACCTGGGCTCCCCCCAGGCCGGCCTTCGCGCAGGGCCTCCTGGTGGACCCGCAGCAGGCGCTCCAGGCGGGGATCGCGCCCACCCCGGCGCAGGAAGGTCCGCCAGGCCTCCAGGGCCTCCGGGACCTGCCCGGCCATCATCAGGGCGTGACCCAGGTTCCGCCACAGGACCACCCTCCCGGGAGCCAGGGCCAGGGCCTGACGGTAATGCTGGGCCGCCTCCTGCGGCCGGGTCTCCAGGACGGCCAGGTGGCCCCGCAGGACCTGCCCCTGAAGGCTCTGCGGCGACGGCATCCTCCTGAGCAGGGCGGCGCGGCCGCTGGCCAGGAGAGGTGCAGGCCGGGCCAGGCCATACCGCTCGGCCACCTCGGGCGGCAGGACCGACCATTCACGGGAGACGTTGTTGGGATAGGCTTCGAAGTCGCTGTGGACGGCGAAGTCCTCGAGGTCCAGAGGGTCGACGGCCCGCGGCGAGGGTCGGGGGCCGGGCCGGGGCAGGAGGTTCCGGCCCTTCAACGCGACCAGGATCTGTCGGGCCACCGCCCGGTTGGCCTCGCGCAGGAAGTGGCAGTGGTCCCAGAAGACCTGGTTGCCCAGGATCGGGCCGAACTCCCGGCGCAAGCCGCTGGGGACGTCCAGGTAGAGGGCGCCGACGCGGGCGGCCACGGCCTGCATCCGGGCGGCCATGGAGGGCAGGGCCCGCACGGGTCCGGGATCGACCTGGACCGCCGCCGCGAACCACCGGGCCGCCCCCGGATGGCCCTCCGCCGCCAGCACGCGACCGCAGGCATACTGCAGCCAGGCGTGGTCGGGGTGGGCGCCCGCCTGCTCCTCCAGGAACGCGATCAGTCTTCCCTGCTTCCAGGCCGCCCGGAGGTCCTGGTTCGTGACCGGAGCGTCCCGAGAGGAGGGAGGCTGGGGCGGATACATCTCGTTGACCGCTACAGCGCACAGGAGCAGGGGCACTCCACGCTCGGCACACAACTCCCCCATCCGGGTCAGATTCCGTTCGTAACGATCCTCCACCAAGCCGACTTCAGCCGGAAAAATCGGGGATCTGAGGTTGCCGATGGTCCTCCATGCCGGCCTTTGGGGCGGCGAGTACCTGCCAATGAAATCCGCAAGCCAGCGGTAGAACGCCAGATATTCCAAGCGCATCCGGATCCTCTCCGCAACAGGATTCCACCGCGGATTCTCCAGTTTGTAGACGCGGAGCCTCAAGAACTCGTTGTTCCCTCCGTAGTACACGACCGCATCAGGGCGGAAGATCTCCAGACCTTCAACCAGGAAATCCGCCTGCAGACCTGAGTCCGACGCGGGCAGTCCGGCATCGATGACTTCGCACCGGATACCCTGGTCGTCAACCAGGCGCTGCAGATGGCAGGAGATGCTCTGGCCGTGAACCACGCCGCCGCCCCGGAGGGCCGAACTCCCCAACAGGAGAATCCGGAAGGGCGTGTCTGCCTGAGGATTGGGGACTGCATCTCCCATGGCCAGCAGACGGAATCCCGGTTCTTCCGGCCCCAGGAACGGCAGGGGATAGGCCAACCGAAAGGGCATCAGGTCGAAATTGCGCTCAGGCGCCTGGCGCTCGGCCACCTGGTTGGCCAACAGCATCAAGAACAAAGCCACCAGGAATGCTCGGGCCGGGCGAGACGCGATCAGGACACGCCAAGTGGGCATAGCACTTCAGTTCCACTCTGACGCGAACAACTCCTCCGATTGACCGCCAGGGCCCCTGCAGCCTGGCGGTCAGGACCATCCAGTCAATTCAAGGAGGGGACCGAAGGCCCGCGTTCCCTGGTGAAGGCATCTCTCCGATGCCCGAACCCGAAGCCTCGCCTGAGCCGCCCTCCCACCAACGGGCACCTGGGCTCCCCCCAGGCCGGCCTTCGCGCGGGGCCTCCTGGTGGACCCGCAGCAGGCGCTCCAGGCGGGGATCGCGGCCCCCCTGACGCAGGAAGGTCCGCCAGGCCTCCAGGGCCTCCGGGACCTGCCCGGCCATCATCAGGGCGTGACCCAGGTTCCGCCACAGGACCACCCTCCCGGGAGCCAGGGCCAGGGCCTGACGGTAATGCTGGGCCGCCTCCTGCGGCCGGGTCTCCAGGACGGCCAGGTGGCCCCGCAGGACCTGCCCCTGAAGGCTCTGCGGCGACGGCATCCTCCTGAGCAGGGCGGCGCGGCCGCTGGCCAGGAGAGGTGCAGGCCGGGCCAGGCCATACCGCTCGGCCACCTCGGGCGGCAGGACCGACCATTCACGGGAGACGTTGTTGGGATAGGCTTCGAAGTCGCTGTGGACGGCGAAGTCCTCGAGGTCCAGAGGGTCGACGGCCCGCGGCGAGGGTCGGGGGCCGGGCCGGGGCAGGAGGTTCCGGCCCTTCAACGCGACCAGGATCTGTCGGGCCACCGCCCGGTTGGCCTCGCGCAGGAAGTGGCAGTGGTCCCAGAAGACCTGGTTGCCCAGGATCGGGCCGAACTCCCGGCGCAAGCCGCTGGGGACGTCCAGGTAGAGGGCGCCGACGCGGGCGGCCACGGCCTGCATCCGGGCGGCCATGGAGGGCAGGGCCCGCACGGGTCCGGGATCGACCTGGACCGCCGCCGCGAACCACCGGGCCGCCCCCGGATGGCCCTCCGCCGCCAGCACGCGACCGCAGGCATACTGCAGCCAGGCGTGGTCGGGGTGGGCGCCCGCCTGCTCCTCCAGGAACGCGATCAGTCTTCCCTGCTTCCAGGCCGCCCGGAGGTCCTGGTTCGTGACCGGAGCGTCCCGAGAGGAGGGAGGCTGGGGCGGATACATCTCGTTGACCGCTACAGCGCACAGGAGCAGGGGCACTCCACGCTCGGCACACAACTCCCCCATCCGGGCCAGGTTCCGCTCGTAGCGATCCTCCACCAGGCGGACGTCCTCTGCCGAGACGGTCGCGCTCAGGTTGCCCAGGGCCCTCCAGTCCGAACGGCCGGGGGATTGCCTTGGAGCCACACGGGCCGAGATCCACCGGTAGAGGGGCAGGCCTTCGCAAGCGGACCGGAACCGCTCCAGTCCCGGGCTCCACCAGGGATTCTCCTGCTTGTAGATGCGCAGCCGGAGGAACTCGTTGTTCCCCCCGTAGTAGACCACCAGGTCGGGCCGGAAGCGGGCCAGGCCCTCGGCCAGGAAGCCCACCTGCAGCCCCGAGTCCGAGGCGGGAACCCCAGCGTTGATGGTCTCGGCCGGTATCCCCTCGTCATCGAGCAGGCGCTGCAGGTGCCCCGGGATGCTCTGGGCGCTCACGGCCCCGTAGCCGCGCACGGCCGAACTGCCGACCAGGAGCAGGCGGAAGGGGGTCCCCGGGCGATGGATGGGGATGGGGTCCCCCATCCCGGACACGGAGAAGCCCTCCTGGTCCGGCCCCAGGAAGAGCAGGGGCCAGGGCGACCGGTAGGGCATCAACTCGGGATTGCGCGGCGGGGCCTGGCGTTCGGCCATCTGGTTGGCCAGCATCAGGAGCAGGACGGCCACCAGCAGGGCCCGCGCCGGGCGGGAACACAGTCGGCTCCACAGGGAGACCATTCCCCGGCGTTCGCAGGCGATTCCAGCGACTCCTCCAGGGACATCCCGGGCAACCCGACGGTGGAAGGAGGAAGGCATGCGCCCGGAACCCGATAACATGGTACAGCCCAAGGGACAGCCCCAGACCGGGGGAACACTTGGGAGAGAGAGGACCGCCGTGGCCCGCCAGACCCCGAAACCCACCCAGGACGACACGAACTCGGACCGGTGGCCGTTCTGGCGCCCCGCGCTGGTCGCCCTGGTCTTCTTCGGGACCCTGGTGGCTCCGGAGTTCTCGTCGGACGCCTACGTCTTCTACACCGAGAGCCTGCAGGATACCGTCCACCTCTACCTGGCCCACGGACGCTTCATCCCGGCCCTGGAATGGTGGGCGCTCAAGGGACTCGACCTGCCCGTCGGGGCGCAGTATCTGTTCTGCTATCTGGGGGCGATCCTGTCGCTGACGGCAGGCCTGTTCTTCCTGGAGCAGGCGGCCGCCTCCCAGTGTCCCGGAGCCAACCGCCATCTGCTCGCCCCCGTGGCCGCCGTGATCCTGGTCAACCCCTTCACGCTGGACCTCTTCCTGTGGAGCCAGAAGGACACGCATGTCCTGGCCGTGCTGGCCTGCGTCCTGGCGGTCCGCCCCTTCCTGCGAGTCCTGGACGGCACATGGTCGCAACTGGGTTGGGTCTGGTTCTGGCTGACCCTGGCGAACTTCGCCTATCAGGGCCCCCTGGCGCTCTTCGTCTGTCTGGCCCTGGTCTTCGTGGGCGCGCGGTTCCCCGACCGGCCCGGATTCCTGCGCAACAACCTGGTCACGGCCCTGGCCTTCGGAGTCCCGGTGGCCCTCAACTACTGGATCCTGAGGGCCCTGGTCGGGCATGAGAGGCTGAGCCGCCCCGTCATCTGGAGCGAAACCCTGGCCAAGGTGCGGAACGGCCTGGCGGACGTGGTCGTCCACAGCTTCGGGGTCCTGCCGGACTTCGTCTACGCCCTGGTGACAGGCCTGGTGCTGGTCCTGGTCATCCTGTACCTGGGGTGGACCTCCGAGGCCCCACGGCAGAGCGGAAAGCTGGTCTGGGAGCTGCTGACGCTGCCCTACCTCGTGGCGGGCTCTCTGGCCGTGACGATGGCCCCGCACATGGGCATCGCCTCCGACATGGTCTGGGTGGCTCCCCGGAACGTCTACGCCGCTGGAGGCCTGCCCGGACTCCTGCTGCTGTACCTGCTGCTGCGCCGGGAGATCCCACGCCGCACGGCCACGATCCTGACGGTGGGCATCTGCATGTACCTGGCCATCCTGCACGTGGCCATCCAGAGGATCGTGATCGACCACTACGCCGTGAATCGCCAGGACCGGGAAATCGTCCTGGCTCTCGACGGCATGCTGAAGGCGCACGAAGCCCGGTCGGGCACCCCGGTGACGCGGATCGCCGTCTGCTCGGATGCCTCGACGCTGACCACCTATCCCGGACTCTTCTGGTACGGCGACACGAACATGCGGGCCCTGGGGTTCGAGAAGGGAGCCGTCGCCGCGATCCGGTTCTACACCGGCCGGACGCTGCATCCGGCCCCGCCCCTGCCTCAGTTCGAGGCCGCGTTCCGGAGGCGGAACTGGGACGCCTTCTCTCCAGACCAGGTCAGGATCGTGGGGGACACCTTGCACCTTTGTGTCTTCTAGGACACCAGCCCCCGGAAGGGACGCGGGCCGACCCCGCGGAGGCCCGGGCCCTGGGTGCCGGCTCAGGCCCGAGCCCGCAGTTCCTCCAGGAGCCCTGGGAAGGGCGCCAGGGCGCGTTCGAAGATGCCCAGGGTGTAGGCGATCGCCATCCCGTAGTTGGTGATCGGCACACCGGCTCGGCGGCATCGGGTCACCCGCTGCAGCATGGCCCGCCGGTTCAGCATGCAGGCCCCGCAGTTGATGACCAGTTCGTAAGTCGACAGATCCTCCGGAAAGTCCCGACCCTGGACGTGATCGATCTGGAGGTCGCCGCCCACCTTCCGACGCAGGAGGTTCGGGATCTTCATCGTCCCGATGTCGTCGGCGATCGGGTGGTGGGTGCAGGCCTCGGCGATCAGCACCCGCGACCCGGGATGCAGTCTGCCGATGGCCGCCGCTCCGGCGGCCTGCTCCAGGAGGTCCCCCTTGTAGCGCGAGAACAGCACCGAGAAGCCGGTCAGGGGGACCTCGGCGGGCACGACCGCGGCCACCTGGGCGAAGGCCTGGGAGTCGGTGACCACCAGGTCGGGCGGACCGGTCAGGCGGGCCAGGGCCTCGGCCAGTTCACTCTCGCGGACCACCACCGAGGTCGCCCCGGCGTCCAGGAGGTCCCGCAGGACCTGCACCTGGGGAAGGATCAAGCGCCCGCGCGGGGCCTCCTTGTCGATCGGGACGACCAGGACGGCCAGGCCCCCGGGCGGCACCAGGCTGCCGACGATCGGGACTTCCTCGAGGAACTCGGCCGGGGTGGCTTCCAGGAGGGCCAGCCGCAACTCGGGGACCCCCTGGCCCCGGTCCAGCGAGGCCAGCACGGGACGGATGCCCAGGTCCGTCAGGCGTTCCGGCGTGGGAACCTCCCCGGGATGGCGGTCGACCTTGTTCATGACCACCACGAAGGGCGTCCGGCGAGACTGGAACTCGCCGAGGATCTGTTCCTCGAACCCACCCCAGTGGCCCGCTTCGCAGACCAGGATGCCCAGGTCCGTGCGGTCGAAGACCTGACGGGTGCGCTCCACCCGCAGGCTGCCCAGGACCTCCTGGTCATCGTCGATGCCCGCCGTGTCGATGAACAGGACCGGCCCCAGGGGCAGGAGCTCCATGGGCTTCTCGACCGGATCGGTCGTCGTTCCGGCCTGTTCGCTGACCAGGCTGGTGCGCTGCCGCGTGATGGCGTTGAGCAGGCTGCTCTTGCCCACGTTGCGGCGCCCGAAGACGCCGATGTGCATGCGCACGCCGCGGGGTGCCCCCAGGAGCCCACCGGGCCCCTCCTGGAATCCGGCGACAGGTTGGTTCGCTTCGGTCACGGGGCGACGTCCTCCATGGTCTCTCGGGGCTCTTCCTGGCGGCTCAGGAAGGAGCGACTGCAGCCGGCTCCCCTGGCCACCGTCCGGCCGATGGCCGCCAACTGGGCGACGATGTGGGCCCGGGTCTGTTCGGCCGACTCGTTCGAGCAGGCCTTGTCGGGATAGATGCTGTACAGCTCCCGGTAGCGCAGCGGGGTCAGGTTGGGCATGACGACGTTGGCCCCCCGCGAAAGACCCAGGACCCGGCCGTCCTGACGGTTCAGGGTGGCCAGCGCCGTGGTGGCCGGGATGTTCGCATCCGGGCGCTGGATCCGGGCCAGGGCCAGGACCCGGTAGACCATGTCCTCGGTGGCCGGAACCTGGTCGGGGTGGGGGGATGTCCCGCCCTTCCCCAGGGGCGTGGCCGGGTGGGCCAGGAAGGGGCCCAGACCGATCATGTCCAGTTCCAGCTCGGCGAAGAGCTCCAGGTCCCGGGCCAGGCTCTCGTATCCCTGACCGGGCAGGCCCACCATGATCCCGCTGCCCACCTCGTACCCCAGGCGCCTCAGGCGCCGCAACAGGGCCACCCGGTCGCAGCTCCGGCCGGGAAGCGGCGGGTGGACGCGCTCGAAGAGCCGGCGGTCCGAGGTCTCGAAGCGCATCAGGTAGCGGTCCGCACCGGCGGCCTTCCAGCGGGCCAGTTCCTCCTCGCTGCGCTCTCCCAGGCTCAAGGTCAGGGCCAGGCCCGTCTCGACCTTCAGGCGGCGCACCAGGGCCTCCACCCGGGCGCCCGTGAAGCCCGGATCCTCGCCAGACTGCAGGACCAGGGTCCCCCAGCCGAACTCCCGGGCCAGGTGGGCGCACTCCATGATCTCCTCATCGGACATCCGATAGCGCGTGACGTCCCGGTTTTCGGCGCGCAGGCCGCAGTAGGTGCACTGGCGGGAGCAGTGATTGCCGATCTCCACCAGGCCCCGCAGGTGCACCTCGTCGCCCACCCTCTCCCGGCGCAACCGGTCGGCGTACTCCCACAACCCGGCCACGGCCGAACGGTCCGGGGTGCGCAGCCAGGCCAGGATCTGGTGGGCGTTGAGGGGGCCCCGAAGCTCGGGAAGGGACGAACCAGAGGCGCTCATGGGTCCTCCAACCTCGACGGACTCAGCAGATCACGTCGTGCTCGCCGGCACGGACCCGGGCCGCCATGCTCTCGCTGCGCTCCCGGGCGATGCCCTCCATCGAGCCGACCTCCCGGGCGATGGCAGCCTCCCCCACCCGGCGGGTCTCGGGACTGCCGTAGTCCTGGAGGTATTCCAGGAAGGTGGCCACGGCGTTGGGATTGCAGTGGTCCTTGATCTCCCCGGGTCTGGCCAGGTCCATGAAGTCCTGGCCGGTGCGTCCCAGGCGGTAGCACGCGGTGCAGAAGGACGGCAGATAACCCATGCCGGCCACCTCGCGGATGACCTCGTCCAGTTCGCGATGGTCGCCCAACTGGAACTGGGCGGCGTCGAACTCCTCACCCTCGCGGCCGGCCTGGTACCCGCCGGGGTTGGTCCGGCTTCCCGCCGAGATCTGGCTGATCCCCAGGGCCAGCGTGTGGTTGCGCATCTCGGCCGACTCCCGGGTGCTCATGATCATCCCCGTATAGGGGACGGTCAGCCGGGTGATCGCCACGATCTTCAGGAAGTCCTGGTCGCTCACAGGGGCGGGTGGCCCGATCGAGACGTCCGAACCGTGGGCCGGTTCCATGCGGGGAACCGAGATGGTGTGCGGGCCGACCCCGAAGTGCTGCTCCAAGGAGCGGATGTGCTGAAGCATCGCCAGCATCTCGAAGCGCCAGTCGGCCAGGCCGAAGAGGACCCCGATCCCGACGTCGTCCAGGCCGCCGGCCATGGCCCGGTGCATGGCCGTTGCCCGCCAGTCGTAGTTGCTCTTGGGGCCGGCCGTGTGCATCCGGCGGTAGGTCTGGCGGTGGTAGGTCTCCTGGAAGAGTTGGAAGGTGCCGATCCCGGTCTTCTTCAGTTCGCGGAACTCCTCGACGGTGAGGGGGGCCAGGTTCACGTTGATCCGCCGGATCTCGCCGCGATCCGTCTTGACGCTGTAGGCCGTGGCGATGCAGTCCGAGATGTACTCCAGGCCGAACCGGCCCTGGGTCTCGCCGGCCACGATCAACAGGCGCTTGTGCCCCTGGTTGACCAGGGCCTCCACCTCCGAGCGGACCTCGTCCTGGCTGAGGGCCTTGCGGTGCAGGTTCCTGTTGCCGACCCGGAAGGCACAGTAGGCACACTCGTTGCTGCACAGGTTCGAGACGTACAGCGGAGCGAACAGGACCAGGCGCCGGCCGTAGATATCCTCCTTGACCTGACGGGCGGAGGCAAAGAGTTCCTCGAGCAGTTCGGGGTCCTGGATAGTCATCAGTTGCGCCATCTCGGGGGCCTCGAGACCCCTGGCCTCGCGGGCCTTGGCCAGCACCTCGCGGGTCGCCGCGGGATCCGCCCGAACCGACTCCAGGACCTGTCCGATCACGGCCTCATCGATGAAAGAACCTGTCTCGACCACACTCTTCACGGTTGCACCAACATCCTTCCGGGGCCCCCGAGGGCAGGGCGTCGGATCGGAACCTGCGGGAGGGGGCGACAAGTGGGAGGCGCGATCTGGCCGCGCCCCGACGACGTGACCCTTCCGGCCGGGGAGGCTCGTCGTCGGCAAGCGCCGCCTCGACGGGTGGGTTCGTGGGTCAGTCTACCACAGTCCCCGGGTCAGGCAAACCTCAAACAGCGTGGAAATCCTGGGGCCGCCCCGGCCGTCAATCGACCTTTCGGCCGCCGTCCGCGGGGGGGTCCTCACGGGATTCCCGGTGGTTGCGGCGGCGGATGCGGTCCAACAGGCGGCGCAGGCCTTGGGACGGGCCGGCAGGATCCTGGTTGGAGGGCGCCCCCGCCTGGGGCGGCGGCGCGGATTCCCCAGCCGCCGCGGTGGCCTCCCGGGCAGGCGCAGCGGCCAGCGCCGGCGTCGGCCCGGGGCCCGCCTCCCGTCCGCGCCGCAGATCCGTGGAGGAGTCCGGATGGGCGGGCCGGACGGGCCCCCGCAGGCGGCGCAGGTGCTGCGCCCCCCGTTCCACGGGCGGAAGATCCTCCAGGCGGTCCAGCGAGAAATAGCGCAGGAAGTCGCCGGTCGTGCCGAACTGGATGGGACGTCCAGGGAGTTCTGCCCGGCCCACCTCGCGCACCAGGCGCAGGTCCTCCAACTGATGCAGGGTCCGCTCGCTGCGCACCCCGCGATAGGCGTCGACCTCGGCCCGGGTGACGGGCTGGCGATAGGCCACCACGGCCAGGGTCTCCAGTTGGGCTCGGGACAACTGCTTGCGGCTCTGCACCTTCAGGAAACGCTCGACCCAGGGGGCCGTCCCGGCCGCGGTGACCAGCAGCCAGGCCCCAGCCACGCGCTGCAGTTCCAGCCCGCGCCCGGACAACTCCCGGGTCAGCCGGTCCAGGTCCCGCAGCAGGAGCGCCACCGGCCAGCCGCAGGCCTCCTGCAGGTCCACGGTGCGCACCGGCGCGGCCGAGGCGAAGAGCAGAGCCTCCAGGATGGCTACGCGCTGTTCCGGCGCAGGGGGCTCGGCCCCGGCCGGAGCGGCCGATGGAGGCGGCGGCGCTTCGGAAGTCTCCGGCAGGGACTCCAGAGCGGAATCCAGGGCCCCGGCCGCCAGAGAATCCTCCCAGGCTCCGGCCTCCAGGGTCTCCTCGGCCGGGCCGTCCACCGCGCCCGCCTCGCCGCTGGGGGCGTGCGCCTCAGGGGCCGGGTCCCGGGGGGACTGCGGGGGCCCGGACAGCGCGCGGGCCAGTTCCTCGGCGGTGCGGTCCACAGGGTGGGGGCCGCCGTTGTCGGCGCTCACGGTCGCTCCCGGCGGATCACTTCGATCTCGCCCACCGTGGTCTCCTGGCGCAGACTGACCTGGCGCCGCCGGGCCAGCTCCAGGAGGGCCAGGAAGGTGACCACCACCAGCGAGCGGGTGGGCCGAGCCCCCAGGAGTTCCCGGAAGCGGGCCAGGGGCTGGCGGATGAACAGATGCCACAACTCCTTGACCCTCTCGGGGACCGAAAGGGTCACCTTCTCGACCGCGACAGGGTCACGCGGCGCGCGGGGCGAGGCTTCCAGGCGGCGCATCGCCGCCGCCAGGGCCTCGGCCGAGACCTCCAACTCGGGTTCGTCGGCGTAGGCCATGCCGGTCGGGCGGGGATAGCGCGCGAAGCTGGAGGCTTCCCGGGCCGCCAGCCAACCGGCGGCCTCCTTCACCAGGGCGTAGGCGGCCAGGCGGTCCACCAGGGGGTCGCTCTCGCGGGGTGCTGCGTCGGACTCCTCCTCGCCGAAGTCCAGGTCCAACTGTTCATCCCCTGCGGGTTCATCGGGCAGCAGGAGGCGTGACTTCAACTCCAGCAACTGGGCGAAGACCACCAGGTAGGAGCTCTCGATCTCCACGTCCAGGCGGTGCATCGTCTCCAGGTAGGCGAAGTACTGCCGGGCCACCGCGGCCAGGGCGATCTCGGTAACGTCCAGTCGGGCGTCGCGCACCAGGTGCAGAAGAAGGTCCAGAGGGCCCTCGAACTGCTCCAGGTGGACCTGCCAGGCGGAGGCCGGCGCCCGCAGCGCCGTCACTGGAGGGGCAACCGCCCCGCCAGCAGGGTCATCAGGAAGACGTAGGGCGGCCCCAGCACGTAGCGACCGAACAAGAAGAGAAAGCCCATCAGGCAGAAGAGCGGAACCATCCCGGAACGCGTCTCGAAGCGCTTCATGTCCCAAGCGAACGAGCGCGGTACGAAGGCCTGCAGCACCTTCCAGCCGTCCAGCGGCGGAAAGGGAATCAGGTTGAAGAAGAACATCGCGACGTTTACGGCCGTCAGGATCGTCAGGGCGTCCTCGAGAAGGGGCAGCGCCTGCAGGAGGCCGAGTCTGACCGGGAGCCCGGCAACCAGGGCCACCACCAGGTTCGAGCCGGGCCCGGCCAGGGCGATCAGCGCCCCGTCCCGCAGGGGATCCTTCAAGGCCTCGGAGTTGAACTGCACGGGCCGCCCCCAACCGACCACGGCCCGCCCCTGGGTCAGCAGCAGGCTGAGCAGCAACACCACGGCCCCGGTGAGGTCCAGGTGGACCAGGGGGTTGGCCGTCAGCCTTCCCTCGTACTTGGGGGTGGGATCCCCCAGGGAGTAGGCCGCCTGGCCGTGGGCATACTCGTGCACCGCGAAGGCCACCAGGATGGACAGGAAGGCGAAGACCAGCCAGAGAGGGTCGAAGTTCATGGGGGCGCCGAGTTCAACGCCTGGCGCCCCGAGTCCTCCGCCTGGAGGCGGGTCAGGGGCGGGCCTGGGGGTGTTAAAGGCCGCAGCCAGCGGCCTGGGGTGGCGGCCAGCGGACCAGGACGGCCTCCCGGGCCTGCCCCGGCTCCAGGATCCGTCCATCCAACCGTTCCACCCTCAGCCACTCCAGGATCTGCCGGTACTCGGGCCCCGGCGCGTAGCCCATGGCGCGCAGATCCCGGCCCGTCAGGGGAGGCTCGACGAACCGCAGCGAGCGCAGGAAGCGGCCGACGTTCTGCCCCACCCGTTCGGCCCGGGAACGGGCGGCCAGCACCAGGCAGGCCTCCAGGGGAAGGCCCGCCAGGGCCTGCCAGATCTCGCTGTCCAGGGCGTCCGGACGGGCCAGGTTGCGCAGCCGACGACCGGCCTGGGCCCCGTCCAGGAGGAGCCTCTTGACGTCGGCGGCCTTGAAGCGATAGCGCCCGACCACCTCGAGGGCGGCGCGCTGGTCCAGGCAGGACAACAGGGCGTTGAGGTAGACCAGCCAGGGTTGCAGGGCGCCGCTGCGCACCAGGCCGCCGAACTCGGTGAGCAGTTCCTCGACGTCCTCCAGGATGCGACGGGTCCGCTCCCCCAGATGCAGGTCCGGGTGCACGAGGCGCAGCACCTTCAGACGGTCCATGCGCTGGATGGCCGGGATCGGACGCGGCTCGGAGAGGATCAGGATCAGTTCGTCGCGGACCCTCTGGGGGCTGACCAGCGACAGCACCTCCAGACCCACCGCGCTGCGCAGCAGATGTTCGGTGTTGGACTCCATCCTGAATCCGTAGCGCTGCTCGAAGCGGATGGCCCGGAAGATGCGGGTGGGGTCGTCGATGAACGACAGGTTGTGGAGGACCCGGATGACTCCGGCCTGCAGATCCCGCTGGGCCCCGAAGAAGTCCACCAGCCGCCCGAAGGACTCGGGGTGCAGGCGCAGGGCCATGGCGTTGATGGTGAAATCACGTCGGTAGAGATCCTGCTTGAGCGTGCTCCCCCGCACCACCGGCAGGGCCGCCGGCCGGGTGTAGAGTTCCGTGCGCGCGGTGGCCACGTCCAGTTTCTGGCCGTCGGGCAGCGTCACCACGGCGGTGCCGAACTCCTCGTGGGCGGTGCAGCGTCCCTCCAGGGCCCGGGCCAGGTGGGTGCCGTAGTCGATGCCGCTGCCTTCGACCACCAGGTCCACGTCGAAATTCGGAACCTCCAGCAGGAGGTCGCGGACGAAGCCGCCCACCGCGTAGACCCCGTAGCCGACCTGCTCGCCGATCTCCCCGCAGCGGCGCAGCAGGGTGAGGACCCGCGGCTCCAGGCGCAGCAACTGGGGAGGGGCCGGGTCGGGGCGCACGGGAGGCATCAGGCTGGTGCCGTGCAGGGCTCGCAGGACATCGGTCCGGCTGACGATGCCCAGCAGGCGCTCACCCTCGGTGACCGGCACCCGGCCGATGTCGTTCTCGACCAGGACCCTCTGGATCTCGGGAAGAGGGTCCTCAGGGCCCACCCGGACGATGTCGCGGATCATGTAGGCCTGCACGGGAGCGTGCCCCAGACCGTGGTAGAGGGCCTTGTCGACATCGCTGCGCGCGATCATGCCGACCAGCCTGCGGTCCTCGCGGACGCACACCGCCGAGTGACCGATCCTCTGCAGGAACTCACCGGCCTGCTGGATCGTCACCCGCCCGTCGGCCTCCAGGCAGTCCACCGGGGTGCTCATCAGGTCCCGGGCCACCAGGCGCCGGGGCAGGCGGGCCTCCACGATCCACAGCAACTCCTCCAGGACCTCCTCGGGATCCCGGTCCCGCAGGCTCGCCGAGGCGGCCGTGGGGTGTCCTCCCCCGCCCAGTTCCGCCAGCACCTGCCCCACGTCGGCGGTGTGGGGCAGACTGCGCCCGACCACGTAGGTCCGGCGCCCCATGCGCACGGCCGTGAAGAGCACATCCGGGCGTTCCAGGTCCATCAGACGATGGGACAGGACCGCCAGTTCCTCGATGTATTCCTCGGTGCGGGCCGCGGCTGAAAGCACCTGGAAGCCGTGCACCGAGGTCGTCCGGGCGCCGTGCAGCAGATCGGTCATCAGGCAACGCTGCTCGGCGGTCAGGCTGTGCTGCACGAAGTGGGGAAGCAGGGCCAGGTTCCCTCCCTGCTCCAGCAACCAGGCCACCAGGCGCACGTCCTCGGGGGTGGTTTCCGGGAAGGTCAGCGAACCGGTCTCCTCATACAGACCCAGGAGGTAGAGAGTCGCCTCCAGGGGTTCGACCGGCAGGCCCTGCTCTCGAAGGCGGCGCAAGAGCACGGTGACCGAGGCCCCCACCCGTTCGATGGCCTCCAGGTCTCCTGCGATGGCCTCCGGGGTGGGGGGATGGTGGTCGAAGATGTGGACCTGGACCTCGGGTCGACTGACGGCATAACGGAAAGGCCCCAGGCGGGCGGGCTCGCGAGTATCCACCAGGACGGCCAGCTCGAGGGGCTCTCCCTGATACTCCGAGGCCAGGTGCACCGGGAAGTGCTGACGGTGCAGCGTGGCGAACTCCCGGACGTTGGGCTCTGGTGACCCGGTGAAGAACATCCGCGCCTCGGGATACAGCCGTCGCGCGGCCACCATGGACGCCAGGGCGTCGAAATCAGCCCCGGAATGGGAGAGGATGACCTTCAACTAGTCCACCACGAGGAGCACGAGGTCATTCGTATTGGTTCCCGTGGGCCCCGTCCGGAAGACCTCGCCCAGGTCGCGGAAGAAGCAGTAGGAGTCATTCTCGACCAGGTGCCGGTGGGGGTCCAGGCCGCGCCGCCGGGCCCGGACACAGGTCCCCGCGTCCACCAGCGCCCCTGCGGCGTCGGTGGGACCGTCCCGGCCATCCGAGCCCGCGGCCAGGAGGGTCACCCCGTCCATCCCCTCGCACG
This sequence comes from uncultured Burkholderiales bacterium, assembly GCA_964595195.1. Lineage (GTDB taxonomy): Bacteria > Vulcanimicrobiota > Xenobia > Xenobiales > Xenobiaceae > CAZQPM01. The sequence continues at coordinate 14,395 of CAZQPM010000004.1, read as the reverse complement.
CCATGGCGAAGGCCAGGGCCAGTTCCTGGCAACGCCCGCCCTTGCCACGCCCGGTGACGGTCACGCGGGGCTCTCCGCTGAGCACCAGGCAACCGGGTCGTCCCACCGGCTGTCCGGAGGACTGGATCTCCCGGGCCACCGAGGCCAGGAAGTGCGCCACCTCGCGGGCCTCGCTATCCAGCCAGGTGGTCAGGATGCGGGCCTGGTAGCCCAGGTGCCCGGCCTCGTCGAGGGCCGCGCGCGCCAGGACCGAATTGTCCCCCACGATATGGTACAGGGCCGTCTGGAAGACGGGGTCGCCGGGCTTGGGGGTGTCCGGATGCAGCCCCTCGGCGCCCTCCCGGAGATACCACAGGACGGGGTTGGGCAGGTCCCGGGACAACTGACGGGCGTCCACCAGGCGCAGGGCGTCCTCCCACGTGCTGGGGTCCGCGCAGGTGGGGCCGGAGGCCACCGCATCCAGGGGGCTTCCGACCACGTCCGACAGCACCAGCGTCAGCACGGTGGCGGGCTGCAGGCGAGCCATCAGGCGCCCCCCTTTGAGGTCCGAGAGGTGTCGCCGCAGCGTGTTCACCTCGCGAATGGGGGCCCCGCAGTAGAGCAGGATCTGGGTCGTGTGCTGGAGGTGCTCCAGGGTGAAGCGCCCCGCGGGCTTCTCCAACACCGCCGAGCCCCCTCCGGAGACCAGGACCAGGACCAGGTCGTCGGCACCCACCGAGTCGGCCAGTTCCAGGGCCCGCCGGCCGGCCTCCAGGCTGCGCTGATCCGGCAGCGGGTGGCCGGCACGGAGGAGTTCCAGGCGTCGCAGACCGGGATCCGGGATGTTCTCCGGAACGACCACCAGGCCCCCGTCCAGGCGCTCCTGGAGGATCTCCTCGACGGCCACCCCCATGGCTGCGGCTGCCTTGCCCAGACCCAGCACCAGAACCCTGGAGAAGCGGCCCAGATCCAGGCGATGGGGACCTGCGACCAGCGTGCCGCCCTGCAGATGGACCTGGCGATGGACGGCCTCGTCGGGCCGGACGGCCTCCAGAGCGCGACTGAAGATGCGGCGGGCGGCATCACGGGCGTCCATGGGCGAGCCTTCGACGCGGAACCGGGTGGAGCCCTGCCGGGCCCTCTGGCCCGGGCCCCTCGGGGGGACGAGAACCCGGCATTTTCCATCGTGCTGGAAGCCAGGAACACAAGCGGACTTCGAGAATGAGGCATCATTGCGGGGAAGTACACTCGAAGAGGTAGAGCAATCCATGCCGGGCAGTGGCCAAGGCCGAGGGGATAACGTGCAGAGCATTCGTCTGATGGTGGTCGACGACCACCTCTTGTTCCGGGAGGGTATCCACAGCCTGCTGCGCAAGCACGACGACATCGAGGTCGTCGCCGAGGCCTCGGGAGGTCGGCAGGCTGTCGAGGTGGCCAGCGACGCCGCGCCGGATGTCATCCTGCTGGACCTGAACATGCCCGGCATGGATGGCATCGAGGTGTGCCGCCGCCTGCGGGCCTGTTGCGCCAACGCCCGGATCATCATCCTCACCATCAGCCGCGACCTCTCCTCCATCGTCGAGGCGGTCCGGGCCGGAGCCAGCGGCTATCTGACCAAGGACACGGGTTCCAGCGAGTTGGTGGATACCGTCCGACGGGTATACCACGAGGGCAACCTCCTGGAGCCCGTGCTGGCGGACCGACTTCTGGCTGAATTCTCGAACCTCACCACCCTGACCGAGAAGGAAGGCTTCGAGGCGGGACTCTTCGCCACCCTGAGCCCTCGCGAGACCGAGATCCTCAAACTGGTCGCGGGCGGCAAGGCCAACAAGATCATCGCCAGCGAGCTCAACATCTCCGAGCACACGGTGCGCAACCATATCTCGAACATCTTCCAGAAGCTCCAGGTCAACGATCGGACCGAAGCCGCCGTTCTGGCGGTCAAGCGGGGGCTGATCTAGAAGCCCTCCCTCAATCCAGGACGAAGCACGGTACGCTCCCCCCGCCGGCGGTGACATTGCACAGGGCCGAGGCGGAAAGGCGGGTCGTCAGGCTTTCCGCCTTCCCGTCGAAGATGTAGGGGTCCAGGTCCACCGTGTAGTCTCCCCACCTGACCGAGGTGCCGTCCCACACTGGGAAGCGCTCGCGGGCGATCTCGACCTTCTCCTGCACCAGGTAGTCCGCCTGCAGGGCCTCCGCAAGGTCTGCCTCCCACTGCTGGTCCGTGCGTTCCCAACCCACGCGGATCCCGGCCCCGCCATACTGGTCGTTGGGCTTCAGGACCATGGTCTGGCGAAATCGCCGCACGAAGTCGAGCAGCCCGATGGACTGACCTTCCGGTCCCGTGGCCCGGATGTCCTGAACCCTTCGGGTCCAGGGGACGTGGGCCGCGACCGCTCGCTGCTGGGAGGTCGACAGGAACCCGCCGAACGCAGGGTCGGTCAACAGGGCGAAGATGGCCTTCTTGTGCAGGACCTTGGCCCGGAAGCTGTTCACCAGGCACACCCGATGGTCGCGATAGGCTTCGTAGACGGGGCGACCTTCCTCGAAGCGCTCCAGGTACTCGTTGGTCAGGAGTCGGCGATAGACCAGGTTGATGGTCTGGCCCTCGTGGCGCAGGCATCCGGCGCGGTACTCCAGTTTCCGGGGATCGGCCACCAGGGCCTGGAGCCCCCGACTCTCGAAGAAGCGCCGCAGGATCCCGAACTCGTGGCGGGTGGGCAGGCCATCGTAGTCGATGATGGCCAGGACCGGTTGCTCCCGGCCGCCCCACGCCCGATAGGACTCCAACAGGGCCTGCAGCAGGCGATCCGAACCGTACAGCGCCTGGCAGGGGTGCTGCTGCACGAAGGCGCGCATGACGCTGGAGTTCAGGAAGGTGTCCATCATGGCATCGCCGTAGCCGATGCCCGCCGGGCACTCGGCGTTGTATTCCACGAAACGGCAGCGGTCCCCGACGAAGAATCCATCCATCCTGGAGGAGACCGAGAATTCGGGATAGCCCGGATCGATCGCCAGGAGGCGGCGCTCGCCCTCGGTCAGTCCCAGGAAGCGCTGCAGATCCTCGCATGCCAGGATGGCCGGGGCGATCGCCAGCATGGCTCCCACCACCCCCCGGACCGCCCGATCCAGGACCTGGAACTGCTCGCGGGTGAGGAAGCTGGGGCGCAGGAAGGGGCAGACCAGGCGCTCTCCGTACAACACGGCGCGCCGGCGCAGTTCGTGCTGCAGGCCCTCGGCATACTCCGCCAGATCCGTGCGTTCCAGCAGGCGGTGGTAGCAGGCCGCGGCCTCCTGCCGGCGAGATTCGCTGGCGGCAGCCCGGAGGGTCAGTTCATCAGGAAGGATCGGCACGGCGGCGGTCGGGTCTCCTCCGACTCGGGGATTGAAAGGTTCCAGGACAAGGACGCCGGGGCCGACGGCCCTTCCCAAGCGGCGCAGGATGAACCGACCGGGGACCGAAGAGAGCCCCAACACTCAGCAGGATCGGAGGTTCCGCGGACCCGCTTCCCCACCCCCGCGGGGCCCAGAGACTGCAGCACCGGAGAACCGCATGGCAGACCTCTTCCAACTCGTGTCCGCCCTGGTCGACAAGGGCATCCTGACGACGGTCGACATGAATGAACTGATGGGCTCCTCCTATCATCCGCGGTATCCTGACCTGCTGGACGCCCTGGTCCAGAAGGGGGTCCTGGAGGAGGCCGACCGCGAGGAACTCAAGAAGCGGGACCATCTGGTCCTCATGGACCATCTGCGCCTGAAGGGCGTGCTGGACTGAAGACCTCGTCGTTCGCGGCGCGGACCAGCCCGGCGGCCTCGGCGTCAGGTTGCCAGTCTCGGGCGACGCGACTGTTCAACACGTGGTCACGCCAGCGTCCGCCGATCAACAGGTAATCCCGAGCCAGCCCCTCGACCTGGAAGCCGCAACGGCGCAGGACCGCGGCACTTCGGTGATTCTCGGGCAGATGGTTGGCCATGACGCGGTGCAACCGCATGACCTTGAAGACGTGGTCGAGGGCGGCCTGCAGGGCCTCGGTCATGAACCCCCGCCCCACGTACTTCTCCGCCAGGGCGTAGCCCAGGTAGCAGGCCTGGAACGTCCCCCGGACCACGTTCGTGAAGTTGGCCACCCCGGCCACCTCGCCCGGTGACTCGCGGGGAAACAGGAAGAGGCGCAGGGAGCGATCCTGGTCATACTCGCGCAGGTCCTGGGGCAGGCGGATCCTCCAGAAGGCCTCGGTGTAGTAGGGTTCCGTGCGCAGGGGCTCCCAGGGATCCAGGAACTGCCGGTTCTCCCGCAGGTAGGAGACCAGGCTCCGGACATCGCTCAGAAGGGCGTGGCGGACGACCAGTCGCTCGGTCTCCAGGCGAACCATGGTCAGGCGTCGGCAGGCTCGGGCAGTCGACCGGCCACCAGGTCCTCCAGGGGATAACCGATCTTGCGCAGGGCATCCACGACGGCCTGACGGTCCGCGATGAGGTTGACCCAGCGCCCGGCCAGGACGTCGGCCGTCACCTCGTCCTCCACCGCCAGGAGGGTCAACTCCGAGAGGGTGTCCAACACGCCCTCGCGGCGTGAGGCCAGCACGTCCCGAGACAGCTCGACCGTGCATTCCCGGACACCGCGCATGCGCTCCTCCAGCACCGGAATCCGGCGCAGCAGGTCCAGGGCCTCCTCCGGACGCGTCCGGACCAGGGCCCGAGCCAGGAGGATCCGCCCGTGAACGCGCTGCTCGGGGTCCACCACCGATTGCAGCGCTGCACGCGCCTCCTCGTCCCGGTCCAGGACGAGCCAGGCCTGGGCCAGGGCCAGCAGACCCTCGTCGCGCACGCGCTGGGAAGCACCCTTCAGGCCCTTCTGGGTCTGCTTGAGCAGATCCGCCATGGTCTCCGCGGTCTGACCCTCGCGCACCAGGCCGGCCGCCTGGCGCAGAGCCATCGAGGTGGCCAGTTCGACCGCAGGCAACTGCTCCATCTGCGTCAGGGCCTCGCGCAGCAGGGCGGTGGAGCCGGCTTCGTCAGCCGCCACGCGCCGGGCCGCGGCGACCGCCAGCATGGCCTCGCAGCGCTGGCCGGGACAGGCCTCGGCCCGAGCCGCTTCCTCGGCTTCCCGGGTGACCTGCTCGGACCGGGCCACGTCGCCCCAGGAGGACTCCTGCATGGCCAGGGCCGCCAGCGTCACGGACTGGGCCACCCCGGGTTCCAGGGCCCGGGCGGCTCCCAGAGCCTGGTCCTGCAGCTTCCTGGCCCAATCCTCCTCACCCAGTCGCGCCAGACCCTGGGCCAGGGCCGACAGCAGGTTGGCCCGCAACCTCAGGTCGGGAATCTCCCGGGCCGCGTTGGCCGAGGTCTGCAGCATCTCCAGGGAACGTTCCCGGGTGACCCCGGCGGCCACTCCCATGGACAGAGCCGAGCGGGTCTCGGCGTCCAGGCGCACCTCCGAGGCGGACTCCCAGGCCTGCAGGGCGTGGAAGGCCAGGTCCCGAGCTCGGGCCCCCAGGCCGGCCGCCGCCGCGCAACCGGACAGGACCGCGACCACGCGCGCCTGCTCCTCCTTGTCCTCGATCCGCAGAGCCAGGCCGGCGGCCTGCCCGATGGTCTCCTGGGCGCCGCGCACGTCCCTGGCCTCGTGGCGGGCCAGGGCCAGCCACCCCAGCGACCGGGCCCGCAGGCCGAGGTCCTCCAGGGTCTCGGCTACGGCGGCCAGGCGCAGGAAGGCCTCGCGCCAGCCGGCGCTGCGCGTTCTGCCCGAGATGGCCCTCAGGATGCCCACCAGCGCCCTCTGGCGTTCTTCGGGAACCTGCACCTGGACGACCGCTCCGGCCAACTCGTCCAGGGCAACGCTGAACCACTCCTCCTCGCTGCGCAGGGCCAGCTCCTGGGCCAGCGCGACCAGGGCCGTCACGCGGCGAGGCTCCCAACGGAAGCGGCAGGCCACTTCCAGCACCGAGCGGAAGGCCACTGATGGGTCTTCACTCGAGCGCCAGGCGTCCAGGGCCTCGTGCAGACCCTCCGGATCCTGGGGGGGCTCGAGAGCTTGCGCGGCGGCCTTGCGGCGCTTGCCGGCCCCCAGGGCCTCCAACTCCCGGGAAAGGCCCTTCACGGCACTGCGCTGGTCGGCTTCGTCGTCCAGGTTCCCAGCCAGCTCCAGCCCGTAGTTCAGGGTCTGGACCCGGACCTCTCGGGGCAGGGCATCCATGCGACCCAGGCGCAGGCAGTAGGCGGCGGCCCGACTGAGGAAGCGGCTCCGTCCCAGGATGGGCAGGAGCTCCTCGGCGGGCAGGTGGCGCATCAGGCTGGCCAGCATCTCGACGAAGAGGGTTCCGTCCTCGTCGGCCAGGTCATGGCGCACCACCCCGCGAGCCTCGGCCACCAGATCCCGGGCCAACTGGACGTGCCCCTCATCGACCGCCTGCCAGGCCAGCAGCAGCAGGGCCTTGACCCGCGAGGCCTCCCGATGCAGCAGGCCGGCCCGCTCGCGGGCCAGGTCGAAGCGTCCCAGGTTGGCCAGTTCGTGCAGGCCCTGGGCCGCCTCGCGGGCGCGCAACCGCGGGATCCGCAGGGTATAGCTGACGATGCGCGGCAGGTCACGCTCCTCCAGGGCCGCCCGCAGGCATCGGCGCAGGTCCTCCAGGACCGCGACCAGCGAGCGGGTATGGGTCAGCTTGGCCTTGACGTAGGGGCCTTCCCCCAACCAGTGCAGGACCGAGAAATCCCGACGTCGCGAGGTCCTGGCGAAACGATCGCAGTGGTGGCCCAGGTAGAACCACCCGTAGCGATCGTCCATCTCCTCCCACGAAGGGTAGGCCTCGCGGAAGAAGCTGATCACCTGCTCGTGGACCCGCACCAGATCGCGCCGGAACCGGCGGGACAGCAACTCGTCCATGCGCGGGCTGAAGAGCCGATACCCGGCCTCGCGATAGCGCAGGACCGGGCGCAACCAGGCCAGGACGCGGCGCGCCTGCGTAGCCGAGATCCCCAGGAAGTCGACCAGACTCGTGGCGGGCAGGGGTTCGCCTGCCTCGGACAGGGCACAGGCCACGCGCACGATCTGATCGTGCAGCTCGGTGGGTGCGTTGTCCAGGATCTCGTCCCACAGCGCCGCCATGGCGGCTTCCAGGGACGGAGGCGTCAGGGCCAGATCGTGGGCCTCCAACAGCCCCTCCTTCAAGGCGCTGACCAAGTGGGCCGCCACGTTCAGGTTTCCGGAGGAGTGGTGGACCACGGCCTCCAGGATCTCGGGAGAATCGGTCTTCAACTCCCGCCCCACCCATTCGCGCAGTTCAGCCAGGTTCTCGCTGGCCTCGGGATTCATCCAGAAGAGCCGGGCTCCCGCGGCGACCAGGGCATCCAGGTGAGCACCCGGCCGGGTGCCAATGACCACCGCGACTCCCGGAAGGTTCCGGTCCAGACCGGCCAGGCCCGAAGAATCCAGCAGTTCCGGGGCCCGCTCGAGGGCGTCGACCAGGACCAGGCGGCGCGAACCGTCGCCCGGGGGCAGGTGGTCCGCCGCCCAGCGGACGGCCTCGTGGGCCGGCTCGGGCGCCCGGCTGCCGCCCAGATCCAACTGGCTCAACAGGGCCGTCCAGAAGCCGTGCGGCCTGTGGGTTCCCAGGGGCCGCCGGATCTCCACCAGCGGAGAGCCGGGATGGGACTGCGCCAGATCCCTCAGGAAGGCGGTCTTGCCCATCCCCGGCTCGGCCACCAGGACCCAGGTCCCGACCCCGGACTCCAGGGCCTCGTCCAACCGGCGCCGGACCCACTCCCGGGCCGGGTGGGCGGACTCTCGCAGGCGACGCGGGTTCTTCGAGGACGACATGGATGCTCCAGGGGGTCGGCCCGGGGGGCTCGAGATATCCCTTTCGTTTCGGGGGGCGGTACCCGAGTCCTCTCGCCCGCGGCAGCCCGCTACCGGCCCCCGGTCACGCGCTTGATGGCCCTCTCGGCCGAGTTGAAGGAGGTATCCGCCTTGGCCAGCAGCCCGCGGGCCTCTGCATAGAGGCGCTTCTGCTGGTCGGCTTCCTTGGCGGCCACACCCTGCTTGGTCTTCTCCATGGCCTTCCAGTAGAGGCCGATGGACTCGGCGAGTTGGCGATGGACGCGAGCGAACTCCTTGGGAGCCGACTGGGAGTTCACCTCCTCGATCAGGTCCCGCAGGCGCATGTCCATCTGATTGAACCGGGACTCGATCGCTTCAGCGCCGGTCAACTTGCCATACATGACCTGCCGGCAGGCTTCCCGGGTCTGGCTGCCCCAGTTGCGGACGGAAGGGATGTGCCTGTCGCGCATCCGGCCGACGTAGTTGTTGCGCGCCGCATCGTCCGTGCTGTTGGTGATGACGATGTCCTTCCCGGCGTTCTCCAGGGCCCGGTCGTGGAAGAAATGGTAGTAGGCCCAGACCGACCCCACGATGACCAGGATGATCATGATCAGGCAGTTCACGGGAGCGTCGCCCCGGGGCCGGGCCCCGGGAACCCAACCAGGCACCCTGCCCCCCCCAAGGTTCGCAGGGGCCTGACCGACCATGGAAGTGCTCATCACTCCAACCTCCACCAGGATTCTTGGCTCCCTCTTTTGCCAGGAACCGCCCGGCACCTGCCAGGGGTGGCGCCGCCCAGCGCGAACGGCCCGGGCCAGACCTGAGATCGGGGAGATACGCCGTGAAGACACCTGGAGTCCTGGAGAGCACCCGCCCGGTTGTGGATGGGGCCGAACACGTCCGCGTCGACCGCACCCGACTGGAGGATCTGTGCAGGCAGTGGTCCGACTCGCCCTTCCCCGTCCCGCCCTGGGACGACCGCGTCCACTGGTCGGATGGCGGGCCAGCGACCGTCAACTACGTGCTGCTTCTGGACGCCATGAACTTCTGCTTCTGGCCGGACCCCGGGCAGGAGCGTTGGACCATCGAGTTCCAGGGCCGGCGTCTGGGGGGTTACATGGCCCTGGCCGCCTCCCTGAAGCGCGGACTGGAGGAAGGGGTTCCGCTGACCGACGCCGCCTTCCTGGCCGAGATCCGGCCCGAGCAGTTGCAGCACGTGTTCCGGGGAACCGGGTGCATCCCGATGCTGGAGCGCAGGGTGGAGAACGCCCGCGAGGTCGGCCGGGTCCTGCTGGGCTCCTACGACGGCAGTTTCGCCAGGGCGGTCGAGACCTGTGCGGGTTCGGCGGTGCAGTTGGTGCGACTCCTCGAGCGCGAGTTCTCGTCGTTCCGCGACCTGGCCACGTGGAAGGGCCTGCCCGTGCGCATCCTCAAGCGGGCCCAGATCACCGCCGTCGACCTGTATGGCACGTTCGCAGGGACCGGCTGGGGGGCGTTCCACGATCTGGAAGCCCTGACGGCCTTTGCGGACTACAAGATCCCCCAGGTGCTCAGGGCCCAGGGAATCCTGGAGTATGCGCCAGCCCTGGCAGACAGGGTGGATCGCCTGGAGTTGCTGCCCCCCGGCTCGGCCGAGGAGGTGGAGATCCGGGCCGCCATGGTCTGGGCGGTGGAGTGGATCCGTCGGGCCCTGGCCGAACGGGGCGTGGACCGGCGGGCTTTCGAACTCGACTGGTTCCTGTGGAACCTGGGGCAGAAGCCCGTTGCCGACGAGCGCCCCTACCACCGGACCCGAACGTTCTTCTACTAGCCGCCTTCGCGGGAGGCCGCATCCGAAGACGGGCCCTGGCCCTCGGGACACCAGCCTTCCTGGGGGCGCAGCAGCTCATGGGGATGGAATCGGGCCTTGTAGTCCATGGCTCGACACTGCCGGACCCACAGGCCCAGGTACAGATGGTTCCGCCCCGTCTCCCGACACCATCGGACCTCCTGCAGGACACTGAAGGTGCCCAGACGTCGGTCGGCCTCCTCGGGGTCGTGGACGAAGTAGACCGAGGAGGCCGCCTGAGGCGTAGCATCCAGGATCCCGAAGGCGACCAGGCGCCCCTTCAGGCGATAGTCCATCTCCACGGTCAGGTCCGGCCCCGGCCCCAGGAAGCCATGGAAGTCCTGAATGCCGGGCGTGTCCTCGCGGTCGAAGCGCCAGGCCAGGAAGCGACGGTAGAGGTCCAATTTCTCCTCGGTGTAGCCAGGGGCCGCCTGCACGACCTCCAGATCCTGATTCCTCCTCCAGACCCGGCGCTGGGTCCGGCCGGGACGGAAGCGCGCCACGGGGAGGCGCAGGGACACGCATTCCTGGCAGTCCGGGCAGGCCGGGCGGTAGAAGTCCCGGCCACTGCGGCGGAATCCGGCCTCCAGCAGTCCCTGGACCTCAACCGGCGCGATCCGCTCCACGTGCAGGGACACCGAAGCCCACTGGCGGTCGGGAAGGTAGGGGCAGATGCCGTGCCCCAGGTGGAAGGGCCCCAGATAGATCACCCCTCCATGCTAGCAAGCACGGCAAGGCGGACGGGTAGAGGAACCCCAGCCAGGACGGGGAACCGCCCCGTCTATGTCCCAGACCTTCTCCTTCACACCGCTCCAGAGTCTGCCCGGGACGGCTGCCCGCCGGGGCCGGATTGACACCCCCCACGGGTCGATCGAGACCCCCGAATTCCTGCCTGTCGGCACGATGGCCACCGTCAAGGGGATGATGCCCCGCGATCTGGAGGACCTGGGCGCCCAGGGAATGCTCTCGAACACCTACCATCTTTACCTGCGCCCCGGCGCAGACGTCATCGAGGAGTTCGGCGGGTTGCACGGATTCATGAACTGGAAGCGCCCGGTCATGACCGACTCGGGAGGTTTCCAGGCCTTCTCGCTGGGTTCGGCCCGCGAACACGGAGTCGGCAAGATCGGGGTCTTCCCCGGCCATGGCAACCCCCTGGCCGGCCGCCCGGCCGGTTGGGCCGAGGAGGCCCTGGCCCACATCGACGAGGATGGGGTGGACTTCCGCTCGCACCTGGACGGTTCGAAACACCGCCTGGATCCGGAAACCTCCATCCGCATCCAGGAGCAGTTGGGGGCGGACATGATCCTGGCCTTCGACGAGTGCACCTCGCCCATGGCCACCTACGAGTACACCGCCCGGGCCCTGGAGCGCACCCACCGCTGGGCCGTGCGCTGCCTGGAGGCTCGCCGCGACACACCCCAGGCCCTGTATGGCATCGTCCAGGGAGGCGAGTGGCAGGATCTGCGCGAGCGCTCGGTGGAGTTCATCGGAGGTCTGCCCTTCCAAGGCTTCGCCATCGGGGGGTCGCTGGGCAAGTCCAAGTCGGACATGCACCGGGTCCTGGACTGGACGGTGCCCGGACTGCCCACCGACCGCCCCCGCCACCTCCTGGGCATCGGTGAGGTGGACGACCTCTTCGAATGCGTCGAGCGGGGCATCGACACCTTCGACTGCGTGATCCCGACCCGCTTCGCCCGCACGGCCAACCTCTTCGTCCCCTTCGGAACGGAGGGAGCCACCCGTCGGGGCACCCTGGTCCTGCGCCACACCGTCCACGCCCGCGACCAGCGCCCTGTGGATCCCGAGTGCGAATGCTACTGCTGCCGCAACTTCTCGCGAGCCTACCTGCGCCATCTGTTCAAGGCGGACGAGATTCTGGCCTATGTGCTGGGGACCACGCACAACCTGCACTTCATGCTGAAGCTGATGCGCACCATCCGGGCCTCGCTGGACGATGGAACCTTCCCCGAACTCAAGGCACGCTGGCTCTCCCGGAGGGATCCGGGGCCGACATGCGACGGGTGAGCCGGCCCTGCTCCAGGGCCCGATCCACGGCCCGGTGGTCGGGGGGATCGGTTGATGACAGCCACCCCCGGTGGTGCATCCAGCCCACCAGGCCGAAGGCCACGACCGCCATCAGGCCCAGGGCGAAAGGATAGCCGTAGCGCCAGCCCAGTTCCGGCATGTTCCAGGGTTGGCGGGTGTCGAAGTTCATCCCGTAGAGACCGGCCAGGAACGACAGGGGGATGAAGAGCGTCGACACGATCGTCAGCGTCTTCATGATCTCGTTCATGCGGTTGCTGACCGAGGAGAGGTAGAGGTCCACCAGGCCGGCGGCAATCTCCCGGTAGGTCTCCAGCAGGTCCAGCAGTTGCACGGTGTGGTCCGAGACGTCACGAAGGAAGACCCGCGTCTCCTCCCGGACCAGGGCGGAGGGGTCCTTCAGGAGCCCGGCCACCGCCTCGCGCAGGGGCCAGAAGACCCGGCGCAGGGTCAGAAGGTCGCGCTTGATCAGTTGCAACTGCACGATCGTGTCGCGGTCGGGAGTCCCCAGGACGTCCTCCTCCAGGGTCTCCAACCGTTCACCGTAGGCCTCCAGCAACGGGAAGTAGGAGTCCACCAGCGAGTCGAGGATCGCGTAGGCCAGGAAGTCGGCCCCCTGGGACCGGATACGCCGACTGGAGTCCCGGAGCCGGAGGCGGACCGGGTCCAGACAGTCGCCAGGGACCCCCTCCTGGAAGGTGACCACGAAGTCCCGCCCCAGGAAGAGGCTGAGCTGCTCGGTCAGCAGGCGCTCCTCGCCCGGGATGGGCATGCGGGCCACCAGGAAGAGGTAGTCCCCGTAGTTCTCGATCTTGGGGCGTTGGTGGACGTTGACCACGTCCTCCAGTGCCAACTGATGAAGGCCGAAGATTTCGCCCGCCTGCAGCACGGACTCGCGATCCCCCAGGCCGTCCAGGTCCAGCCAGACCACCGCGTGATCGCGCTGCAGGTTGGGAATCTGTCTGAGATCAGGGGCATCTCGTTCCAGTATCTTCTGGGTGTCATAGGCCACCAGGCGGACCAGGGGCCGGGGGGCCTCGGGGTCCACGGCGATGGTGCCCGGCGCGGCCCCAGGCAGCGTCCTGCGATGGAAGCCCTCCTCCCGGGCCCGGCGGCGCTTCTTCATGATCCTGATCCCGTCCGGCCGAGGACGTGACCGAGGGCTGAGTCCAGGTCCGACCAGGCGAACCGGAACCCGCGCCGGCCCAGGGCCTCAGGCAGGACCCGGGCGCCCGCCAGCAGCAGCTCCTCCCCCATCTCCCCCAACAGCAGCCGGACCGCGGCCGCAGGCAGGGGCAGCACCGCCGGGCGCCCGAGCACCCGGCCCAGCGTCGCCGCGAACCCGGCGCTCGAACAGGAATCGGCGACCCCGTTGACGGGACCCACCAGGCCCTCGTCGAGAAGGGCCTCATGGTAGACGGCCAGGAGGTCATCCATGGTGATCCAGCTCCAGGATTGCCGACCGCTTCCGGTCGGCCCGCCCAGACCCAGGCGGAAGGCCGGCAGCATGGCCGCCAGCGCCCCGCCGGCGGGGGTCAGGACCAGACCGGTGCGGACGTTGACCACCCGGATCCCAGCCTCGGATGCCGGGGCGCAAGCCGCCTCCCAGGCCTGGCAGACCTCGGCCAGGAAGCCCCTTCCTGCGGGGCTCTCCTCGCTGACGGGTGTGCTCCCGCGGTTCCCGTAGAAGCCGATAGCCGAGGAGGTGACCAGGACGCCCGGCGGATGCTGCAACCCGGCCAGGGTCCTGGCCAGGAGCCGGGTTCCCTCGACCCGGCTGCGCAGCACCTCGGCCTTGTGCCCGGGGGTCCAGCGCCCGGCGATGCCCTGCCCGGCCAGATGGACCACCGCGTCCAGGCCCTCCAGGGCGGAGGGCTCCAATCGTCCTTCCCGAGGGTTCCAGCCGATATCGCTGCTGCCCGGCCGGGGGTGACGGGTGACGATGCGGACCTGGTGTCCCCCGGTGGACAGGAAGGCGCACAGTTGCCGCCCGATCAGGCCGGTGGCCCCGGTGACGGCCACCCGCAGGCGGGGCCGGTGATTCCAGGCCCGATGGCGCAGAAGGTCGGCCCGCAGGACCCGATGGCGGTAGCGGAAGGCCCGCACCAGCAGCCTGCGCACAACGGGCTCGGCCACCCCCTCCACCAGGCGGCCCCCGGGGAGGCGCCAGGCGATCTCGTCGCGCACCTGGCTGCCCTGCGCCGCGGGTAGGAAGCGATGCCGGTGGACCCAGTCCGCAAAGGGCCCCTGGACCATCTGGTCGACGAACTGTTCATCCGGGACCACATCACGGTGCAGGGCCGTCCAGGGCAGGGACCAGGGCCCCAGGCGAAGTTGCAGATGCACCTCTTGCCCCTCGGTCACGGGGGCGTCCGGGTCCAGTCGCCGCAGAGCCTGCCACGGGGGCGTCAGGCGGGTCAGGGCGCCGGGCCGGACGTGCCAGGCGAAGAGCGTCGCCGGAGGCTCGGAGAACTCCGAGGTGAAGAGGAAGCGGGCCATGCCCCATGCAGTTCACGCCCTCGGGGCAGGCACCTTCCCCGGGCGCGCACCCGGGTGGCTCGCCCATACATGCAAACCGGCTCGCCCAGACAGCAAACCGGCTCGCGTTTCCGCCCAGACAGCAAACCGGCTCGCGTTTCCGCCCAGACAGCAAACCGGCTCGCGTTTCCGCCCAGACAGCAAACCGGCTCGCGTTTCCGCCCAGACAGCAAACCGGCTCGCGT
>CAZQPM010000003.1:9489-37289 GCA_964595195.1 uncultured Burkholderiales bacterium | reverse complement strand
CGGGCACCTCGGGCACCTATGCCGGGGCCCGGGGGTTCCCCTTCCCCCTGCCGGTCGAGAGCGATCGCCCCGAACGTCTGCTCAAGGCCGTCCAGGGGGCCCTGGAAGGGCGGGGGGTGCGCTTCCTGCACGTCCTGGGGCCGCTCCCCGACGAGGGTTCCGCGCCCCCTCCCGGGCAGCGTTCCTCCGAGCCGTGGCTGTCCTCCTCCGCCAATCGTCCCCGGCCATCCTGGCCGGATCCGGTGGCGCCGCCTCCGACCCGGGGGGCCCTGCCGGCCTGCGACTCGTTCGAAACCCAGGTCCTGGCGCGCCTGGCGGCCGACCTTTTGGATACTCCCGAAGTCATCATGTTCTGGGCCCGATCCGCGGCTCCGGGGCCCCTGTCCATGCTGGGGCCCCGCCTGCGCCGCTGCAGCCTCAAGGGGGCCCTGCTGGAGGCCGCCGGAGCCGCGGCTGCCGGCAGCCACCCCTTGCTGGCCCTGTCTGCCTCCCGCCTGCCCCTGCTGCTGCCCGAACTGCTGGAGATGGCCGCCTTCCCCCTGACCCTGCTGGTCCTGGGAGGGGGACTGACCCCGGTGGGCGACTCGGAGGAACCCAACCCCGCCAGCATCCGGGACCTGTCCCTGCTGCGCCAGGTACCCGAGATCACCATCGCCGTGCCAGCCGACGAGGAGGAGGCCCGTGGAGTCCTGCGGGGCCTGCTGGGGCTTCCGGGACCCGGAGCCCTGCGCCTGTCCTCCTCCCCCGCCGTCGGGGTCCCCGACTCCGAAGAGCAGGCCAGCCTGCCGCCGGGAACCGGCCGACGCCTGCGCCCGGGAGGCGACCTGTCGCTGGTCTGCCTGGGCAGCACGGTCTTCCCCGCCATCCTGGCCTCGGAGGCCCTGAACTCCTGGGGCCTGAGGGCAGGGGTCTACGACCTGCGTTATCTGGAGCCCCTGGACCAGGAACTGCTCGACGAGGCGGCCGCCTGCGGCCGCGTGCTGA
Source organism: uncultured Burkholderiales bacterium (assembly GCA_964595195.1). Classification (GTDB taxonomy): domain Bacteria; phylum Vulcanimicrobiota; class Xenobia; order Xenobiales; family Xenobiaceae; genus CAZQPM01. Next base: position 36,305 of record CAZQPM010000003.1, on the reverse strand, counting down.
CGGTCGAGGAGCACTGCGTCCAGGGAGGACTGGGCACCGCCGTCCTGGAGAGCCTGGCCCGCCGGGGCCGGACCGACGTGCGCGTGGAGGTCCTGGGGGTCCGACCAGATCTGGACCTGCCGGATCCCGAGGCCCACGGCCTGGCCGCGGAAGGGATTGCCGAGGCCGCCCGCAGAATCCTGGGGCTGGGATCCGGATCCGATCACGATTCCCGGGAGGGCTGATGTCCATCGGGTCAGACAGCGACGTGGGCGGACACGAACAGCACATCCTGGTCGTCGACGACTCCGAGCCCAACCTGATGCTGTTGCGCAGCATCCTGAACCTCGACGGCTATCGCGTGGACACGGTGCTGAGCGGCCCCGAGGCCCTGGACCTGGCCCGGTCTGAACCCCCCGACCTGGTCCTGCTGGACGTCATGATGCCCGAGATGTCGGGGTACGACGTGTGCCGCTGCCTGAAGGCCGACGAGCGCACCGCCCACGTGCCGATCATCTTCCTGACCGCCCTGGGCGATGTTCCCGAACGGGTCACGGGCCTGGAGGCGGGCGGCGACGACTACATCGCCAAGCCCTTCCACCCCGACGAACTGCGCGCCCGCATCAAGGCCGCCCTGCGCACGAAACAGGTCCGCGACCGCCTGCAGCGGGAGCGCCAGGACCTGGCCGCCCAGGCCGTCACCGATCCCCTGACGGGAGTCTACAACCGGCGGATGCTGGACGCCCGACTGCAGGAGGAGGTCATCCGGGCACGGCGCTACGGACACTGCCTGACCTGCCTGATGCTGGATCTGGACTTCTTCAAGGCCGTCAACGACGACCACGGGCACCCGACCGGAGACGCCGTGCTGCGCCGGTTCGTCCAGGCGACCCATGCCTGCCTGCGAGGCAGCGACGTGCTGGCTCGCTACGGGGGCGAGGAGTTCGTGATCCTGGTAACCGAGACGGACCTGGCGGGCGCCACCGTCACCGCCGAGAAGGTGCGCCGCCGGATCGAGGAGACCGAGTTCCAGGCCGTGAACGGAGCCCCCCTGCGGGTGACCGCCAGCATCGGGGTGGCCGAACTCGAGCCGGACGACACCCCCGAGAGCCTGCTGGCCCGGGCCGACCAGGCCATGTACCGGGCCAAGCACGATGGGCGCAACCGCGTGGTCAGCGCGCGCCGGGCCGAGCCGTCGGAGCCTTCAGGGAAGAGACCCTGACCCATCCTGGAGGTCCGGTCTCTCCGAAGGGAACACCAAAGTCGCCGACCCACTCCGCCCCCGCCGGCGGGGCCGCGAAGACCCCGAACCGGCGCGGTTCCTCTCCGAACCGGTGTTCCTGGTCCAGGGTCACGAGGTAGCGATCCCGGACGGAATCGGTCCCTCCCGGCCGAACCTCAGGGTCGGAGGGGGGCTCCCCAGCCGGTCCGACGACCTGGAGGCCGGGGATTGAGGAATACTTCCCGTACAGTTCCAGGCAATCGCGGCAGAACGCGGCGCTCGGGTGCTCGGCGACCTGCACGTCGAACCCCTCCGGGGAGCGACGCCTCAGTTCGCCCAGAAGCCTGCCGACATCGTTGCCGTCGAGCCCGGGAGGATCGGACGGCGCCGGGAGCAGGGCCTCCCAGGCGCTCAGGCCCTTCAGATGCGAAGTGTCGGGACCCGACCTCCCTCCGGGCACCAGCCAGCCAGCCAGGACGGGAATCCCGAAGAAGACCAACACGAGCGCGACCCCCGCGCGCCAGCGCGGACCAGGGGCCCAACCCGTGGCCACCAGGGACGCGCAACCGGCAAGGTTCAGCAGGTAGTATTCACATCGCGAGCTGCCCAGTTGGATGAGCAGGAAAGCCCAGACCAGCATCGACACGACCAGGCGCCTGCCGGGATGCCGACCGTCCCCTCGCCAGAGACCGACGACGAGTCCGACCGCGAGCAGCAGCAGGTGGCCCCACCGAAGACTGCTGTACGCCGCCAGGCGTATCCAGAACCAGGGCTCCCAGTCGTAACCCGGGTCCTGAGTCCCCATGACCAGCGCCTGGATCCGATCGGCCACCACCTGCCGGGGGTCCACGACCAGCAGGACCGGCAGGTAGACCAGTCCTGCCACCAGGCAGACCAGGCCCAGGAGGGCCAACGGCTCCTGCCAGGACCGGGTCCTCCAGGCGCATCCCAGGGCGCTGGCGGCCGGACCGGCCAGGGGGACGAGCCACAAGGCCAGGGCTTCCGGCTTGGTCATGGCCACCAGACCCAGGCAGACGCCGAAGAGCCCTGCTGCCGGGAGCCGGCCCAGGCGATCGGCGCAGACCAGCACGGCCAGACCGGCCAGGATCAGGGCCTGCGACGGCAACTCCAGGAGGTAACCCCTGGACATCGAGACGAAGACCGGCAGGGTGAAGAGGTACAGGCAGGCCAGCAGGCCCGACCCCGGACCGTAGAGCCTCCGGCCCAGGCACCCCAGGGCCGCTCCGTAGAGGGCGAACCAGGACAGTTGCGACAACAGCAGGAGCTTCAGGCTCGGCCCCCACCCCCAGAAGACAAGCACGGCAGGCAGGTAGCCGACCGGACCGTACTTGGAGCCGGTCAGGAACTGCCGCAGGTCGCCCTCGGTCCATGCCTGCCACAGGTGGAAGGCGTTGCGCGCGTGGATCGGGAAGTCGGGCGTGGTCAGGCGAACCTGCCCGGCCATGATCCACGCGCCCTGGAGCCCGGCGACCAGGACCACCAGGAGCGTCACGGCTGCGACCTCGCCGGCCGCGCTCCGCAGAGAGCGTCGGCCTACCACGTCTCCTTTTCCAGCAGGTGATATTGGCCGCCGCGAACCTCCACCAGGTAGACCTCCCGTTGGTCCAGGCGCCGCGCCAGGGCGAAGGTGCCGGTGACCCCGTGCCAGGCCGGCCGACCGCCCTCGGCCCCGACCGAGGCCAGGTAGTCCCGGACGGCCTGGCGCGTGGCGGCCCCGCTCTTCAGGGCCTCGAAGACCAGCCGGCTGGCATCGTACGCGGTCGCGTCCAGGTGCGAGGTGGAGACCGGACCGAAGAGTTGCCGGAAGCGGCGCACGTAGCGCTGGACCTCGGGGCGAGGCGTGTCGGGATGGTAGTAACCCGACAGGAGCAGGCCCTCGGCGGCATTCCCGCCATCGGTCACCAGGGCCCGGGTGAAGGGGGCCGTCTGGCTGGAAACCTGCGTCTCCAGGCCGGCCTCCCTCAGGGCGCGGACGAACTGGGCCAGCACCGCTCCGCGATAGTCCGAAAAGAAGATGGTGTCCGGTCCGGCGGCCTGCAACCGGGTCAGGGCCTGCGAGAAGTCGGTGCCCACGAAGACCGCGTCACAGATGACTCGACCTCCCAATGCCTCGAACTCCTCCCGGAAGTACCCGGCCACCGAGGAGGAGAGCACGCTGTCCCGATCCACGACGACCCCGGCCTTGCGATACCCTGCGGCGATCAGCCGGTGCGCCAGGGCGCGCACCCGGGGATAGTTTGAATCGGTGGCCGTGAAGGAGTACTTGCCCGCCTCCCAGAGGCGGGGGTCCGAGGCCACCGGAGCCAGGAAGGCCAGATGGTCGCCATTGAACAGGGGGGCGATGACCAGCGAGCGTTGGGAGCTGAAGGGCCCCAGGACCACGAGGTAGTCCGGGTTCTTGCGGATGATTCCAGCCAGTTCCAGGATCTTCTGGGTGTCGGAGCCGTCGTCGAAGAGGTCGATGACCACGGGACGGCCGTCGACCCCGCCTCCCTGGTTGAACTCGGACTGGGCGGCCGCGATGCCGTAGAGAAGCCGGGAACCCTCCTGGGCATCGAATCCGCTCAGCGACATCAGGGCCGGAATCCGGATCGGATTGCTGCTGGCCATCAGGGCGTAGGTATTGGAGCGCAGGATGTGGGCCTCGGCGTCCGCCGGGTGTCGGGTCACCGCCAGGTCCAGAAGGGAGGCGGCCTGCACCAGGTCGCGCTTCTCCAGGAACTCGCGCGCCCTGTCCTTGTCGGGATTGGTGATCGTGTGGGCCTCCTCCTCGACCACCGGCGCCTTCGGGGACAGCAGGTGCAGCCCCAGCAGGGCACCAACCAGGAAGAGCACGGTGGCCAGCGCCATCAGTCCCGGGATCCAGGTGGGAATCCCCGAGGACCGTCGCGGCGGGGGGGCCGACCGGGCCGCCCGGGCCGAGGCCACCCGCACGGGCCCGCCGGTCGCCTTCTCGCGGCGCGCGACCGGCTCGATCCGAACCTCCTCGCGCAGGGGCAGGCCGGCGGGACCCGCCTCATCGGACCTGGAGATCTGCAGCAGCAGATCGCGGATGACCTCGGCGGCGTTCGCGTAGCGAGCCTCCGGCTCGGGCTCCATGCAGCGCAGGACCAGGGCTTCCAGGTCCCTGCCCAGGTCGGGCCGGTAGGGCGCCAGGCGATGGGTGCCGTACACGGGCGAGGGCGGCCGGCCCGTCAGGACGAAATACAGCGTGGCCCCCAGGGAGTAGACATCGGACCGCGCGTCCGTCTGCCCGGCATCCTCCCAGATCTCGGGTGGAGCGTAGCCCACCGAGCCGATGGCCTCGGTGTCGCGGTGCTTCCCGGGGTCGAAGTGACGGGCCAGGCCGAAGTCGATGAGCTTCAGATGGCGATCCTCGGTGACCATCACGTTCTCGGGTTTCAGGTCCCGGAAGATCACCGGAGGCTCCTGGGAGTGCAGGTAGTCCAGGACCCGAGCCGTCTCCAAGGCCCAACGCAGGGCCTCGCCCTCCGAGGCCGGGCCGTCGTCGTCGATCAACTGGGCCAGCGTACGCCCCTCGACCTCCTCCATTACGAGGTAGGTGCTCTCGCCCTCGCTGAAGTAGTCGACGATCACCGGCAGACTGCGGTGGCGCAGGGCTGACAGCATGTGGGCCTCGCGCTCGAAGTTGCGCCGGGCTTCCTTGACCAGGCCGGGTTCCGGGCAGATCAGTTCCTTCAGGGCCCAGTGCTTGCCGGGCAGGCGCAGGTCCTCGCAGCGGTAGACGGCCCCGAAGCCCCCCCGGCCGAGGACGTCCACAATCCGGTAACGCCCCTGCAGGACCGTCCCCAGACGGGTACCCTCGGACGCAGTCAAGCCGTGGCCCCCGAGGTTTGCAGGGGAACCTGGATCACGAAGTTCGCCCCGGCTCCGGGCTCGGACTTCACCTGAATGCTGCCCTGGTGCTTGCGCACCACCTCCTTGACGATGGCCAGACCCAGCCCCGTCCCGTGCCCGATGTCCTTGGTGGTGTAGAAGGGCTCGAAGATATGGGGGATCACATCCGCGGGGATTCCCGGTCCGTTGTCCGAGAACTCGATCTGGATGCGATCCCGGTCGTTCCGGGTCCGGATGGTGATCCGGGGCTGGCTGGGTCCACCGCTGCGCAGGGCGTCCCGGGCGTTGACCAGCAGGTTGTTGAAGACGTGCGACCACTGGGTGGTGTTGGCCCGGATCTCGGCGAGTTCCAGGGTGACCGAGATGCCGTCCTCCGACAGGCTCTCGCGCATCAACTCGACGCAACCCTCAATGGTCCGGTTCAGGTCGGTGGAGGCCCGGACGAACCGCGAGAAGGTCAGGCCGCGCTCGGTCTCGATGGGCCCTCGCGAATAGACCAGCAGCTTCTCGATGATCGCCTTGCACTTCTCGACGGCGTCGCGCATGATCTGCAGCCGCCGGGCGGTCGAGGGGTCCTGGGAGGTTCGCGAGAGGCTGCCGACCATGGTCAGGACCGCTCCCAGTGGAGTGTTCAACTCGTGGGCCACCCCGGCCGCCAGCCGACCGACACCGGCCAGGTGGCTCTCCTCGGCCATCTCCACCTGCAGGGCCTGGAGTTCCTCGTGGGCCCGAGCCAGGGCTCCTTCGCGGGCGAATCGGGGGGCCAGCAGGGAGGCCACCATGGCGGCGGTCTCCATCAGGTTCCGCTGAGCCTTACCCGGCGTCCGGCCGGACTCCCAGACCACCAGCATGGCCCCGCCGCCGGGGTGACCGGCCCACACGGGGAAGGCTGCCAACCAACGCCCACCGTAGTGGGAATCCACGGGTTGCCCGGTGTCCCAGGCCTGGGTCAGCAGGTCGCGGACCACCCCGGGGCCCGTCTCCTCGGCCGGGCGGCCGGCCTGGGCAGCCCTGCGGAAGCCGCTCTCCTCCTCACCGGGCTGCAGGTACAGGCTGCACCCCGAGGCCGCCGCCTCGCTGGTGCAGGCTTCACACAGGGCCTGGGCCTGCCCTGCGAAGTCGTCGGCCTCCTGGGGCGCACGCAGGACTGCCTGGATGCTGTGGTGGTAGGCCTCGCGCCGCCGCAGATAGACCAGCACCCCCCAGGCGCCAGCCAGGGCCAGGGCGGTGGTGACAAACCACAGGATGTAGAGAGCCATGGGATCCTCGTCACCGACCTCTTGAGAAGGATGGAGAAGCCAGGGAAACGGCCAGGAATTCCTGCGCCACGGCCCCGGTTCCTGCGTCGGGGGCCAGGCCCCTCAACCGGGCCCGGTTGGCGCCTCGACCCCGCAGGAGGGACAGAAGCGATGAGCCTGCCGGGTCCAGGCACCGCAGGCCCGACAAGGCGCCCCCCGACCCTGGCGCCTGCCGCAGCCCGGACAGAAGGCCATGGAGAAGTCGACCCCGTGGCCGCAAGCACTGCAGCTCGGCCAGGCGAGGAGCACGGAATACCAGCGTTTGCCGGCCAGGGACCAGCCCAGCACTTCCAGACCGGCTCCCGCCAGGACCAGCAGGAGCCCGGCCAGCCCCACCTTCAGGCCGACGCCCAGCAGCTCGGCAGGCTCGACGCCCCGCGGCATCAGGTCGATCGGCTCGCCGCCAACCCGAGCCAGGAACTGGTTCAGGCCGATCAGGGACAGTTGCAGCCGGCCCACGACGTAGCCGGTCCTCTCCATGACCAGGTGGGCGTCCCAGGCCAGGGTACCAGCAGCCACCAGGGCCACCAGGACCTGGGCCCCGGGGCGGGGCTGGCGCAGCAGGGCCAGGAGCACCGCCAGGGTGCCACAGACCAGCAGGACGCCGCCGTGCAGCAGCAGGCCCGGCACCGGCACCCGCAGATTGAGCACGGGCACACTGGCGAAGGCCAGCAGCGGGGCCGCCTGCAGGACCAGGCCTCCCAGGAGTTCCAGCACCCGTCCCCAACGGGCCGGGAGGGGAAGCGGAGGTCTCATGCCGCCTCCCTTTGCCCTGGGGATCGACCGCTCCTTCCTGGCCCCGGGGCAGGAGGCTCGCCCGCCGGGGCGAAAGGCCGCGACCGACAGCCTCCCGAGGCTGTCGCACCCGTTTCTTGGAGGCCCTCATGGGAGACACGAAGGACAAGCCCGTAAACCCCGTCCTGGCCGAGACCCTGAAGCTCGAGCGCGACGAGAAGGACTCCGTGTCCTGGGTCAAGGCGTGAACCGCGGCCGACTGCGGCCTGCCCTGAAGCTGACCGAGTCCTGCAATCTCTCCTGCAGTTACTGCTACCAGGAGGGGCGGCTGGGCTCCGGTCGCTTCATGGAGACCGCCACGCTGGACCTGGCCCTGGCCGAGTTGGCCGCCAACACCACGGGGGCCATGCACCTGCTGTGGTTCGGGGGCGAGCCCACCCTGTACGGCACACGGCGCTTCGCCGAGGCCCTGGACCGGGCGGCCCGGATCTTCTCCGGCCGGACCCTGTACCACGGGGTGCAGACCAACGCCACCTTGATCGATGAGGAGTGGGCGGACCTGCTGGCCGCCCATCGCTTTGCGGTCACCGCCAGCCTGGACGGGCCGGCCTGGCTGCACGACGCCCAGAGGAAGGACCGCCAGGGAAGGGGCAGCCACGCCGCCACGCTGGCGGGAATCCGCGCCCTGCAGGTTCGGGGCATCCAGCCCCGGGTCTCGGCGGTGATCACCCCCCGGACCCTGCCGCACGCCGAGGAACTGGTCGAGTACTTCGCCGACTGCGGCCTTGCGGAAATCGACTTCGTACCCTCCACCCGCTGCACGCACGGCCGCCTGGAGATCGAGGTGGACGGCGCCGCCTTCGCCGACTTCATCATGCGGGTCTTCGACCGCTGGCTGTCGCTGGGCCGCACCGACTTCCGGGTCCGCTTCCTGTCGGAACTGGCCCGCAAGATGGCCGGACAGCACCCCTACTACTGCAAGCTGGAGGGCAGTTGCTCGCAGTACGTGGTCTTCGGCTGGAACGGCGACGTCTACCCCTGCGACGAGTTCTCGGGGATCCCTGAGTACCGTCTGGGCAACATCCACCAGACGCCCCTGGCCGAGTTGCGCGGATCGGAACGGGCCCGGGCCCTCTTCCGCGAGTGGGCCGCCGTGCCCCCTGCCTGCCAGGACTGCCGCTGGGTGCAGTTGTGCCGGGGCGGATGCCCCTGGGAGCGGCAGCTCAGCGGTCGCCAGGGCAACCCCACCGTGATGTGCCAGGCCATGAAGGCCGTCTTCGAGCGCATGTCGCAGGAGCTTCCCGGCTCCGCCGAACGCTGGAGCGCCGAGCCGGCCAGGACGGTCGCTGCGCCCGTCTGACAGGCCGGCACGAGGGCTGCCGACAGGACCGGCCAGCAAGCATCGGGAAGGGTCCGATCCTCCTCAATCCTGAGGCCCACCGATTGGCGGGGCCTCCAGACCCGTGCGGGGTGCCCGAACGATGAGCCATCGAGTCCCGGCCCTACTGTGCCTGCTCCTGATCCTGGCGATCCCGGCCCTGGCCCGCGAGGGCCGCCCCCGGGTGCTGCTGCTGGCCACCGGCGGGACGATCGCCGGCACGGCCACGGCCGAGAGCCCCACGACCTACCGGGCCGGGACCCTGTCGGCCGACAGCCTGGTGCAGGCGGTGCCGGGCCTGAGCACTCTGGCGGACCTGCGGACCGAGCAGGTCTCCAACATCGGCAGCCAGGACATGTCGGACGAGGTCTGGCTGAAGCTGGCCCGCCGCGTGGAAAGGGCCTTCGCCGAGAACGAGGCCGATTCGGTGGTGATCACCCACGGCACGGACACCCTGGAGGAGACTGCCTTCTTCCTCGAGCAGGTGCTGTCCACGGACCGGCCGGTGGTGCTGGTGGGGGCCATGCGGCCCGCCACGGGGCTGTCAGCCGACGGCCCCGCCAACCTCTTCCAGGCCGTGCAGGTGGCGACGGATCCCAACGCCGGGGGATGGGGGGTCCTGGTGGTGCTCAACGACCTGGTCTTCAAGCCGAGGAACCTGACCAAGACGCACACCACCGCCCTGCAGGCCTTCCAGGCCCCACTGACGGGTCCGGTGGGCAGCCTGGACTCGGGGAGCCCGCGCTGGCTTGCCCCCCGGCCGACGCTGCCGCCCTCTCCCCTGCCCCTGCCCGACCGTGGACCACTGCCCCGCGTCGACATCATCTACTCGCATGCCGGGATGACGGCCGCCCCGATCCGCGAGGCGGTGGCCGGCGGCGCCCGGGGCCTGGTGCTGGCCGGGGTGGGCAACGGGAACACCTCGCAGGCCGCGCTGGAGGCGCTGGCCCAGGCCGCCCGGCAGGGGATCCCGGTGGTGCGCTCCAGCCGGGTGGGTGCCGGCCCCACGCTGCGCAACGCCGAGGTGGACGACGACCGCCTCGGCCTGGCCGCCTCGCTGGACCTGAACCCCGCCAAGGCCCGGATCCTGCTGCAACTGCTGCTCAGTGCCGGGGTCCGGGACATCCGCCAGGTCCAGGAGGCCTTCCAGTTGCGCTGAGCGGCCCTCCCCGGGTCGCGGGGCCCTCAGGCCCCGACGACCTCCTCGACGCCGAGGACCACCTCGACGCCGAAGCGCTGGCCCTCGGCCGGGGTTCCCTCGAGGCACTGCACCGTGGCGCCCTCGGCAGCCCCGGCCAGGAGGACGTCGGGCAACACCGGCTCCAAGGCCTTCAGGTCGGCGGCGCTTCCCGTCACCTTCAGGCTCTGCACCGGCCAGCGCAGCTTCTTCTGGGCCACGGTCTTGGCCTGGCGGATCTGGCGCAGGACCTCGACGCCGCAGGCGTAGACCTGGCCCTGCTCGGGCTCGGGAACCGCCAGTTCGGCCACGGTGGGCCACGGAGAGGTGTGCACCGAGCGTTCGCGCCCCTCCCCCGCCATGCGCCAGGACCAGACCTCCTCGGTGATGTAGGGCATGAAGGGGGCGAAAAGGCGCAGCATCGTGCGCAGGGCCAGGTACAGGGTGGCCATCGCCGAGCGCCGGCCGGGGGTGTCCTCGGTCTCGTAGGAACGGCGCTTGACCAGTTCCACGTAATCGTCGCAGAAGTCCCAGAAGTCGCCCTCGACAGCCTGCAGGGCCAGGGCATACTCGAAGCGTTCGAAGGCCTCGGTGGCCTCGGTCAGGATCTGGCGCAAGCGGGCCAGGAGGGCCTGATCCAGGGGCTCGGTGACGTGCTCGGGGGTCCAGCGGTCCCGGCCCTCGGCGTCGCGCTCCAGTTGCATCAGTACGAAGCGGCTGGCGTTGAAGAGTTTGGTGGCCAGGCGCCGGCCGTTGTCGAAGAGCTTGGGGTCGAAGACCGTGTCGGTGCCCAGGCGAGCCCGGGCCGCCCAGTAGCGCACGCCGTCGGCGGAATACTCGTCCAGGAAGTGACCCGGGGTGACCACGTTGCCCTTGGACTTCTCCATCTTCTTGCGGTCGGGATCCAGGATCCAGCCGCTGATCACCACGTGGCGCCAGGGGATCGAGCCCTCGTGCATCCAGGCCTTGACGATGGTGTAGAAGGCCCAGGTGCGGATGATCTCGTGCGACTGGGGACGGATGTCCATGGGGAAGAGCCTGCGGTGCCGCTCGGGGTCCTCACCCCAACCGCTGACGATCTGGGGCGTCAGGGACGAGGTGGCCCAGGTATCCATCACGTCGGGGTCTCCGACGAAGCCCCCGGGCTGGTGGCGTTGACCCTCGGTGAAGCCCGGGGCGGGTTGCGACAGCGGGTCCACCGGCAGCATGTCGGCCGTGGCGTAGATCGGGTGCTCGTGGTCCACCGAGCCATCCTGCCGGACGGGGTACCAGACCGGGAAGGGCACACCGAAGAAGCGCTGGCGGCTGATACACCAGTCATACTGCAGGCCCTCGATCCAATGCTCGATGCGGGTGCGCATGTGCTCGGGGTGCCACTGGACCTCCCGGGCCTTGGCCAGCAGCTCCTCCCTGTGCTCCAGGATCTTCACGAACCACTGGCGGGTGGTGACGAACTCCAGCGGGTGCTCACCCTTCTCGTAGTATTTGACGAACTGCTCGGTGGGCCGCAGGTCGCCCACCAGGGCCCCGGCCTCGCGCAGCAGTTCGGCGATGCGGGTCCGGGCCTGCTTGACGAAGAGCCCCTGCAACTGGGAGTAGGCGGCGTTGGCGGCTTGGGGATCCAGGCTGGCGAACGGGGCCGCTGCGAAGTCCACCGGCTGCATCCGCCCGTCCCGGCCGATCAACTGCCTCAGGGGCAGTTCCGAGGACCGCCAGTATTCCACGTCGGCCGTGTCGCCGAAGGTGCAGACCATCAGGATGCCGGTGCCCTTCTCGGGGTCGGCGTGGGTGGCCGGCAGGATGGGCACGGGGGCCCGGAACAGCGGCGTGATCGCGGTCCTTCCGAAGAGAGGCTGATAGCGCGCGTCGTCCGGGTGGGCCACCACGGCGATGCAGGCCCCCAGGAGTTCGGGGCGGGTGGTGGAGATCAGGAAATCGCCTCCGCCCTCGACCTCGAAGCGCAGGTCGTGGAAGCGGCCCTCACCCTTCTTGTCCACCATCTCGGCCTGGGCCACGGCGGTCCCGAAGCCGGTGTCCCAGGCGGTGGGCAACTCGGCATGGTAGACCAGGCCCTTGGCCACCAGGTCCAGGAACGAGAACTGGGAGGTGCGACGGCAGTGGTCGTCGATGGTCGTATAGGCCATCGACCAGTCCACCGACAGGCCCAGGTGGCGCCACAGGTCCTCGAAGGCCTGCTCGTCCTCCCGGGTCAGGACGCGGCAGGCCTGGATGAAGTTCGGGCGCGAGACCTCCACCTGCACCTTGGAGTCCTTGGGCTCGACCTTCCGGGGCTGCCAGGCCGCGTCGTGCGGCAGGTGCGGGTTGCAGCGGATCCCGAAGACGTTCTGCACCCGGCGCTCGGTGGGCAGGCCGTTGTCATCCCAGCCCATGGGGTAGGCGATGTTCTTGCCCAGCATCCGCTGATAGCGCACCAGCAGGTCCTGGTGGGTATAGGAGAAGACGTGGCCCACGTGCAGCGAGCCGGACACCGTGGGCGGCGGGCTGTCCACGACGAAGGTCTCCTCGCGACCACGGGCCGGATCCCAGGCGTGCAGCCTCCACTCCTCCCACTGGCGCGCCCAACGCCGCTCGGCCTCGCCGTGCTGGTACTTCTTGGGAATCTCGGTCATCGCCACGTCCTCCGCAATACCTGAAAGGCTCCTGCCAAGGCAGGAGCCAGGGTGGGGAGCATTATGCGTCGGCCGGCAGAGTCCTGTCTGGGGGAAGGCCCCGGCCGCCCCGGGCCGAAGGGGCCGGCCTATGCCGCACCTGGTGAACCTGGCCTGTGACCTGCACGGGGATCTGTCGGACCTGTCGCGCCGCGCCGACGTACCGCTGCCCACCCTGGAGCGCGCCCGGGCGGTCCTGGACCTCCACGGAGAGGCCGGACTTGCGGCGCTGGTCCCCGTGCGGGCCACTGCCGAACTGCAGGCCTTCCATGGCCAGCAGATCGAACGCTGGCTGCAGCGCGAACTGACCGGCCTGCCCCTGGAGATCCGCAGCTCGCGGAACCGTCACACGCTGCTTGTGAAGGGGCGCGAACGGTTCCAGTTGCGCTTCCTGCCCGATGCCAGCCGCTGGATCCTGTTCCACAGACAGCAGCGGAGCTGGTGGCCGGTAGCGCCGGGCCGCCCGTGCCTGTCGCTGACCGACTGGCTGGGCCAGGTCCGCCAGATCCTCACCGGGGTCTCCGGACCGCGACGGGCCTGAAACCCCCTGGGCACCCTCCCCCCCAGAAGGACCGGGCGCTCCCCGCGAGGCGCCTCCTGTGGGCGCCGGGCCCAGGAGCCTCAGCCCCCGAAGACGCGCGGATGGTTTCCGCGCAGGTTCTTCAGGCAGTAGAAGGCATTCATGCAGGCCGACATCAGGAAGGCCCCCGGCCGGAGGGTGAACAGGCCTCGCAGGACCCGTCGCAGCGTGTTCTTCAACGAGAAGGCCTCGCGCCACAGATCCCGATGGGCCGCCAGCAGTTCCTGCGGTGACATCTGCCGGGGGCGGAAGGTCACGTTGTAGCCGTTGAAGCACTCCCAGTCGCGGTCCTCCAGGAGGCGACCTTCGTCCCGCATCTTCCGGTGGATCGGGGTCCCCGGATAGGGGGTCAGGACGCTCAGGAAGGGCACGTCCACCCCGACCTGCTGGAGCTGGCGCGCCATCCGGCGGATCGACTCGGGGGTATCCCCGTCGAAGCCCGAAACGAAGCCCGCCATGACGCAGATCCCGCGCCGGTGCAGCGCGGCGATCCCCTGCCGGTACTGCTCGACCCGATTCCGGCTCTTCCCGGCGTCCTGCAGGGACTCGGCTCCGAAGGACTCCAAGCCGAAGAAGATGCCGATGCAACCGGATCGCCGCATCAGGTCCAGCAGTTCCGGGTCGCCGGCCACATCCAGGCTGGCCTGGGTCAGCCACCACCTGCGCTCGGGGATCATGGCCCGCAGCAGTTCCAGGATGTAGGTCCGCCGGATGGTCAGGTTGTCATCCCAGAACCAGACCAGCTTGCGCTGCCACCAGTGGCGGAATCGATCGAAACGCACGTCGCGGATCACCTCGTCCACGGGCCGGGTCCGGTATCCCGGATTCAACTGGGGAACCGAGCAGAAGGAGCAGGCGAAGGGGCAGCCCCGGGTGGCCTGCACGACCCTGGGAACGAAGAAGGCCTCGGAGAGCAGATCGTAGCGCGGGGTGGGCAGGCCCTTCAAGGGCTGGGGTTCGCCCCGGTACAAGGGCTGCAGGCGCCCGGCCGCGGCATCCTCGACCAGTCGGGCCCACACGGACTCCGCTTCGCCCACGACGACGCTGTCGAAGAAGGCCGCGGTCTCTTCCGGGCAGAAGGTCGCGTGCGGCCCGCCAGCGACCACCCGGCGCCCCCGCGCCCGCAGGGCCCGGGCCAGGGCGTAGGCCTCCCGGGCGAAACCGCTGAAGAAGCTCAGGGCCACCAGGTCGGCCTCGGTGTCCAGGTCGACCGGCCGGACCTGCTGGTGGATCAACCGGACCTCGTGCCCCGGCGGGGTCAGCGCAGCCAGGTGCAGGCCCGTCAACGGAGGCACGAAGTCGACCTCGTGCCCCCAGCGATAGCGCGGCACATGGACCACCACCAGGTCGATCTTCATCCGGTCCCCCTCCTCGGCGGCGTCCCCGGCGGCCACCCTGCGCACCCGAGAGGGCGCCGGGTGGCAGCCGCATCGGGCCGAGGTAGCGCTTCCCCCCCGAGGCCGGCAACCCCTCTCCGAACCCGGTCGGGACGCGCGTCCAGCCGGCCGACGCTGAGGATCAGCACCCTGCGGCCCGAGGAGCCGTGACATCGTGGCCGGCCTCGGGTATCATGGGAGGAACGCGGCCGCGCAGGACCGGCCGCCGCCCGGAGGTGCCCCCTGCTCGCCCCGTTCCCCGACGCCCCCGCGCCTCGCGTTGCCCGCCTGGTGGGCCTGGCCCTGTTGCCGTGGCTGCTGGTGGGCGTGGCTCTATACGGGTGCCGGCGCTTCGACCTGGCCTTCCTGACCTACCACGTGGCCTGCTTCGCGGCCTTCTGGTCCCTGGGTGGCCGCCGGTCCGGCCCGGGGCGGGAGGCCCTCCCCTTCCTGGTCGCCGCGGCCCTTTTCGCCCCCCTGGCCACCCTGGTGGTTCTGCCGTTCGCGGACTTCCCGTTGATCCGCACGGTCATGGTCGGGTTCGGCTTCCAGCCCTGGCAGTTGCCGTTCCTGGGGGCCTGGTTCCTGCTGGTCCATCCCCTGGCTGAAGAAGCCTTCTGGCGTGCCACCATCTACGAGGGCCTGGCCCGCGACCTGCCCCAGAGCTGGGCGGCAGGGCTATCCTCGGCCCTGTTCGGAGCCTGGCACGCCCTGGTGCTGGTGCCCGTCCTGCCCTCCTGGTGGTGGCTGGGAACCCTGGGCGTGATCGCCTTCGGCCTGGCCATGGTCGCCCTGTACCGGGCTCGGGACGGCCACCTGCTGGCCTGCACCGTCTTCCACTGCGTGGCTGCCGACCTGCCCCTGCTGGTGGTCCTGGGCCTGGCCTTCGCACCCTGAGCCCCAGATCCTGATCCTGCGCCAGGGCCACGGGACAGCCGCCCCCCGGCCCCACCAGCCAGCGCCTCCCTCATCCGCCCGGCGACTCCTCGGGGAAGGGATTCCGCGCGTAGACGCGCACCCGCGTCCACCTCTCCAGCAGCACCTCACCGGCTGGAGCACCCCGGCGCTTGCGCACATCCCCGGCGCGGCACAGGTGCACCTCCACCTTGCCGCCGGCCCCCCGGGCCTTGGAGTGCCATGCCGCCAACTGGGCGGCCACCTCGACCACCGCGGGGGGCACCTCGACGTCCTTCGCAGGGCGACGGATCACCACGTGGCTGCCCGCGTACCCCGCAGCGTGCAGCCACAGATCCTGGGGCTCCGCCTCACGCAGGCTGAGCACGTCGTTCTCGCGCGCCCCCCGACCGACCAGGATGGAGAACCCCTGATAGGAGTACTCGCGGTAGATCTGGCTCATCGACCACCTCGACCCTTCCGCCAGGAGAAGCCGGAACGCTCGGGACGCCGGGTGGGACTCCTCACCGCGACGGACCTTCCACCAGGACCCGGCTGCGACCGCTGCCCTGGGGCTCCACCCGGACCCGAACCCCAATCCGCTCCGCCAGGCCCGAGACGTGGGAGATGATGCCGACCTGGCGCCCTCCGGCCTGCAGGGCCTCCAGGCACGACAGGGCGGTCTCCAGGGTCTCGGCGTCCAGGCTGCCGAAGCCTTCATCGATGAAGAGCGAGTCGATGCGGGTCCGCTCGGCGGCCATGCTGGACAGGCCCAGGGCCAGCGCCAGCGAGACCAGGAAGCTCTCGCCCCCTGACAGGCTCTGGACGCTGCGCACCGCCTCGCCCATGTCCAGGTCCACCACCTGGATCTCCAGGTCGGCCGCGCGATTCGAGGGTTCTCCCGTCGAGGGAACCCGGTCCAACCGATAGCGGGGCGCCAGGTCGACGAGGTGGGCGTTGGCCTGGGCCAGCAGGGCGTCCAGGGTCAGACCCTGGGCAAAGATCCGGAAGCGCTTGCCATCCGCCGAGCCGATCAACTCGCGCAGGCTTTCCCACAGGCGCCACCTCTCCCGTTGAGCCTCGACCTGCCGGGCCAGGGCCTCGTGCTCGCTCCGGCGAGTGGCGTCCGACTCCAGGTCGCTCTGGGCCCGGGCGACCTGCAGTTGGGCCGCCGACTGGGCCTGCAGCGCCCGCTCGGAGGCCTCCCGCGCCTCCTCCAGTCCGCGCAGGGGGATGCCCGAGGCCTCGTGTTGCTGGCGCGCACGGGCGCGCTCCTGCAGCACCGTGCCTGCCTCCCGCCTCCGGGCCTCCAGGTCCTCCAACTGCGCGCGCGTCCGTTCGGCCCATTCGGGTCCTCGCTCCAGGCGGCGCCGGGCCTGCTCCTCGTCCAGCCCCAGGTCGGCCAGGGCCCGGTCCAGGTCCGCCCGAACGCCCTGCCACAGTTCCTGGCGCCGGGACAGGTCATCCTGGCAGGTCTCGCGTTGTCCGCGCGCCCGCGCTGCCAGGGCCACGGCCTCGGAGGCCAGCCGGCGGGCCGCCTCCAGGGCCTGGCGGGCGACCTCCAGGGACCGGCGCAGCTCACCCTCGACCTCCCCCGTGGGCCGCCCCCCCAATTTCCGGGACCGCTCGGCCTCAAGGCCGCTGGTCTCCTCGGCCAGCGCCCGCCGGGTCTCCTCCTTCTCGCCCGCGGCCCCCTCGGAAGCCTCCACCACGGCCCGCGCGGCCGCCCCCTCCGAGGCCAGTCGGTCCAGTCCTTGCCGGGTCCGGTCACGCTCGGCCACCCGGGCGTTCCATTCGGCGACGCGCACGGTACAGCGCTCGGCGAAGGCCTGGGGATGGCGGCGCAGCGCCTCCTCCCAGCCGGAGACCGCCTCGAACGCGGGACGCAACTCTTCGACGGCCTCCTCCCGCGCCTTGCGGGCCTCGGCCTGCAGGCGTGCCGAGGCCTCGGCGACCTCCCGGGTCTGGCGGGCCTGGCCTTCCGCCGCGGTCAGCGCGTCGGCCGCCTCGTCCACCCTCCGCTGGCACTGCTCGACATGCTGGGTCGCCCGCTGCACCGCCTCCGCCAGACGGTTGGCCTCCTGCTCGCGCTGACGGACCTCCTCGCGCCGG
Source organism: uncultured Burkholderiales bacterium (assembly GCA_964595195.1). Lineage (GTDB taxonomy): Bacteria > Vulcanimicrobiota > Xenobia > Xenobiales > Xenobiaceae > CAZQPM01. The sequence goes on along the minus strand of CAZQPM010000003.1, from coordinate 19,006 downwards.
GCCGAGAGAGAGGCCAGTCGCGAGTCCAGGCAGCCGGGGGCCAGCCCGGGCAGGTCGGGCTCGGCGGCCCCGTCCCGCAGCCAGGCCGCCTCCCGGGCCGCGGCCTCCCGGGCCAGCTCGTCGGCCTCCCTCTCGAAGTCCAGCACCGCCTTCAGGTGCATCTCCATCCGGGTCCGAGCCTGGGCCTGGATCTGGCGCGCCTCCTGGGCCTGCCGGTCCAGGTCGGCGACGCGGTCCTCCTGGGCCTGCACGGCGCTGGCGGCCGGGGCTCCCTCGCGGCGGTAGGGGTGATCGGCGGAACCGCACAGGGGGCAGGGTTCGCCTTCCCGCAGACAGGCTCGCCGTTCCTCCAGATCCAGGCTGGCCCGCAGTCCGTCCAGGGCCCGCCGGGCCTCCTGCCGGCGCGCTTCCAGGGCGGCCAGGAGAGCCTCCTGGGCAGCTTCCCGACCCGCCATCTCGGCCTCACTCCTGCGGGCGGCCGCCTGGCCCCGGGCCCGGGCTTCGGCCTGCCGACAGCGCAGGGCCTCCTGCCCGATCCGGGCCAGGTCCCGCAGCCGGGTCAGACGCTGGTCCAGGCTCTCGCGAAGCCGGATCAGGTCATCGGGAGCCAGGACGCTGCGGGCCTCCGCGGCCCGCTGCAGGGCCGCCCGAGCCTCCTGCAAGACCTCCAAGGCCCGGGTCCTGGCCTTCCTGGCTTCGGCCAGGACCCGGTCAGCCTGGCCCGAGGCCTCGGCCAGGCCGGGCCGACGCGACTCCTCCAGGGTCCAGGCCCCGTCCGCCTCGCGGAAGCGCCCGATGACGGATTCCCAACGGTCCCACTGGCGGACCAGTTCGGCCAGATTGGCCTTCTCGGCCAGCCACTCCAGCGCCTCCTGGTGACGGGAGCCGACCGCGGCCTCCTCCCTGGCCAGGTTCTCGACCTTCTGTCGCGCCCCGAGCAGCGCCTTCCGAGCCTCCACCGCCTGGGCGCCGGCCTGCTCCAGGCGCCGACCGGCCTCGCCCAGCCGCAGATCCAGATGGCGGGCCTCCGCCAGCTCGGGTTGCAACTGCAGGCCCTGCTCCTCGCACCGGGCCACGGCCCTCTCCCCCTGGGCCAGCGCCTCGGCTGCCGACCGGTCTTCCTGGGTCCGGACCTCCAGTTCCCGCTCGGCCTGACGCAGCTTGTCCCGAGACAGCCCCAGGTCCTGCAGGGCCCGATCCACCTCGCGCAGGGCCGGCCGCAGTGGCTCGACGGCGACCAGGTCGGCCAGTTCCTGGCGCAGGGGGCTGGCCTGTTCCCAGGCCCGGGTGGCCTGGCCCGCCTCCTCGACCGCCTGGCTCTCGGCCCGGGTCAGTTCGGCCGACCGCTGGTGCCACTCGACCTCGGCCCGGGCCCGTCCCAGGGCCTCCTCGGCAGCCACCAGGCCGGCCGTCCCAGCCGCCAGGGTGTCGCGCAATCCCTGCAACTCCTCGTCGCTTCGCAGTCGGACCAGCCCCAACCGGTCCTCCAGACGGGCCAGGGACGCCTTCTCGGCGCCGGCCCGCTCGTGCGCCGCCCTGGACAGCGACGAGTAGTGCTCGGTGCCGGTCATCTTCTCCAGCAACTCAGCGCGCTCGTCCCCGTTGGCCTTCAGGAAGGCGGCGAAGTCCCCCTGGGCCAGCAGCACCGAGCGCCGGAACTGATCGAAGGTCAGCCCCAGGCGGCGGGAGATCTCGGCCAGGGTCTCAGTCTTGCGCGAGTCCCCCAGGGCGCGCCCGGAAGGCAGCTCGTGCAGAGTCACCGTGGCCGCCTGCATGCGCCCCTCGGCCCGGTCGCGGGCCCGCCGCACCTCCCAACGCGCTCGGTACCTGCGCCCGATGCGATCCTGGAAGTCCACCTCGGCGTGGCCCCGGCCGCAGCCTCGCCTCAGGAGCGAGCGGCAGTCGTTGGCGGCCAGCCGGTGCTCCTCGTCAGGGCGACCGATCCGGGCCCCGCCCTGCGAGTCCAGGCGAGGCGTGCAGTCGAAGAGGGCCAGGCACAGCGCGTCCAGCAGCGTGCTCTTGCCGGCGCCGGTGGGACCCGTGATGGCGTAGAGTCCGGCGGACCCCAGTCCGGCCTCCAGGTCCACTTCGAAGTCGCCCTGCAGACTGGCCAGATTCGAACCGCGTATTGCCAGGATCCTCATCGCTCTTCCCCCTGGACCTCTTCGACCAACTCGTGGAAGGCCGCCATCAGGGCCTCCGGAGGCTCTCCCTGGTGGCTGCGCTCATAGCAGCGCCGGAAGACCTCCTCGGGGTTCAGGTCGGCCAGCGAGCGCTGGGGCAGGGCCTCGGCCAGGCTGGCCCCCGAACCGGTGTAGCTCACCCCCAGACGGATCAGGCGGGGCTGGCGCCCCTCCAGGGCCTGCTCGACCTGCTGCTGGGCGTCCGGTTGAGGTCGCTCGAGGCGGATCAGGACCTCCAGTAGGGGCCGCACCTCCTCGGCCGTCTGGTCCCGGGCCGGCAGTCCGCGCAGGAGGTCCACCACGCGCTCCAGGGGTTGGGGACCTTCGGGCGGCAGGCTCAACAGGTCCAGGGTCCGGGGGACCTCCAGCTCCTCCAGGCCCGAGAGCCGGCCGTCCTCCAGGTCGACCAGCAGGACCCGTTGGCGGTAGCGGGCCTCATCCATCGACAGGGGGATCGGCGATCCCGAGTAGCGCACGCTGGGGCGCCCACCCACGGTCTGGGCCCGGTGCAGGTGCCCCAGGGCCACGTAGGCCAGGTCCTCGGGGAAGAGGTCCACGGGCAGGGCCAGTTGGTTGCCCACCTGCACGCGTCGCTCGCTCAGCTCGGACAGGGCACCCCCCACCATGTAGCAGTGTCCCATGGCCAGGAGGGCCTGCCCCGGGGTGGCCATGGCCCGCGCGGCCTGCAAGACCTCGTCGTAGACGCGCCGGGTCGCAGGAATCACCGGGTCGTCGTCCTCTGAGGCCGGCCGCAGGTCGACGGGGCGCAGGAAGGGCACCGCGGCGACGTGACCGGCCACCGTGCCGTCCCGACCGCGCAAGGGGACGACCAGGCGTCCCAGGTCCACCTCGTCCGCTTCCTGGCGGGGAAGTCCTCCCACCACGTGGACGTCCATGGCCCGCAACAGGGTGCCGGGGGCCTCCAGACGCAGGGCCGAGTCGTGGTTGCCCGCGGTGACCACCACGGTCAGCCCCGGCGCGCGCCGATGCACCTCGGCCAGGAACTCGTACCAGGCTCGCTGGGCCGAGGCCGGGGGATTCGAGGTGTGGAAGACGTCGCCGGACACCAGCAGGGCGTCCACCTCGCGGGAAACCAGGGTCTCCAGCAGCCACCGCAGGAAGCGCTCGTGCTCCAGGTCCCGGGGGTGGTCGCGCAGGGTGTGCCCCAGATGCCAGTCCGCCGTATGCAGGACCCTCAGACGCCAGGCCATCGCCCACTCCAAGTCATCTTGATGGCTGGGGAATGCTCGGCCGCAGGCGGCGAATCCTTCCCGTGGCCCGGGCAGCGGAGGCCCGGGAACCCCACGCAGGGGAAGAAGGCACGTACAGGGAACCCGACGACGATCCCACACGAGAGGTCAGGAGTGCCTTGATCAGGACGATCCAGGAAAGGATCCACAAGACGCTCGGCCGGCTCCGAGGCGACCTCTGGCGCGCCCGGAACCGGAGACGACTGCGCAACCCGAACCCCACGCTCCTGTGCAACAACTGCACCGGCGCCGTGATCCTCCACGACCTGGGGTTGCGCTTCAATACCCCCACGGTCAACCTGTGGATCGATCGCCGACAATTCCTGCACTGGGTCCGCCACCTGGACCGCTACCTGGATTGTGATGTCGTCGAGGTTCCCGAGGCCGGCACCGACTACCCTGTGGGGGTCCTGCAGAGCGACCTGGGCGACATCGCCATCCACTTCCAGCACTACGCCACCTTCCCCGAAGCGCGCCTGAAGTGGTTGGAGCGCACCCGGCGAATCGACCGGGCCAACCTCTATGTCCTGTTGGACGCCGGACCCCGAGGGTCGCACGGTCCCGAACTGCTGGCGGACTTCAGCAGCCTGCCTCACAGGAACAAGATGGCCCTGACCGATGGGCCCTGGCCCGAGGTGAAGGACTCGTTCGCCATGTCCTTCTACGGAGAGGATCCCCGACCCGGCCAGATCCTGGAGTATGTCGGGTTCACCGGCAGGAGACATCTGGACGAGTTCGACTACACGGCGTTCCTGAACCGGCCACCCGGGTCGACCGGGTCCCCGGAGGTCTGACCTCCCCGCCGGACGGCAGGCTCCCGACGGGGACGAGGCGCATGGAAGGGTTCTGTCGCGACGCGTCGATCTCATGCAAGCATGCGACGGTACCCGCTCCTGCTGCCGGGTGAAGGCAGTTGCACCGAGGTCGACGGCGGTCTTGAAGGCTTCAGACCACCCGGAATCCTCCTGCCGGAGGTGGCATGAACCGCAGCAAGGTGGCCCAGGCGCTGGCCGAGGGTTTCTGGAATGGATGGGTGCCGACAGACCTTTCCCAGGACTACCTGGAAGCCCTGGAGATGAGCGCCATGGGCCCCCCCGCCTACCAGGAACTGCGCAGCCTGATCGGTGCCTGGGACCTGCGCTCGCTGCCCACGGAGGCCCTGCTCGCCCACGTCGCGGAATTGGCTGGGGAATTCCAGGAGGCCGCCGCCCGAGCCGGGCAGGTTGAGAGACCTTTCGACCTGACGACCGGCTACCTGCTGCACGCCCTGCAGGAAGCCCTGCGCGCAATCCATCTGGCCTGCGACGCGGTCATCCGCTCGGTCCGGGCGCAGCACCGCGAGGCCCTCTTCGAGGCCCTGGAGAGCGCCGAGATGGCGGCCGGAGTCCTGCAGGACATCTACGACGGCACGCACTTCGACGAGGACTGAACCCGACGCCGCGCGCGCCGGGGGACAGGAGACCTCCCCTGTCCATTCGAAGATCCCTGGCCCCATGGGTTATCGCCCGGACATCGATGGCCTGCGCGGAGTGGCGGTCCTCTCGGTCCTCTTCTACCACGCTCAACTCGGCTTCCCCGGAGGCTTCGTCGGCGTCGACGTCTTCTTCGTGGTCTCCGGGTTCCTGATCGCGGGCCTCCTGCGCAAGGCCCTCGCGGCTGGGACCTTCTCCTACACCTGGTTCTGGGAACGCCGCGTGCGTCGCCTGGTGGCCGCCCTGGCCGTGCTGACGGTGGCCGTCGCCCTCACCGCCCCCCTGGTCCTCCTGCCTGAGGATCTGCGGGATCTGGGCGAGTCCCTGGTCGCCCAACCCGTGCTGCTGTCGAACTTCCACTTCTGGCGGGTCACGCGCTGGGGTTACTTCGGAGATGAGCCGCAGATCCGACCCCTCCTGCACACCTGGTCCTTGGGGGTGGAGGAGCAGTTCTACCTCTTCTTCCCCATCACCCTGGTTCTGATCCACCGCTTCCTCCCCCGTCGCCCAGGCCTGGCCCTGGGCGCCCTGGGCCTGGTCTCGACCCTGCTGAACCTGTGGCTGACCCCCCTGGCGCAACCCCTGGCCTTCTTCCACCTGCCCACCCGGGCCTGGGAGCTCCTGCTGGGCGGCCTGCTGGTCTACGGGCTGCCAGACCGCGAACGCCCCTTCCCTGGTCCCGGCTGGGCGCGCGAGATCCTGGCCTGGAGCGGCCTGGCCATGATCGCCTTCGCGGTGTTCCGGTTCGGGCCCCTCACCCCGTTCCCCGGCAGCGCCGCCATGTGGCCCTGCCTGGGGACGGCCCTGGTGCTCTGGGCCAATTCCTTCCGCCCCCTGACCCGCCTGGGCCGCTGGCTCTCCCACCCCCTCGCGGTGGGGACGGGACTGGTCTCCTACTCCCTGTACCTGTGGCACTGGCCCCTGGTCTCGTACGCCTTCTACCTGGGCCTATTGCCCCGACTGGAGGTGCGGGTCCTGGTGGTCCTGGCCAGCCTCGTGGCAGGCTACGCCTCCTGGCGATGGATCGAGACCCCGATCCGGGCCCGGCACAGCCTGCCTCGGCCCCGGGCCATGCTGGCCCTCTACACAGGCTATGCCGTGGCTTGCCTGGGTTTGGGACAGCTCTTCGTGTCCAGCCAGGGCCTGCCCTGGACCTGGCCCGAGAAGGTTCGCGACCCCGAATCCTGCTCGCGGATCCTGCCCGTCGACCCTGAGGCGCCCGACGCCAGGGCCTTCGACATCGGAAGCCCCCGCGACACCCGCAAGCGCTTCCTCCTGTGGGGCGACAGCCACGCCATGAGCCTGTCACCCGCCCTGGACGAACTGGGAAACAAGTACGGCCTGGCCGGCCTGCAGTTGACCATGGGCTCGACCGCCCCCATGCTGGACTGGGGGCACGACCTGAAGTCGCTGAAGAAACTGGGTCTGGACGACCGCCCCGTGGACAAGGACGCCGTCTACAAGGCGCGCTGGAGAGAGCTGGCCCTGCGCACGATCCAGACCAACAGGATCCCGACGGTCTTCCTTTCGGGGTACTGGGCCAGCTACGCGCGCGAGGGGTTTGCCGGCGAACTGCAGCAGACGGTGCGGGGCCTCTTGGACCGGGGGCTGCGGGTGATCCTGGTGTGCGACTACCCCAACCAGCCGACGGTGAACTCGCGCAACCTGCGCCTGAGCGCCAGGTTCCCCTGGCTCAGCCCGCCGCCCACGGACCGGGCCAGCCACCTGGAACTGAACCGGGACGTCTACGCGGCCCTGGCCCGGATCCCCAGGTCGGCCCGTTTCACGGTGGTGGACCCGGCGCCCCTGGTCCTGGAATGGAACAATCTGCTCCTGGACCAGGGCCCGCTCTTCAAGGACTCCCACCACCTGTCCGACCACGGCGCCCTGCAGCTCCGCCCCCTCTTCGAACCCTTCTTCCGCCAGATGAAGGCCCAGGCCTCGGGCGGATGACCTCAGGGCGCCTAGGCTGAGGCCTGCAGCTTCCCGGTGCCTTCCCACAGCCGACGCCGGCCGGCCTCCACGAGGGCGCGATCCTCGCGTTCCCCGGCCTGGCGCAGCAGGGCCAGGCCCTCCTCGAAGTCCTGCGCCCCGCCCCCCAGGCCCAGACGCCGGGCGTCCTCCAGCAGGCCTTCCAACCAGGTGACCTCCTGCAGGAAACCCTGCGAGTCCAGGACCCCGGCATAGAAACGTTCGCAGGCCTCGAGGATCCGGGCCAGGTTCTCGGTCATCCGGGTCGGCTCCCCAGAGTCCTCCTCCCCCACCCGCACATCCAGGACGCCTTGGGGGCGGACTGCAGCCGCCGGCAGGATGGCCCCGCACTGCTCGCACAGGGTCCGGTGCGAGGCGTTCAAACAGCCACAGCGGATGCAGGGAGTGCGCCCCTCGAGGGCCAGCAGTCGGACCAACTCCCGATACAAGCCGGCCGTGCGGTTCAACGCCAAGCTCAGGGCCTGCCCCCAGGCCTCCAGGTCCGCCTGGGATCCCGCCGCGACCGCTTCGTCCAGACCGGCCAGGGCGGCTCGGAGAGCCTCGGCCTGGGTGGCGGCCTGCCGAGCCACCTCGCGGAACCTCTCGGACGCGCCGGCCTCCCCCAGGGCCGCGAGACCGGCGGTCAGGGCCGCCACCTCACGATCCAGGGCCAGGACCTGGCGCGAGTAGTCCTCGACGCTGTCCCCTTGGACCGCCGACAGGGCCAGGTCCAACACGGCGTTGGCCTGGGGGGAGGCCGTGGGGCCGGGGAACGAGGCCGCTTGCAGCGCCTGGCGCAGACGGCCCAGTTGACCCGGACCGGGATCCCGGCGCAGGTCCGCCAGGATCTCGCGCACTCCCGACAGGTCCTGCGGCAGGGGCAGGCCCGTCATCCAGACCAGGCGTTCCACCAGCATGCCGACCTGCTCGGAAACAGGTTCACCCGCCTCCAGCCTTTGGACCAAGGCCTCGAGACGGGTGAGGCAATCGGCCAGGGACGCCCCTGAGGCCAGCACGCTCAGGCGAGCATGACGGGGGTGTTCTTCGGGGCCTCCGTTGCGGCCGGTTGCGGGGCCTCAGCGGCCGCCTGGGTGTTGTTCCGGTTGTAGGGCGAGCGGTCGATGTTCGCCTGCGGCATGCCGGCCGGCGTCGGCATCCCGTTCTTCAGGTAGGCGTTGGCCCAGGTCTGGTCCGCGCATTCGCGGATGGCCGTCATGTCGCGGTTGGCCTGCCCGATCTCCGGGCCGACCTGACCCGCCTGGTAGAGCTTCTCGATGTACCTCTCGCGGGCCACGCACTGGTCGCGAGAGGACATGGGGTTCCCCTGGGCCTCGCGGGCCGCCACCTGCTCTTGAAGCTTGAGCTCGGCCGCCTTCATGGCCGCCTGCTGGTCCGCCGGCGCATTCTTGGTGTTCTGCAGGACGACGTCGTTCTGTTTGCCATACAGTTCATCCAGGTACTGGGCGGAAGCCAGATCCTGCTTGCTGTCGGTCCAATCGGCCACGGGCGTGCCGTCCCGGGAGCCGTTCTCGCGGGCGAACCCCTGCAGGGCGCGGAACTGCTGGACCGGAGTCTGGGACTGGTCGGGCTGGAAGGTGGCCCGGTTCAGGTTGGCCTGCCAGGCCGAGAAGGCCTGCTGGCTCTGCTGCTGCTGCTGGGCGAAGAACTGCTGGAACTGTTGCATCATCGCCGTCATGTTGTTCTGCATCGAGAACCCAGAGTTGAGGAACGAGCCCCCCATGACGTTGCCCAGCAGGCCCTGCAACCCCTGGTTGGAGCCTCCGAGGTTCGGAAGACCGAGGCCGTTCATCCCACCGAGAGCCATGCCCCCGTTCGTCGTGACCCCGTTGGCCATGCCCCCCAAAGGACTGAAGTTCATCATCTGAAGGAAATCCATCTGGCCCTCCTACCTTCTGCATCCACTTGATTATCTCAGGAATAGTCGGGGCCGTCCGCACTTCTTGTGAACGCCATGTTACTGGAGTATGTCTGGATGGTTACAAACCGCCTCCTCCTGAAAGATTCCTGAAAGAGATCTCTCGGGAGGACGCCCCGGAGCCTCGCCCCAGACGCGCGGAAAGGGGGCTGCGCGCCCGGGGCCGGCGGCGGCAACTCGACTCGCCTCCGACAGGGCTGAACCCGCTGCGGAAAGAAGGTTGCGCCAGCCAGGAGCATCGGAGGGGTTCGACATGAGCGACCAGGAACCGGAGTCAAGCTATCCGCCCAACGCGCGCATTGCGGCCCTGCGCTTCGAACCTGGGATGCTGGTGGTGGAACTGCCGGACCAGGGCGAGCGCAGGGTCTCGCCCGACCAGGTGGTGGGCCTGTTCGGCGCCGGGATCGTCCGCCAGTCCACCCAGGTGGTGACCGAGAAGAAGAAGCGCAACCCACTGGCCGGCATGGCGATGGCCGCGGCGGGCGTCCCGCCCATCCTGCCCGGCAAGACCGTGACGCGGTCCGTCGACTCCCAGGAGGTGCACCACGCACTGGCCCTGCGCGTGCGCGGCGTGCCGGAAACCTGGTACCTGCTGGCCTCGTCCTTCAACTTCCGCAAGCCCCTGGGTCCCGACGCGGGCTACTCGGCCGCGCTCAACCTGAAGGCCTTCGTGCGCCGTCTGGCAGAGCACTGCCCCGAGGCCCC
>CAZQPM010000003.1:0-9472 GCA_964595195.1 uncultured Burkholderiales bacterium | reverse complement strand
GCTATTTCGAGGCAGCCCTGGGCCAGGCCGGCGAACCCCAGCCTGTCGACAGTCTGCTGACATTCCTGCGCACGGTCGCCGCAGCTCCGGGCGAAGACTGAGCCCGACCGCAGGCCGCCGCATCCTGCCCTCGCTACAGGGGCACGATTCCCAGGCTGATCTTGAGGGCCTCGTCCACCTGGGCCATGCGCTGTGGGGACAATTGTCCGGCGGGTCTCTCCAGGCGTCGCTTGTCCAGGGTGCGAATCTGGTTCAGCAGTACCCGGGAGGGATGGGGCAAGCCAGACTCCTCGGGCATGATGGCCACGTCGGTGGGGCGGGCAATCCGGGCCGGGGCAGAGGTGATGCTGGCCACGATGGTGACCGGGCTGAACTGGTTGCCCAGGTCATTCTGAAGGACGAGCACGGGGCGCCGACCGCCCTGCTCGCTCCCCACGACAGGGTCCAGGTCGGCGAAGTAGATGCACCCACGCTTCACGGGGTCTGCGCTCACAGCCCGGGCTCCTGATGCTCCGCCATCTCGCGGTCGATGTGCCGGTACTCATCGCAGATCGCCAGGTCCAGTTCCGCCTCGGCCGCGTAGCCTGCCGCCAGGGACTTCCGGAGCTCACGGCGCCGGGTGCGCTCCAGGTTGCGGCGCAGGACCGAGGCGACGAATCGGCTCAGGTTGCCTCCGCTGGCCGCGCGCGCGGCCAGGACCAGGTCGGCCGGAAGGCTGAGGGTGATGCGCTGGCTCTGCGGCATATGCACGGCCTCCTGCTTACGCTCTGTATGTCGCGATTGTACGCGACGTCGAGGATACTGTCCACACGCGGTCTTGCGCGGTGCGAGCCACGACGAGATCTCACCCAGGGTGCGCTCGTGGCAGGTGTGTCGTCCCCGGGACACGTCACGACGTCCCCATGTGGGGCAACTCTCCAGCCACGCATCCAGCCAGAGGGCTCGCCGGCTGCCGCGCCGAAGACGTCGGTGAAATGCACCCGACTCCGGATGAACTGGCCGAGCTGACCCGCCGCATCTTGATGGTCGTTCAGCCGCGCAGGGTCCTTCTGTTCGGTTCCGCGGCTCGGGGAACGATGAGGGAGGATAGCGACCTGGACGTCCTGGTCGTCGTGGATGAAGGGGTTCCTCGCCGCCAGACCGCCCAGGCCATCTACCGGAACCTCATCGGCTTCTCCCGCTCCGTGGACATCGTCGTCGCCTGGGAAGACGATCTAGTGGCCCACGGGCGAAGGCTCGGCTTGGTCTTCCAACCGGCGTTGCGGGAAGGCCAGGTCATCTATGCTGCCTGAACCTGCCAGCCCGGAAGACTGGCTGCGCCATGCGCGAAGCGACCTGGTCCTGGCCACTGAAGGCCACGGACTGCGCCGGGTCCTACTCGAGACTCTCTGCTTCCACGCCCAACAGTGCGCTGAGAAGAGCTTGAAGGGGATACTGATCCACCACGGTGTCCCGTTCCCATTCAGTCACGATATCGCCAGGTTGATCAGCTTGGTGAGACAGGCCGGGATCCCCTGGAACGATGACCTCGACGACGCCGCGGCCTTGACTTATTTCGCCGTCCATGCGCGCTATCCAGGCCCCATCATGGAGATCGATGAAGAAGCTTGGGAGGAGGCGGTCGACACGGCCCGGCGCGTGCTGGACTGGGCCCGGGAGCAGTTGGCGCCAGGAACTGATTCCGCCAACGACCCGCAGCACCACCACTGAATCCCCCCGTCGCCTGGCAGACCCGGCGGAAGTACTGCGCTGTCAGCCTGTCCAAGCCCCCGCAGACATCGCGGGTTCCCGGGCCTGGTTCAAGACAGGGGGTCGCGTCGGGCCGTGACCTGAGTCGCCCCCGGCAGATTCCCCCTCCCCTACAACCGCGCCGCCAGGGCCTGCAACTTGTCGAACTGCCGGTGCATGCTGGGCTCGTCGGTCAGGTCGCGAGCCTGCTGCAGCGTCCACCAGCCCAGGTCGCGGCTCTCCGCGTTGCGCCGGGGCTCAAGGCTGCCCCTGGCCACCACCAGGAAGCGCACGTCGTGGTGGAAGTGCGCCGGCACGGACCCGCGGGCCGGGATGGCATGGACGTCCAGGTCGAAGGCCAGCGGCCGGGGCACCGCCGCCCCCAGCAGGTGCTCGTAGGGCAGGAAGTCCAGGTCGGCCAGGCCCGACTCCTCCCCCGCCTCCTTCAGGGCCACCTGCTCCACCCGCGGGTCCCCGTCGGCGTGGCCTCCCAACTGCAGCCAGCGGCCCAACTTCCCGTGCAGCATCAGCAGCACCCGGTCCAGGCCCGGAGTCACCACCAGGGCCGAGCCGGTCACGTGGCCCTCGGGATGCGACCGTTCGAAGCAGTCGGCCGTGGACTCGACGAAGCCCCGCAGGCGCACCAGGGCGGCCCGCTCGGCAGGCAGGTCTCGTCCGGGGTAGTCCAGCCAGCCCCGGCCCCAGGTCCGGCCATAGACCCCCAGAAGATCCAGAAGGGGCGCGCGAGGCATCGCTTCAGCCCTTCCGCTCGGCCACGTTGACCATCCCCTCCTCGGGGTCGAAGACCAGACGGGCCCGGCCGTCGGCCAGACGCCGGCGGATCTCGGCGACCCGCGAAGCCAGCGGCGTCTCGGAGTCGTAGCCCCCGCGGGTGCAGTACTCCTCCAAGACCCCCTGCAGGGCCTCGGGGCTCAGGTCCTGGTGGGGGACCTCGATCAGGCGGGCGTCGATTTCGGACACGGAAGGCCTCTTCTCAAGTGGATTCGCTCGCCCCAGAAGGGCCGCCAGCAACTCCAGCCCCTGGCGCAGCGACCGTTCCCCGCCAGGACTGAGAGTCTCGCGCAGGCTGAAGTCCTGGCCGGGCAGGGCCAGCATCCAGGCCTCGGGCACGTGACCGTGCAGGGTGCGGCCCAGGTCCAGCAGTCCGGCGGGCGTGGCCTGGTGCCCCTCGGGCCGGAAGGCAGCCGGTTCCAGGCGCTCCAGGGTGGCCGGGCCGCTGCGCTCGACCGCGTCGGCGAAGACCACGGCGGCGCAGGTCTCCAACTCCAAGGCCAGTTCGGGAGTCAACTGATGCACCGACAGGGCCCGCACGCCCTCCCAGCCCGAAGCTTCCTCGGCCACGAGGCGGCCCAGGGCGTCGTCGCCGCGCAGGTCGCTCCCGTAGCCGAGGACCAGGACCCCGGCGCGGTGCGGATCCGCCTCGCCGGGAGTGGGCGGAGCCTGCGGACTCAAGCGTCCCGGCGCAGGTTGTCCAGGACCCGACCGTCCGCAGCCAACAGGGTGATGTCCAGGGGCATGCGGCCCATCGCGTGGGTCGAGCACGACAGGCACGGATCGTAGCAGCGGATCACCGCCTCGACCCGATTCAGCATGCCCTCCTGCAGTCGGTCTGCCTTGACGTACTCCCGGGCCACCTGGGTCACGCTGCGGTTCATCGCCAGAGAGTTGTTCCCCGTGGCGATGATCATGTTGACCCACTGGATGATGCCCTTCTCGTCGATCCGGTAGTGGTGGAAGAGCGTCCCCCGAGGGGCCTCCGAGACCCCCACCCCTTCGAACTGGTTGGGTTCGGCCACGGCCCGACAGTGGGCGTCCATGATGTGGGGCGTGTGCAGCAGGTGCTGGATCTTCTCCAGACAGAACAGCATCTCGACCAGACGGGCGTGGTGGTTGTGGAAGGAACTGTTCAAGGAGTTGCGATACATCTCGCGATACTCCATGAACTCGACGTTCGACAGGGGTTCACCGGTGCCGATGATGTTGTTCAGCCGGGCCTGGGGCCCCACCCGGTACATGCCGTCCGGGTAACCCAGGGGCTTGTAGTAGGGGCTCTTGAGGTAGCTGGATTCCTCGACGGCCTCGCCCAGCACCTCGCCGTAGCGGCGGGGGTCCACGTCGTCGCGGATGATCTCGCCGTTCTCGTTGGTGAAGCGCAGCCAGCCCTCGTACAGGGCCAGTTCGCCCTTGCGGGCCTCCAGGCGGCCCGAGGCCACCATGCTCATGTACAGGCTGGGGAAGTTGCCGAAGGTCTGGATCTGCTCCTGGAACTTGTCCACCGCTCCCTTGAACCAGGCCAGCGTGCGCTTCATGATAGCGAATCCGTCAGGGAGCAGGGCCAGGATCCGGTCGCGCTCGTCCACCGAGAGCGGGTCGTTCACGCCGCCCGGAACCACCCAGGCCGGGTGGATGCGCTTGCCCCCCAGGATCTCGATGATCTTCTGGCCGATCGAGCGCAGCTTGACGCCATCGGCGGCCAGTTGAGGGGAGTCCTGAGCCACGCCCAGGATGTGGCGGCGGGCCGGATCCGCGTCGAAGCCCATCACCAGGTCCGGTGAGGACAGGTAGAAGAAGCTCAGGGCATGGGACTGCAGGATCTGGGCCAGGTTCATGATCCGGCGCAGGTCGGCGGCCACGCGGGGAATGCGCACAGCCAGCAACTCGTCGCAGGCCTTGGCCGAGGCCACCAGGTGGCTGACCGGACAGATGCCGCAGGTGCGCGCCATCAGCGAAGGCATCTCCCAGAAGGGGCGCCCCTGGGCGAACTTCTCGAAGCCCCGGAACTGGGTGACGTGGAAGCGGGCGTCGGCCACCTCGCCCGAGTCGTCCAGGTTGATCGTGATCTTGCCGTGCCCTTCGATACGGGTCACGTTGTCGATGAGGATGGTCCTGGCCATGGGGATTCCCTTCTGGTTGCGAGGTCGCGCCGCTCAGGCGCCGAACCGGGTCAGGCCGGCGGCATCCGGGATCCGACCCGCCAGCAGCTCGGAGACCACCGTGAAGATGGCGTCGGCCGAGGGCGGACACCCGGGGACGAAGACGTCGACCTTGACGACCTCGTGAACCGGGCGCACCTTGTCCAGCAGTCTGGGCACCACCGAGGTGGGAGGCCCGGGGTTCAGGGTGGGCAACTCGACATAGGCGTGCTCGAGACAGGCGTCCTTGCCGACCGGATTGCGCATCCCCGAGACGTTGGAGGTCACCGCGCAGTCGCCGAAGGCCACCAGGATCCTGGCGTGCGCCCGCACCTTCAGGATCTTGGCCAGGTCCTCCTCGCTGGCCACGGCCCCTTCGACCAGGGCGACGTCGACCTGGTCGGGGAAGACCTTGTTGTCGACCAGGGGGCTGTAGACGAGATCGATGTGTCGGGCCAGCTCCAGGAGTCGCTCGTCGATGTCCAGGAAGGACATGTGGCAACCCGAGCAGCCGTCCAGCCAGATGGTGGCGACTTTCGCTTTGCTCATCCCCGCGCGGCTCCCTTCCGAGTGATCTGCAGATAGGGCAGTTGCGGAGCCCGCTTGGCCATCTCGCCCGCCGAGCGCCCCTTCTCGAAGAGGGCCCCGGTCGGACAGACGTGGACGCACTTCCCGCAGGAGGTGCAGGTCTCGGAGGTGCTCCAGGGCTCGGAAAGACCGGTCACCACCCGGCACTCGATCCCGCGTCCCTTGTTGTCCCACACGTGGGCGCCTTCGATCTCGTCACAGACCCGGACGCAGCGCTGGCACAGGGTGCAGCGGTTGTGGTCCAGCACGAAGCGGGGATGGGAGGCGTCCAGGTCGCACCGGGGGTACAGGTAGGGAATCTCGACGTGCGTCACGCCCAGTTCCACGGCCAGGTCCTGCAGTTCGCAGTGGCCGTTCGAGACGCACACCGAGCAGACGTGGTTGCGCTCGGTGAACAGCATCTGCACGATCAGCCTGCGATAGGCCTCGATCTGGGGCGTGGAGGTCTGGACCTCCATGCCCTCGCTGACCCGGGTCACGCAGGCGGCGACCAGGCCCCTCATCCCCTTGATCTCCACCAGGCACAGGCGACAACCGCCGACGTTCTCCAGGCCTTCCAGGTGGCACAGCGTGGGGATGCGGATGCTCTGTTCCCGGGCGACCTCCAGGACCGTCTGGTCGTCCATGGCACTGCAGTCAAGCCCGTTGATCTTCAGCGTGACCACGCCGGGCGTGGCGCCGACAAGGGGTGGCATGGATGCTCCGGCTCCTTTCAGCGGGTCCCGACGGACTCGGGCTGACGGATCCGCTCGGTGTATTCCTCGCGGAAGTAGCGCATGGTGCTCAGGATCGGGTTGGGCGCGCTCTTGCCCAGGCCGCACAGACTGGCATTCCGGACCATGTCGCAGAGCCTTTCCAGGAGATCCAGGTCCTCCGGAGTGCCCTGCCCCTCGCAGATGCGGTTCAGGACCGTGTACATCTGCTGGGTTCCGACCCGGCAGGGCGCGCACTTGCCGCAGGATTCGCTGCGACAGAAGTCCATGAAGAAACGGGCCACCTCGATCATCGAGGTGTCCTGATCCATCACGATCATGCCGCCCGAGCCCATCATCGAGCCCAAGGCCACCAGCGACTCGTAGTCGACGGGGGTGTCCAGCTTCCCGGCCGGGATGCAACCGCCAGAGGGGCCTCCGGTCTGCACGGCCTTGACCGACTTGCCCCCGGGGCAGCCGCCACCGATGTCCAGGATCAACTCGCGCAGGGTGGTGCCCATGGGCACCTCGACCAGGCCCGTATTGTTGACCGAACCGGCCAGGGCGAAGACCTTGGTGCCCTTGCTCTTCTCGGTACCCACCGAGGCGAACCAGGCCGCCCCCTCGCGCAGGATGGCGGGCACGTTGGCAAAGGTCTCGACGTTGTTGATCAGGGTCGGGCAGCCGAAAAGGCCGGCCACGGCCGGGTAGGGAGGCCGATTGCGCGGTTGGCCGCGATTCCCCTCGATGGAAGCGATCAGCGCTGTCTCCTCGCCGCAGACGAAGGCCCCCGCCCCAATCCGCAACTCGACCTGGAACGAGAAGGAGGACCCGAAGATTCCCGTCCCCAGGATCTTCTGGCGCTCGGCCTGGCGGATGGCCGTGCGCAGGGTCTTGATGGCCAGTGGGTACTCGGCCCGCACGTAGATGTAGCCCGTGTGCGCCCCCACAGCGTAGCCGGCGATGGCCATCCCTTCCAGGATCCGGTGGGGGTCGCTCTCCAGGACGCTGCGATCCATGAAGGCCCCGGGGTCGCCTTCGTCGGCATTGCAGATCACGAACTTGATGTCGCCGGCGGACTTCTGGACGGTGCTCCACTTCAGGCCGGTGGGGTAGCCGCCTCCCCCCCGGCCGCGCAGGCCGCTGGAGGTGATCTCGTTGACGACCTCCAGGGGGCTCATCTCGGTCAGGGCCTTGAAGAGGCCCGAGTAGCCCCCCCGGGAAAGGTAGTCGTGGATCCTCTCGGGATCCACGACTCCACAATTCTCCAAGGCGATCTTGTGTTGCCGCGTGAAGAAGGGCATCTCCGGCAGGCTCTTCTCGGGCCGGGTCTCCTCCTGCAGGTGGCGCACCAGGTCGGTGGCCTCCTCCGGCGTCACGCGTCCGACCAGGACCTCTCCCGGTTCGATCGTCACCAAGGGAGCCTCGCTGCACAGTCCCATGCAGCCGACCCCCTTGGCCTCGTACTGGCCCTCCAGGCCGGCGGCCCGGATCTGCTCCTTCAGGGCCGAGAGGACCTTGTCCGAGCCGCAGGAGGCGCAACCGGCCGCCTGGCAGACCCGGATCCGGCCCTTCAGACCCGCCTGGTCCTGGCGCTCAGCCGCGCCGAGTCCCTCGAATTCCTCAAGCGTCATCATTCGGAAAGCCACCTCTTGACCAGGGCCCGGACATCGTCGAGGGTCGGTCGGGGCAGGACCTCCCCGTCGGCCACGACGCCGGGCGCCAGACTGCAGGCCCCGATGCAGCGGGCCACCATCAGCGAGAGCTTGCCATCCGGGGTGGTCTCGCCGGGAGCGATGCCTGCCTCCTGACCGACCATCGCGACGATGCCGGCGGCGTTCTTCATGTAGCAGGCCGTCCCCAGGCAGACCACGCAGGAGTGCGCGCCCTTGGGCTTGAGCGTGAAGTGGTGGTAGAACGTGGCGACGCCATAGACCTTGCCCAGGGGCACGGCCAGCGAACCGGCCACGTAGCGCAGGGTGTCGTCATCCAGGAATCCGAAGACCTCCTGGGCGGTGTGCAGCGTCTCGATGAGGGCTGCGGGGCTGTAGGACTGGCGACGCATCGTGGCGTCGACGATCTTCCACCGCTTGTCGTCGGTCGGCGCAGCCGGCCTTGAAGCTCGTGCAGGCATGGCCCTCCCCTCGTCTTCCCCGTCGTCCCCCGGAACGAGGATGCCGACATCCTAGGCCATGAGGCTAGAGCATGAGGCCCCAGGCCGAAAATGATCTCAGTCACCTCGCCCGAGTCCGTTCGCGGTCCCCGCAGAGGCGGAGGGCCCGTCGACCGACCAGGACTTGCGGCCCTGCCGGGGAAGGGCCTGCCCCCATGCACGAGCTCTCCCTGGTCCTGCACCTGCTGGAACTGGTCGGCGAAGAGGCCCGACGCCAGGACATCCAGCGCGTGATCGCCCTGGATGTGGAAATCGGAGAACTGGCGGCCGTGGACGTCGAGGCCTTCCGTCAAGGCTACGAGGTCGCCAGTCCGGGGACCCCCGCCGAGGGGGCCGAACTGCGCCTGGTCTGCATACCGGGCCGGGCTCGTTGCCAGGGCTGTGGGCTGGAATTCGCCCTGCCAGCCCCGGGCCACCCCTGTCCGGATTGCGCCAGCGGAGACCTGGAGATCCTGGCGGGCCGGGAACTGCGCCTGCGGGCCCTGGAAGTCTGCTGAAGGACTGCTACAATACTGCCTGTGTCCGACACTTCGAGCCCTGGCCCCCTGAGGGTCGAGATCCGCGACGGGGTGGCCCTGCTGGCCCTGCATCGACCCGCTCGGGCCAACGCCTACACGCGCCCCATGCTGCTGGAGATGCGCCGGGCGCTGGCCGACCTGGCCGACCGGCAGGAGGTCCGAGCCCTGGTGGTGCACGCGGGCCACAGCCGCCACTTCTGCGCCGGTGCCGACCGCGACGAGTTGGACCTCCGCCTGCCCCAGGAGGCCCTGGACCTCCTGCCCCGCCGCGTCTTCCAGGACCTGGCCGGCTGGCCCTGGCCGACGGTGGCGGCCATCCGGGGTGCGGCCCTGGGAGGCGGGATGGAAATGGCCCTGGCCTGCGATGTGCGCCTGGCCGCCCCGGACGCCATCTTCGGCTTCCCCGAGACCTCCCTGGGCCTGATCCCTGCGGCCGGCGGATGCCTGCGGGCTCCCCGGGTGCTGGGTGAATCCCTGGCCCGCGAGATGATCCTCTTCGGGCGCCAACTGTCGGCCGCAGAGGCCCTGACCCTGGGCCTGGTCAGTCGGGTCGTGCCCGCAGGAAGCCTGCTGGACGAGGCCGTGGCCCTGGCCGCGCAGGCGGCCGGGCGCCACCCCCTGGCCACCCGCCTGGCCAAGCAGGCCCTGGACCTGGCCACACCGCTGGGGGCGGCCTCCCAATTCGAAGGGGCGGCCCAGGCAGCCCTCTACGCGATTCGCCGCCAGGATTGCGCCTCGCAGGCCGCCGATCCCCGAAACCGGAGCCTCCAACCTTGAATCCCCGCATCGTCGCCCTGGGCACCGCCGTGCCGGAAACCAGCTACACCCAGGAGGAGCTGG
>CAZQPM010000002.1:0-40582 GCA_964595195.1 uncultured Burkholderiales bacterium | reverse complement strand
CCAGCAGGTTCGGAACCGGAGCCAGGACCAGGAGGAAGACGGGAACCAGCACCAGCTTGGTCAGGCCCTGACCGACCGCGATGCCCACCAGGTAGCGGCCGTAGGTTGCCCGCCCCTGACCGACAACCAGGGCGGGCAGGGCCGCGGTCAGGCCCTGGGTCAGGGTGAAGCCCGGGAAGTACATCCGGCTCTTGGGAACCAGCAGGAACTCCAAGAGATCGCTGATCACCCCCACCCAGAAGCCAGACCGGGGGCCCAGCAGGAGGCCCGACAGGATCAGCGGCAGGGCGGTGAAGCGCAGCAACCCCCCGGCGATGGGGGGCGCCGGCACCATCTGAATGGCCAGGGTCAGGGCCACGAACATCGCCATGCGGGTCAACCGCAGAGTGGGGGACATCGCCCTTCCACATGACGGGGTGCCCCCGAGCCTGTCAAGACCCGCAGGCCGACGGCCGACGGCCGACCGGGGACCGCCGACCGGGGACACGTCGCGTCCCGCCTGCGCGACAACGGGTGCCCGACAGCCGCGGATCAGGCAGGAGGCCACGGATTCCTCACGATATCTTCATGAACTGGTGCTGCGATCTTCAGCCAGACGTGTCAGAATGACTCCCATGAACCGTCGCGTCGATAGGGCCCTCCCGCCCCTCCGCCCCAGGCAGGGGCCGTGGATGCCCTGGCCCCTGCTCGTGGCGGCCGCCCTGGCCTGGGGGCACCCTGCCTGGTCGCTGGAGGCTGCGGAGGGGCCCTCCCCGACCGCTGCGCCGCCCACCTCCGAGGCGACCCCGACCCTGCCGACACTGCCGACGCTGACCCTCCCGCAGGCCGAGGCCGCTGCCCTGAGCCGTCACCACCGCCTGGCGTCCAGCCTGCACAGCGCCGAGGCCGCCGCCCAGCGGGTGGGCCAGACCTCGGCCTCCCTCTACCCCTCCCTGGACGCCACGACGAACTTCAGCCACAGCGACATCTTCGGTCCCGACGCCTCGAATTCCACGGTGGTCACCACCCCGGGCACGGGCACGAACGTCCCCGTCGTGGTCTCCGGCAACCAGAAGGGTAGCTCGCGAGACAGCCTGAACGCCACCCTGACGGCCCGCCAGGTCCTGGTGGACTTCAGCCGGCCCCACCAGCTCGAGCAGTCCCGGCAGGGCGAACAGGTGGCCCTGGCCGAGGTGGACGGGGTCCGCCAGGACGTCCTGTTGGAGGTCCGCAAGGCCTGGTTCACCGCCTGGATCGACCAGGCGGTGCTGGACATCCGACAGGAGACCGTGACCAACCGCCAGGCTCGCCTGGCCCAGGCCCGAGCCTTCTACGAGGGCGGCACCAAGGCCCGGATCGATGTGGCCACCGCCGAAGCCGACCTGGCCGAAGCCCGCCTGCGCGCCCTGGAGGCCGAGACCCAACTGCAGGTGGACTGGGTGGCCCTGAACGTGGCCATGGGCTTGGCCTGCCCCGCCCCCTACCGCCTCGTCCTGGATCCCAGTTGGGAGACCGCCCCCGACCTGGACCCCGAGCGACTGGTGCAGACCGCCATGGCCTGCCGCCCCGAGCTGCGCGCCCTGCGGGCCCGCCTCAGGGGCCAGATCGCGGCATTGAGGGCGATCCAGGCCGACCGACTGCCCAGCCTCTCAGCCAACGCCAGCCTGGGCGGCAGCGGGTCTCCGACCCCCCTGGACGGCGCCTGGAGCGTCGGCGTCAGCCTGAACTGGAACCTCTTCGACGGCTACCTGCGGCGCTACCAGGATGGCGAGGCCCGAGCCACGGCGCGCTCGCTGGCCGAACAGTTCGAGCAGCAGCGCATTACCGTCTATCAGGAGGTCGCCAGCCGGATGGTGCAGGTCCGCCAGGCCTCGGCCCAGATCACCGCCGCCCGGACGGCCCTGGAGGCGGCGCGCGAGAGCTATCGCCTGGCGGCGGCCCGCTACCAGGTGGGGGTCGGCAGCAGCCTGGAACTGTCCGACGCCGAACTGGCCCTGTCCCAGGCCCGGACTGACCTGGCCACCGCAGCCAACACCCTGCGCACGTCGCGGGCCGAACTGACCCGGGCGGTCGGAGTCGAGGATCTGGCCCGGTTGCCCGACCGGGACCAGGTCCTCGAGTTGGATCCCATCCCCGGCGTGGATCCCGAAAGGAGTGCCCGATGAAGCGCTGGCTGACGTACCTGGTGGCCTTGTTGTGCCTGGGTGGGCTGGCCTTCTGGTGGGCGCGCTCGCAGGCCGACTCCGGGGCGGGGACCTACACCACGGCCGCCGTGGAGAAGGGGGACCTGGAATCCTCGATCACGGCCACGGGAACGCTGGAAGCGGTCACCGCGGTCGACGTGGGCTCGGAGGTCTCAGGGGTCATCGACCGGCTCTACGTCGCGCACAACTCGAAGGTCAGGAAGGGGCAGTTGCTGGCCCAGCTCAACCCCGAGACGGTTCAGGCCGAGGTGGACAAGGCCCAGGCCAGCCTGCGGCGCTACCAGTCCTCCCTGGCCAACGCCACGGCCGGCGCTGCCGGCGCCCGGGCAGGGATCAAGACGGCCCAGGCCCAGGCCCTGTCGGCCCAGGCCCGACTGGAGAAGGCCCGGTCCCAGGAGGCCAACGCCAAGGCCTCCTGGCTGGCCGCCCAGGCCAACGTGCGCAAGGCCCAGGCCGACCGGGACAACGCCCGGCGCACCTATGACCGCCTCCAGGCCCTGCGCGACCAGGACCTGATCTCCCAGGACGAACGCGACCAGGCCCAGGCCCAGTTCCAGGCCTCCCAGGCCGTCCTGGACGCGGCCCAGGCCCAGATGGAGGGAGCCCGGGCCAGCCACCGCTCGGCCACCATCGACGTCCAGGGGGCCGCGGCCGACGCCGAGGCGGCTCAGATCGGCATCGAGGCGGCCCGGGAGCAACTGGCCTCGGCCCAGGCCCAGATGGAGGGGGCCCGCGCCGACGTCAGCCAGGGTCAGGCCAACCTGGACGCGGCCAAGGTGAACCTGGGCAAGACCAGCATCCGCTCTCCGATCGATGGGATCGTCCTGGACGTGCTGGTCTCCGAGGGCCAGACGGTGGCCGCCCAGTTCCAGGCACCGAACCTGTTCACCCTGGCCCGCAACCTCGAGGAGATGCAGGTGGCGGCCACCGTCGACGAAGCCGACATCGGCCAGATCCGGACCGGAGCCTCCGCCACCTTCACCGTGGACGCCTGGCCCGACGTGACCTTCCAGGGCCGGGTCAGCGAGGTCCGCCAATCGGCGGTGACCACGAACAACGTGGTGACCTACCCGGTGATCGTGCACACCAAGAACTCGGGTCTTCGCCTCAAGCCGGGAATGACCGCCACGGTGACCATCGCGGTCGAACGCCGGGAAGGCGTCCTGATGGTGCCGAACAGCGCCCTGCGCTTCCGCCCGGCCCGCCAGGCCGGCCAGACCTCCTCGCCCGCGGCCCAGGCCTCACCGGCCCGCCGGGGCAGGCGCACCAGCACCGTCTTCACCCTGAGCCCGGAAGACGCCAGCCACCCGGTCCCCCACCGGGTCGTGCCCGGCCTGACCGACGGCAGTCACACCGAACTGGTGCAGTCCGACCTCGAGCCCGGCGACCTGGTGGTCACCGGCAGCACCCAGGCCACCGCCACGCCGACCTCCGACCGGCGTCGCGGTCCGCCTCCCTTCTAGCCATGAACTGGCTGATGATCGCCCGCATCGCCGGGCGCGCCCTGATGCGCAACAAGATGCGCTCCTTCCTGACCATGCTGGGCATCATCATCGGGGTGGCCGCCGTGATCACCATGGTGGCCCTGGGTACGGGAGCCCAACAGTCGATCCAGAACAGCATCGCCGCCCTGGGTTCCAACACGATCACCATCTCGGCCGGCTCGGTCACGTCGGGTGGGGTCCGCACCGGGGCCTTCGGCAGTTCCCGACTGAGGCCTGAGGACGCACGCGCGGTGGCCGAACACGTGCCCAACCTGGCGGCCGTGACCCCCCTGACGCAGAACGGCTCACAGGTGGTCTTCCAGGAGCAGAACTGGTCCACGAACGTGGTGGGCGTGAACCAGGACTACCAGATCATCCGCAACTGGACCGTCGCCTCCGGACGCTTCCTGCAGGAGGACGACATCCGGGCGGCTGCCAAGATCTGCGTGCTGGGCTCGGTGGTGGCCGAGCAGCTCTTCCCGAACCAGGATCCCCTGGGCCAGACGGTGCGCATCGGTCGGGTCCCCATGCGGGTGGTCGGCATCCTCACCGCCAAGGGTGAGGCCTCCTTCGGCCCCAGCCAGGACGACACCGTGGTGGTTCCCTACACCACGGCCATGCGACGCCTCTTCAACACGAAATACGTCCGCAACATCACGGCCTCGGCGGCCACCGAGAAGGACGTTCCCGGCGCCGTGGAGGAGATCACCCGCCTGCTGCGCGAGCGCCACCGCCTGGCCGACAAGGAGGAAGCCGACTTCACCGTGCGCACCCAGGCCGAATTCGCCCAGACCGCAGCCCAATCGACGCAGGTCTTCACCATGCTGCTGGGAGGCATCGCCTCGGTCTCGCTGATGGTGGGAGGCATCGGGATCATGAACATCATGCTGGTCTCGGTGACCGAGAGGATTCGCGAGATCGGCATCCGCATGGCCCTGGGCGCCCGAGGCAGCGACATCATGCGCCAGTTCCTGGTCGAGGCCATGATGCTCAGCCTGCTGGGCGGGGTGCTGGGCATCGGGTTGGCCTGGATCCTGACCCGTCTGGGGGCCAACCTGATGAGCCTGCCCATGCAGATCTCCCTGGGCTCGGTTCTGGTGGCCTTCCTCTTCTCGGCCGGGGTCGGCGTCTTCTTCGGCCTCTACCCGGCGGTCTCGGCCTCCCGGCTGGATCCCATCCAGGCCTTGCGCCACGAGTAGGAACGGGGCGACTACCCTTCGGGGGGAAGCTCACCGGTTCCCGGATCCGCCTGGGGACCGACGGCCGGCTCCTCCTCCGGCTGCCGTCCGGCCAGGTGGTGCACCAGGATCTTCACCGTGGCCACCAGCGGTGCCGCCAGGACGACGCCCCAGAAGCCGAAGATGTTGCCGAAGACCATCATGCCCAGCACCAGGCTGAGCGGGTGCAGACCCAGCGACTGGCCCATCACCCGGGGAACCAGGATCACGTTCTCCAATTGCTGGATGACCAGATAGATGACGACGACCAGCAGCGCCAGGCCCAGCCCTCCCTTGTCAGGCAGGGCGAAGGCGATGATGACGGCCGGGATGGCGCCCAGGAAGGGACCGATCACGGGAATGGCCTCGGTCACCCCTGCCACCAGGCCCAGGGCGATGCAGTACTGGGGCAGGACGACGGCCATCGCAGCCGTCGTCACCGTCCCGATGATCAGGCACAGCAGGAGTTGCCCTTTGAGGAAACTCTGCATGGCCCCGTGGACCTGGCCCAGGATCCTGCGTGCGCGGGGGCGCCTGGAGGGGGGAGCGAAGCGCACCACCGAGTCCAGGATGGCCCGGCCGTCCTTCAGGAAATAGAAGCCGATCAGCGGGACGAAGACCGTGGCGCCCAGGGCCCAGACCACCGTCTGCGAGAAGGCCCCCAGGTAGTGCAGACCGCCCTGGATCAGTTGGCTGACCATCGAGCCGATTTCCCCGACGCTGCGGGAGACCTGGTCCTTGACGGGGACCGGCAGGGCCTCGAAGTAGCGGTCCCGATACTGGAACATGGTGTCCTGCATCTTCTGCGCGAAGCTGGGCAGGTTCTGGGCCAGGGTCTGCAGTTCTCGGGAGAGCTTCGGGACCAGGATGGCCAGGAGGGTCCCGACGGCCAGCAGGAGCAGCAGGTAGGTCACGACCAGCGACCGGCTGTGCGAGAAACGCTCCATCTGCGGGATGCGCCGGACCTGGCGAAGGACGAACTCGACCAGGGGGTTCACCGAGTAGACGAAGATCAGCACCAACAGCAGCAGGGGCAGGATCTGCAGGGCCTTCTCGACCATCCCGACCACCCACGGGTGGAAGGAGATCACGGCCCCCGTCAGCAGCAACAGCAGGCCGTTGAGGTAGCCGATGGAGACGACCAGGTTCTGAAGCGGGCCCGGGGGTGAGGTCTCGACCGGGGGGGCAGGCTCTGGGATCATGGCGCGGCGCTCCTTCTTCCCCGACCCGCCCAAGCCTTCCCGGAGGCCAGTCAGGAGCCTGCGCGGGCGGCCTCACTTCCCAGTGCGGGCGCAGGGGTGGCGTCACCCGCCGCGAAGCCATGCGGCCTATGGATGGTTGGACGGTCGGCCTGGGCACGGTGATCCTGGTGGTCCTGGGGCTGCTGGTCGGGGCGCTGGTGGTCCTGGGGGCCGTGTATCTGGCCATCCGGGCCGTCGTCGCCAGGGCCACGCACCGCGTCCTGGACCGGACCATCGACCGGGTGGTGCAGGCCGGTGAACGCCAACTCGTTGCCGGGGTCAGCTCTCTGAGCAGCACCGTCAAGGAGGAGATGCGCAGGAACGACCCGCGACGCCAGGAGGCCGAGATCTCGAAACTGGCCCGCCAGCGCCAGGGCCGGGTGGCGGTGCCGGACGTCATGGCGGCCCTGGACCTGCCCCAGGACACAGCCTCCCGGGCCCTGGAGGGGCTGGTGAAACGAGGAACCTGCCGGACCGCACAGGACCCGGCAGGTGGCACCGTCTACCTCTTCGAGGCCTTCCTGCCCCGCCGTCAGGTGACCGCCTGCGACTACTGCAGTGCCACCTTCCAGGAGACGGACCCCGACCAACCCTGCCCCAACTGCGGAGCCACCCTGACCCGGAAGCAGATCGTGGACTAGAGGTTCCCCCCCATCCGGTGTCGGCGGCCTTCGCCCGCTGTTTCCATCCAACGCTCGAGATGAAGCGAAAGGTCACACCATGGATACCAAGCCCCTGCGCGCCTGGAGGATCTCCGAGCGCGACTACCCCACCGATGGCACCCCTTCCGAGCAGCTCCGCTTCCTTCTGGGCTACGCCATCCTGGCCCCCTCGGCCCAGAACTCACAACCCTGGTTCTTCCGGGTGGGCGACCAGACCGTGGATGTCCACCCGGACCCCGCGCGAATCCTGGAGGCCCGCGATCCGGCGGGTCGCGAGCAGGCCATCTCCTGCGGATCGGCTCTGTACAACCTCAGATTGGCCGTCCGGCACTTCGGCCGCGAGGAATCGTGCCAGATCCCTCCTGCCGGTCCCTCGCAGGCCCTGGCCCGATTGCAGCGCGGCGGGCCGTGTCAGCCGGCCTCCGAGAGACGCCTCTTCGACGCCATCCTCAAGCGCCGCAGTTGGCGCCAGCCCTTCGCGCCCCAGGAGGTCGCGACCGAGCTGGTCCAGGTCCTGAAGCAGGCAGCGCAGGACGAAGGGGTCGACCTGACACCGGTCACCAA
Organism: uncultured Burkholderiales bacterium; assembly: GCA_964595195.1. Classification (GTDB taxonomy): domain Bacteria; phylum Vulcanimicrobiota; class Xenobia; order Xenobiales; family Xenobiaceae; genus CAZQPM01. The sequence goes on along the minus strand of CAZQPM010000002.1, from coordinate 33,231 downwards.
TCCCAGCCTGCTCCATGCCCTGGCCGGCATGGTGGCCGAGGCCGACTGGCACCTGGGCCAGGACGAGGCCTTCCGCCGCGAGTCCGCCCACTGGGTCCGAGCCACCGACATCGCCCCGGACGGAGTCCCCGGCCGGGCCCTGGGAATGGGGCCCGTGGAGGCCATCCTGGCCCCCGTGACCCACCGGGTATTCAACTACTCCGACACGAAGGCCAACCGGGATCGCTCGCTGACTCACGATGCTCCGCTCGTCGTCGCCCTGTCGACCCGGACCGACGAGCCTTCGGACTGGGTGGCCTGCGGCCAGGCCGCCCAGCGCGTCCTGCTGCACGCCGTGGCCGAGGGCCTGCAGGCCTCCTTCCTGAACCCCCCGATCCAGGTTCCGGAGTTGCGCCGACGCCTGCAGATCCTCCTGGACATCGAGGACTGGCCCCAGGTCCTCCTGCGCCTGGGCCATCCCACGGGCCCGGCTCGTCCCACTCCCAGGCGCCCCCTCGGCGACGTCATCCGGGATTGAAGGACCCTGGGGCGGGCCGCCCGGGCCCGCCCTGGAGGTCCCGCCAACCCCGCGAGAGAAGCCTGTCGTCATGTCGAGACCCCGCTGGCTGGTGGAGGCAGGGACCTTCCTGCTGCTGGCCCTTCTGCCCCTGGTCTTCAGTACCAGCCTGGCCGACGCCGTGGTGGCGCCAAAACAGGCCCTCTTCCAGGTGGCCGCCGCCCTCCTGGTGAGCGGCTGGGCCCTGGGCGCGGCCCGGGGCCAGTGGAACTGGTGGCCGGCGAGCCCTCTGGCCCGCGTCGGCCTCCTCTTCTACGCCTGGTCGGCCGTGACCGGCCTGGCCACCGGGTTGCCGGGAAGGGCCGTCCCGGGGACCCTGGACTCGCTGCTCCTGGCCGGAGTGGTCCTGGCCTGGACTGCCACCCTGGACCCCCACCGCGCCCGGACCTGGACGGGATGGGTCTGCGCCTCGACCCTCCTGGTCGGTCTGTACTCCCACCTGCAGCGGCTGACTCCCCTGGGCCTGAACCTGGGTGGCCTGCCCCTGGCGGACCCCATCGCCTGGAGCCACCCGGAGCTGTCCCGCGAGCTGACCATCTCCACCTTCGGCAATCCCGACTACCTGTCGGCCTGGCTGGTGGCGGTCCTGCCCCTGGCCCTCTCCTGGATCCTGGCCCTGCGCCGGCCCGCCGGGCGGTGGGTGGCCCTGTCGGCGTGGGTCGTGGTGGCCCTGGCCATGGTCCTGACGCTGACGCGGGCGGCCTGGTTCGGCGCCGCGGTTGCCACCCTGGTCTGGACGCTCCGGGCGCTCACCACCCTGACCCCCGAGGAGCGCCGGAAGGCCGTCCGAATCCTGGCGGGCCTGGGCCTGGTCCTGGCCCTGGGAGTGGGCACGGCCCTGGTGATGCAGGCGGATAATCCCTCGCAGTATACGGTCCGCAGCCGCCTGGCCAGCCTGGCCGACCTCGAGCACCTCAGCCTGAAGACGCGCTTCTTCTTCTGGGGGGCGTCCCTGCGGATCCTGCGCGACCATCCCTGGATGGGAGTCGGACCCGGCGGTTTCCCGAGCGCGGCCCTGCTGCACCGGGATCTGGAACCGGTGGCCACGCGCTTTCCTCCGCGCCTGCCCGAGACGCCCCACAGCCAGTACATGCTGGTGGCGGCCGAAACCGGCGCCCCCGGCCTGACGTTGCTGGCGATCCTGCTGGTGCTCTACTTCAGCCGGGCCGGGCGACCGGGCGACCTGCAGGCCGCCGGCCTGCTGGGCTCGGGGGCGGCCTGGTGGGCCAACCACGCGTTCAGCAGCGCGACCCTTCCGACCGAGGTCCTGTGGGTCTTCCTGGTCGCCCTGGTGGCCTCCCGCGAGGCTCCCCCCCGGTTGCCTGGGCCCGCCAGTTCCCGAGCGACCCGACGGGCGGTGGCCCTGGCCGCCTTGCTCCTGGTGGCGACCAACCTGTGGCTTTCGGAGCGCATCGTCCGCTACGAACGGCTGACCTGGCTGGGAGACGACTCCCGCTACAGGGCGGCCGGCATGATCCGGAATCAACGACACACCGGCCGGGAGATCGTGCCCCACTACGAGAGGGCCCTGCGCTACTACGAGGAGGCCTTGAACGTGGCTCCCGCCTGGTCGCAGGCCTCCTGCGTGCTGACCATCGGAAAGGTCTACGAGGAGATGTACCTGGACCTGACCGGCCGCCAGGCGGAACCCTTGCGTCAGCAGGCCCGGGAAGCCTACCTGCACGCCCTGGAGATCGACCCCCAGTTCCCGACGGCCTGGATCTCCCTGGCCACCATCCAGGCCTGGAACCCCCGGGAATCCGAGCAGGCCCTGATGTGCTCGCGCGGGGCCCTGGATCTGGACCCCCGAAACGCGCTGTACCTGGACGTGCACGCCAGGCTCCTGTTGCAGGCGGGCCGTTACCAGGAGGCCCTGGCCACCTGGGAGACCAGCCTGGAGAACCTGCCGCGACTGCCCCAGGCACTCCTGGGCAAAGCCGAGGCCCTCTATGGACTGGGTCGCGACACCGAAGCCGAGGAGGCCTTGGCCGAGGCGACCCGGTTGGAGCCCCGCGCCGAAGCGGCCGCCCGGCGGATCCGGGCCGCTGCCCGGCCGGCCTCCCCGGGGGGGGCGGAGGAACTGCCCACGGATCGGAGAAGTGGCGCCAACCCGGTTCTTCCAGCCGAGAAGCGCTGACCAGGGAGGATGTACATGCCCACAGACGGCTGGTTCGACGGCCAGGGTCTGGAGTTGCAGCGGGACGAGTTCCTCGACGACCATCCTGGCTGGCAGAAGTATCTGGCCGATGGAGTGATCAGCGCCAGCGAGATCCTGGAACAGGAGGCCAAGATCGCCTCCATGCTCAAGGAATTGGAGCCCCAACTCTCCGAGGCGGTGCACTCTGCACTGACCCGGATCCTGTTGGAATACGAGGTCCTCATCAACATGGCGCTGATCCACGCTCCCTCCCTGGTCGACGAGCAGACCTACCGTTCGCTCGGCACCTCCCGGTGAGCCAGGCTTCCGTCCCAGCCGCAGGCTGTCGCCCGACCGACGCCCCCCCCCTGTTGGACCCGGGTCTGCCCCGCGAATTCAACGTTGCGGGTTGGCTGCTGGACCGCGCCCTGGAGTCCGGTTGGGCCGACCGCGTCGTCTTCGTCCACCGGGACAAGGTCGTCACCTTCGCGGAACTGGCCGAGATGGCCAATCGCTCTGGCAACCTCCTGGCCAGCCTGGGCATCCAGGCCGAGCAGCGCGTCGGGCTGTACATGGGTGACTCGCCGACCCTGGCAGCCCTGTTCCTGGGGGCCATCAAGATCGGGGCCGTCCCCGTTCCCCTCCATGGAATGCTCCGTCCCCACGAGTTCCGCTATCTGCTGCGCGACTCGCGGATCCGCCTGATGGTCGTCGACAGCGGGCGACTTTCGCACCTGGGCGGGGTCATGGCCGACAGCCCCTGGTTGGAGCACGTGCTGGTCCACGGTCCGGCCGGTGACGGTCGCCATCCCTGCCTGGAGGATGCCCTGATGGACGCCTCCATCGAACTCGTGGCGGCGCCGACCACCCAGGACGACGTCGCCTTCTGGATCTACTCTTCGGGCGCGACGGGTTTCCCCAAGGCCGCGGTGCACCTGCACCACGACCCCGTCTACTGCTGTCAGGCGTATGCCAGTCAAATCCTGGAGTTGACCGAGAAGGACGCCCTGTTCTCCCTCCCCCGGATGTTCATGGCCTACGGCCTGGGCAACAGCCTCTTCTTCCCGCTCTACTCGGGCGCCCACAGCATCCTGACACCCGACATTCCCGGTCCCTGCGAAATCCTCGAGATCATGCGGCAGCACCGGCCCACGCTCTTCTTCCACACTCCCCCGGGCTACCAGGAGGTCCTGTCGGCCGTCGAGGCGGGGGCCCCGGCCGACCTGTCCTCGCTGCGCCTGTGTCTGTCGGCCGGCGAACCGCTGCCTCCGGGCCTCCTGGCCCGCTGGCAGGGGCACTTCGGGACCGAGATCCTGGACGGCCTGAGCTCGTCCGAAGCCCTGCATGTCTTCGTCTCGAACCGCCCCGGCCAGGTTCGTCCGGGTTCCTCGGGAATCCCGGTCCCCGGATACGCCATCCGCCTGGAGGATGAGGAGGGCCGGGAGGTCGGCCCCGGAGAACTGGGGAACCTCCTGGTCCGCGGTGACTCCACGTCACCCTGCTACTGGAACCAGCATCGCAAGACGGCGCGGACGATGCTGGGACCGTGGCTGGTCACCGGCGACAAGTGCACCCGCGACGAGGAGGGATTCCTCTTCTATGCGGGCCGCTCGGACGACATGATCCGCGTGGCCGGCCTGCTGGTCTCACCCGCGGAGATCGAGCAGAACCTGCTGCAGAGTTCCGAGGTCCTCCAGGCTGCGGTCGTGGGCAGCCAGGACGAGCAGGGGTTGACCCGCCTGCGGGCCTTCGTGGTGATTCCCGCCGACCTGGAACCCACTCGGGAGCTGGCGGATGCCCTGCGTGCACGGGTCAACGCCGAGCAACCCCCCTGTCGACAGATCCGCTGGCTGGAATTCGTCCCGGAGCTTCCGCGCACCGTCAACGGCCGCTTGCAGCGCTACCGACTGCGCGAGGGGTCCTGATCCTTCCGACGCCTACGGCTTCCAGTCGGGCAGGGTGAGGGTGGGGGCGAACTTGCGGTACAGTTCGCGCAGCTTCTTCTGGTAGTAGGCCGGGTTCTCGTCCGGGCGGGTGGGGTCGTGGTCGGTCACCAGACGGCAGTTGTCGTAGGCCGTCACCGTCGCCTTCTCGCCGGTGATGTAGTAGGACACGGTATCCCCGGCTCGCAGGTCCCGGCCCGAGGCCAGGGCCAGTTCATAGGCCGCGGCCCGATTCCGGGAGCCCGCCTCGATCTTCTTGAGATAACCGTCCGGAGACTCCGAGAGCGTCTCGGTTCGAGCCAGGCTCTTCACCGGCAGCCTGCGGGCCCGCAGGTCCGCCGCCAGACCGTCGAATAGAGCCGGGATCTCAGGAGTCCTTCCCTGCATGGCCAGGGTCAGCATGTCCTCGGTTGCCTGGCGCAGGAACGGTTCCTGGCTTCGCGAGCGCAGGCCCGACCCGCGCAGGGTCACCGTTCCTGCCGCGTCCAAGAGGGCGTAGTTCTTCATCCGGTGGCAGTACATGGCCACGTAGCGTCCGTCCAGGTCCACCCGGATCCCTTCGGGGAGTTCGGCGTTGAGGGCCTCGACCAGGGCCTCCTCGGCCTGCGGTCCGGCCAGCGAGGGGGGCGGAATGAAGTAGATGCCGTCGGTATCCACCTCCAGGATCCTCGCTCCCTGCCGCTTGAGCCAGGCGATCATCCGGGTCAGCAACTCGCGCCCCCGGGCCGTCACCTCGGCGGCGGTCTCGAAATCGGCGAAGTTGCCCTGGCCGAAGCCCAGATAGCCATAGAAGGAGTTGATCAGGATCTTGAACGTGTTCTGCAGGGCTCCATAGAAGCGCTTCTCCTCGGGCTCGCGGGCCTGGCGTTCCAGGCCCCGGGCCTCCAGGCGGAACTGACGCAGCCGCCCCAGCATGCCCAGGAAGATGTCGAGCGTGTCGCCCTTGGGGCGCAGGCCCCAGGTCAGCATCAGGGACGGGTACAGCGACTGCACGTCGCAGTGCAGGACGTTGAGGGCCAGGCCCTCGTGCTCCTGGGCGGTCAGCCCCCCTGCGAAGGGCTTGACCAGCGGTCTGGGCGGCAGGGCCCTCCCCTGCCGGAGATACTCCCGCAAGAAGAGGCTGTTGATCCGCGTGGCCGTCCCGCGCAGGATCACGTTCTGGTAGGCGTGGGGGAAGACCTGGGACTGCAGGAAGTAGGGGTAGGTCAACGTGTCGGCGACGGCGCGCAGTTCCTGGATCTGCTGGCCGAAGGCCTCCTCGGCCCGAGGGCGGTCCCTGCGGAAGACTCCGGGGAGTTCCCATTCCTCCAGGGAGCCCCTGGCCCTGGCGACTCCCAACTGGACGGCCACGTCGTGCAGTCCCAGGGATTCCAGTTCCCGGCTGGAGACGTCGTACATCTGGGCCAGGATCCAGGTGTCCAGCAGGCTGCGGCCGGCCAGTTCCCAGCGGGGGTAGTCCAGCGTCTTCTCGGCGACCTGGAGGCGCGAGGGCCGCGACCCGGGCAGCGCGCCGTCCCGCCCCAGGGCCAGTCGGACCCCGTGGGTCCGGGCCCGAGCGGCCAGGAAGGGCAGGATCCCCTTGAAGAGGTTGTGACCCTCCAGGACGTCCGGGTCGCAGGCCTGGACTTCGGCCACGAAGGCCTCCAGGACCTGCTTCTCTCCCAGTTCGGCAACCCAGAAGGTCTGCACGGCTCCCTGGGGAGTCGTCAGAGCCAGGCCCAGGAGCGGGTCGCGGTCCGGCACACTGAACTCGAAGCCCTCCGCCACGTCCGCGGCCAGGTGCACCTGCATCCGGCGCAGGTCGCCCAGGGCCATCCCACCGAAGAAGGTGCGACCCGTCTTCATCAGGTACAGGTGCACGGCATCCCCGTGGAAGAGCTGGGGCGAATCGGGGTGGTTGGGGCTGACCCCCGCTGCGGCGGCCACGTGCTTGCTCAGGGAGCGCAGGTCCGCCATGCTGGGGACCCGCACCAGGAAGCGGAACTCGCCCTCACCCTGCAGGTCGACCACCTCGGCCTCCCCGCGGTAGCCGCCCAGCAAGGACCGGTCAGCCAGCCACAGGAAGGGAGCGAAGGCCTCCTCCTGCCGCCGCGTCTGCCCCTGGTCGCGCCACCAGGTGGTGATCAGGCCCTTCTTCAGGTCATCGGCCGCCACCAGGCCGGGAGTGCGGTCGGCCCCGAAGAGGGCGGGGTGATCGGCGAAGGGCAGGCCGTCCAGGGTGAGTCTGTTCTGCATGGTCCCAGGTCCTTGCGCGCCGGGGGGGCCGTTCCCTCCTGCCCCGGGGCCGGGTTCCGGTCACCCCAGTTCGGCCAGGTCCACCAGCAGCTCCCGGGCCGAGGGGTAGCGAGAGGCCGGGTCCTTCTGCAGCAGACGCGCCAGGATCCTCTGCACCCCAGGCGCCACCTCCACCTCCAGCGGCAGCGGCGGCACCTCCCGGGAAAGGTGCATGCGCAGCACGTCCTCGGCCTTCTCGGCCACGAAAGGAGGGCGTCCTGTCAGCATCTCATACAGGACGCAGCCCAGGGCATACTGGTCCACCCGGGGGTCCACGAGGCGGTCGTCGGCGACCCGTTCCGGAGCCAGGTAGGCGGGGGTCCCCAGGCCCAGCCCCCGTCCCTGTTGATCTCGGCCCCGACGACTGCAGACCGCGGAGATCCCGAAGTCCATGACCTTCACCGACTTGTGATCGGTCAGGAAGATGTTGGAGGGCGAGATGTCCCGATGCACCACCCCCCTCTGGTGCGCCCAGTCCAGGGCATCGGCCAGGGCCCGGGTGATCCGCAGGGCCAGTTGCTGCGGCAGACGACCGCGGTCTCGCAGAACCCTGCCCAGATCCTGCCCGTGCAGGCGCTCCATGGCGAAGTAGGGGATCTCGCGAAAGCCGCAGGCGGCGTACACGCCGGCTTCCAGGACGCGGACGATGGAGGGGTGGCGCAGGTCCACGCCGACTTCGGCCTCCCGCCGGAAGTTGGCGACGAACTCCCGGTCCGACAGGGGACCCCGATGGGGGATCTTGACTGCAGCGGGATGGCCTTCGGAGGCCTCGGCTTCGTAGACGGTGGCCGTACCACCCTGACCCAGGACCCCCAGGATCCGGAATCCGCCCACCCGGCCATCGTCCGGGAGGGGGGCCGGACTGCGGGCCTCTTCCGGGGAAGGGGGGCCCTTCCACCAGGACAGGAGTCTATCCACGGCCCGAGGGTCGCCGGTTCTGGCCCAGGACGGCTGGATCCCCGCAGGCACGCAGGTTCGGAGAGGACTGGGAGAACATGAGCCCAGACTAGCCACTTCCGGGCCGGCTGGCAAGCGGGATGGATCCCCCGGGCCAGAACCTTCCGGCCTTCAGATGGTTTCCGGGAGGTCCGGGGGATCCGGACGATTCGGGGCCTTCCGTTCCTCTTCGTGGTCATCGCGCCGAAACTCGACGCGGCAGGACGAGGACATTCAGGTGGGCACCCCCAGCCGGGGCAGCACCCAACGGACCATCACGAACCACAGGACCAGGACGACGGCCAGGGGGATCAGGTTCTCCATGGGACTCCCCTTCCCGCGGAACCGTCCGGAGGGGGCGGCCCGCAAGCCGACCTTCCCCCCCCCCGGACGGCCCGGCGACGGACTACTCCTTGCCCAGGTGCCTCACGTAGGACTCGACCCAGTTCAACTGGCAGTTCGACCGCTTGACGACCTGCAGCAGGTTGGACATGGAGGAGACCTCTTCGACCTGCTCGGTCACGAACCAGCGCAGGAAGGTGTCCGTGGCGTGGTCCTTGTGCTGGAGGGCCAGGTCGACCAGGTTGTTGATCGAATCGGTCACCTTCATCTCGTGGGCCAGGGCCAGTTCCACGGCCTCGACGGGACTGGCGAAGCCGTTCTTGGGCAGCGGCAGGGCCGGCACGACCGGGGTGGCCCCCGCCTCCAGCATGTAGTGCACGAACTTCATGGCATGCGAGCGCTCCTCCTCGGCCTGCCGATAGAAGAACGAGGCCAGCGAGGGCAGGCCCTCGGAGTCGAAGTACACGGCGATGGCGATGTACTGCGTCTCGGCGAAGAACTCCATCTCGATCTGCTTGTTCAGGGGGTCAATCAGAGGCTTCTTGATCAGCATCGGGTCGAATCTCCTTCCTGGATCAGCCCCGCCGGGGCGGGGGAACTCTGCGACAGCACGCCGGACGGCCCTGCGGGTCGACCGGTTCTTCCAACCTTGTCCCTGCTACCCCGGTTCTCCTCGATCTCAAACACCGAATCCCCGGATCCGATCCGTGCGGATGGGTTGTCCCCCCTCGGCCCTCCTGGGGACACCCGAACCCCAGGCGACAGGTTGGGGGGCTTCCGGGGCGAATGGCCCGGCGATGCCACCCGGACAACAGAACCTGCATCAACCCGCCGCCCTGCGCACGGCCGTGGTGATTCCCTGCTACAACGAGGCCCCACGCCTCCAGGTGCCCCGCTTCGAACGCTTCCTGGAGCAGGCCTCCGAGGGGCTGAGCGCGATCTTCGTGGACGACGGCAGCCGGGACCGGACGGCCGCCATCCTGGAGGACCTGATCCACCCCTACCGGGGCCGGGCCCACCTGGTGCGCCTTCCCTCCAACCGTGGCAAGGCCGAAGCCGTGCGCCAGGGCCTGCTGCAGGGCCTGGACCGAGGCGCCGACCTGGTCGCCTACTGGGATGCCGACCTGGCGACGCCGCTTTCCACGATCGCCTTGTTCCGGAACCTGATGGAAGAGCGACCGGACATCGACGCGGTCCTGGGTTCCCGGGTGCGCCTGTTGGGCAAGTACATCGCACGCCGCCCGCTGCGTCACTACATGGGCCGGGTCTTTGCCACCGTGGCGTCGCCGATGCTGCGCCTGCCGGTCTACGACACCCAGTGCGGCGCCAAAATGTTCCGCCGCACGCCCGCGCTGGAAGAGGCGCTGAAACAGCCCTTCCGATCGCACTGGATCTTCGATGTCGAGTTCCTGGGCCGGTTGCTCCGTTGGTATCGGCAGCACCGACCCGAGGCCGAAGGGCGGGCCTTCTACGAGTATCCCCTGCCCGAGTGGCGCGATGTGGGCGGATCGCGGGTCCGCCCCCGGGACCTGGTCCGCGCCGCGATGGAACTGGCCGTCCTGTACCTCGGCGACTTGAGGCGCCTGCCGCCTCCCCTGCCGGGTTCCTACTCGCCCGACCTGTAGGGCCGTCCCCGCCCGAATCCGTCCCTGCCCCGGAATCGCGGGAGGCAGGCCCTCCCGCGGGCGGCTTTGAGGACCGCGGCGATGGGGCCCTGCGGACTTCTGGACTTTTGCCCGGCCCGGTGACAGAATGGGCCGGTGGAAGCCGCCACGCCCCGTCCCGAGGACAGCCCGGAAGGCGAGACCCCGCCCCTGCTTCGCACCGAAGGCAGCCGGTTCTGGCTGTTCCTGGCCCTGGCCACGGCCTTCTACCTGCCCGTCCTGGCCGGACGCACCTTCCAGGCCGGAGATTTCCTCTTCCTCACCCCCCCCTGGTATGATCCCTCGCGAACCCTGCAGAACTTCGATCTCTTCGATGCCATCCTGCAATACCACCCCGCCAACCTGCTTCTCGGGGAGGCCTTGCGCCGGGGCAGCCTCGCGCTGTGGGACCCCTACTCGTTCGCGGGCTACCCCCTCTACGCCGACGGCCTGACGGGCTTCCTGTATCCACCCCGCCTGCTGCTCCTGTTCCTCCTTCCCACCGCGCTGGCCCACGACGTGCTCTTGTGGCTGCACACCTTCCTGGCCGGCTGGTTGATGGATCGCTGGCTGCGCCGGGCCGGCACCACGGCCTGGGGAGGCCTCCTGGGCGGTGTGGCCTGGATGTTCAACCCCTACACCCTGTGCTGGAGTCCGCTGGAGTTCTCGGTGGTGACCACGGGCCTGGTCCCCCTGGTCCTGCTCAGCGTGGAGTCCGCCCGCCGCGGTTGGAGGGGGGTCCCCGGAGGGGCCCTGGCCCTGGCCCTCCTGATGATCTGCGGCAACATCCAATTCAGCCTCTACGCCCTGGGCATGGTCACCGTGGCCTCGTTCCTGCGCGCCCGGGCCGACCGGCACCCGGGCCAGTTCCCGCGGGGCGCCGTCCTGGTCGTGGGCGCCCTGCTGCTGGCCGCGCCTCAACTGTTGCCGGGCCTGGAGCTTCTGCGCGCCGCGCAGCGCCCCGTGATCACGCCGGAATACCAGATGTCGGTGTACCGCCAGGCGGCCGCCGGCTTTCCGGCCACGCTGCTGACCCCCGAGGCCCTGGGCAGTCCGGCCACCCACTTCGCGGTCCGGCGCACCCTGAGCGGCTACTTCATCTTCCCCGAACTGGTGGTCTACTTCGGGGTCGTCCCCCTGGCCCTGGCCGGGCTGGGGGCGTGCCAGAGGGGACTGCCCCGAGCCCTGGCCGGCCTGGCCCTGGGAGCGGCCCTGCTGCCGGCCACCCCGCTGTGGCTGCTGCTGGCCCGGTTGCCCCTGGTCTCACAGTTGATCCCCACCCGCCTGGGCTACTTCCTGGGCTTCTGCGGCGTGGTGGCTGCAGCCTTCGGAATGGGCCGACTGCCGCAACGAGGGCGCACCCTGGCCGGCGTCGCCCTGCTGGCCCTGGTGGGGCTGGCCTTCTATGCCTGGACGCTGGAGAGCGGGGCTGCCCAGCGCCTGGAGGCCCTGCTGCAGAGCCCCGAGATGGTGCGCCTGCCCGACAGGGCCCCCTTCCCGTCGGACGGCGAATGGTCCCGGGCGGTCCGGGAGGGTGGGCAGCGGACCTGGAACATGGCCGGTTGGGCCCTGGGCTGGCCGCTATTCCTGGTGGCGGGCCTGGCCCTGGCCGCCTGGCGCCGCAGCCCCCGGGCCCTGGTCCTGCTGACGGTCCTGGACCTGGCCTGCTTCGGTCTGCGCCAGACGCCCCAGGTGCCCCGGGACTGGATCTACCCCCCGAATCCCACGGCGACCTGGCTCTCGGCCCACGCCGGGAGCCACCGGGTGATGGGCCTGGGAACCTACCGACCCCGCTCCTTCGAGCCCTACCGCCTGCGCGACGTGGCCGGCTACGACTCGCTGTACCCCCGGACCGTAGCCGAGTATCTGCACGTCATGGAGCACGGCGACCTGCCCGAAGAGGTCCGCTTCGGCCCCCAGGCCTTCCCCCTGACGCGACCCGACAGCCCCCTGGTCGACCTGATGGCCGTCCGCTACCTGGTGGCCTACCCTGATGCCCACGTCCCCGGCTGGCGACTGGTGGCCCGAACGCCCCTGACGATCTGGGAGAACCCGGAGGCCATGGACCGCGCCTTCCTGGTTCCCGGGCATCATGTCGTCGCCAACCGACGAGACCTCCTGAGGGGCCTGGACGATGGAAGATTCGACGCCCGTCACGCGGTCCTGCTGGAAGCGGAGCCGACCGTGGCCCCCGCGGGTCGAACCTTCGAGAACGGCGAGGTCCGCTTCGTCGTGGACGAACCTGAGCGCGTCCTGTTGTCGGTGTCCGCCGACGGTGCCGGGTGGCTGGTCCTGGCTGACACCTGGTGGCCGGGGTGGGAGGCCCGGGTCGACGGAGCCCGGGTTCCGGTGGCCCGCGCCTACGGCAACTTCCGAGCGATACCCGTGGGCCCCGGGCGACATCGCGTCGAGTTCGTCTTCCGTCCCGGTTCCTGGCGCCTGGGTTGGGCGCTGGCGGGGGCCGGCCTCCTGCTCCTGGTCGGCGCCGCCCTCCAGGGTGCTGGCCGCCGGGCTTCCGACTCCGGCCGGATCTGACCGGGCACGCCGGGCGCTGCCGGACCGGAGGCGCCAGCCTGCCCGGGTCCGCCGCCCGGAGCGAATCGCGTCCGCCTCGCGGGAGCTACCGGCCGGCCGCCAGGACCGTGCCCTCCTCGACGTCCAGGCGGATGCAGGTGACCGGACTTCCGGCCGGCACCGTGGTGACCTCCTCTGGAATCAGGACCAGGCAGTGGGCCCGATGCATCGCCCCCAGGAGGGCCGAGGACTGGTTTCCCGAGAGGCCCACCCGGTAGCCTCCGTCCGCAGACACCTCCAGGCGTCCTCGCAGCAGGTGGCACCGCCCCGGGGGCTTGGTGAAGTCGGCTTGCAGACGCGCCGTCACCCGCGGGCGCTCCAGGGCCCGGAACCCCGCCATCCGCCGCAGGGCCGGCCGCACGAAGACCTCGAAGCCCACCATCGTGGATGTCGGGTTGCCCGGCAGGCCGAAGAACGGCGTGCCCTGGATGGTTCCGAAGGTCTGCGGTGCCCCGGGGCGCATGGCCACCTGCCAGAAGTCCAGGTCACCCAACTCCTCCAACACCGTCCGCACCACGTCGAAGTCCCCCATGCTGACCCCGCCCGTGCTGATCAAGACGTCGTAGTCGGCGGCCCGGGACAGCAGGGCCCGCGTATCCCGAGCGTTGTCCCGGGCCACCCCCAGGAGGTGCGGTCGACCGCCGGCCTGCAGCACCTGGGCTGCCAGGGCGTAACTGTTGCTGTTGCGGATCTGCCCGGGCCCCGGCCGGCAGGTGACCTCGACCAGTTCGTCGCCCGTCGAGACCAGCCCCACCTGGGGCCGACGGTGGACGTCCAGCCTGTCGTGCCCCACCGCGGCCGCCAGTCCCAGGGCCGCCGCTCCCAGGACCTCACCGGCCGCCAGGACCACCTGCCCCGCCCGAACCTCCTGCCCGCGGCGGCGCACGTTCTGTTCGGGCTCCACGGCCATGCGGATGGCGACGCTGCGGCCGGAGTCCAGGGACCCGGTGTCCTCGACCATGACCACGGCGTCGGCCCCTTCGGGGAGGGGGGCTCCGGTCGTGATCCGCGAAGCCTGCCCCCGGTCCACGGGGCGCTTCGGAACCGACCCCGCCGCAATGCACTCCAGGACCTGCAGGCAGACCGGCCGGTCCGGCGAGGCCCCGACGGTGTCCGCGGCGCGCACGGCGTAGCCGTCCTTCTCGGCATTGTCGAACGGCGAGACGTCGATGTCCGAGAGCACGTCCCGGGCCAACACGCGCCCCCAGGCCTCCACCAGTTCGACGCCCTCGGCCGGGAGCACGGGAATGCGCGCCAGGACGCGGGTCAGGGCTTCGTCCAGACGGATCACCACAGGTCCCCCTGCCGCAGCCCGACCGGCAGGTGCCGGTTGCGGGCGGAGATGCGAGCGCCCGCGGGCGTTCGCCGATGCCGTGATTGTAGCAGATCGGGCAACCGCGTCGCTCCCGACCCCGCGGCAGGCCTGGAAGAGATCCGCGGAGAAGGGCGCGCGCCGACTTCGCCCGGTTCGGCCGGGTTCGCAGAGGTGGTGGCCGGTGGCCAGGGACCCGCACGGCAGGAGCATCGACTACCTGCGCATCTCGCTGACAGACCGCTGCAACCTGCGGTGCCGCTACTGCATGCCCGCCTCGGGCATCCCCTTCAGACCCGCCGACCAGCTCCTGACCGACGGGGAGATCGAGCGCCTGGTGCGCCTGGCCGTCGGCGAGGGGCTGACCCGCGTCCGCCTGACGGGCGGCGAGCCCCTGGTCCGACCGGGAGTTCCGGAGCTGGTGGAACGCCTGCTGCAGCGGGCCGGCGCTCGGGCCGTGGCCCTGACCACCAACGGTGTGCGCCTGCGCGACGGCGCGCGGGCGCTGAAGGCGGCGGGCCTCGAGCGGGTCAACCTGTCGATCCCCTCCCTGGATCCCGAGGTCTACGCGCACATCACCCGCGGAGGCCACCTGGCCACGGTCCTGGGGGGCCTGGACGCGGCCCTGGAGGTCGGCCTGACCCCCGTCAAGGTCAACGTCGTGGTGGCCCGCTCGCTGCAGCAGGACCTCCTGGCCTTCGCCCGGCTGACCATGGAACGACCGGTGCACGTTCGCTTCATCGAATACATGCCCCTGGGCACCAGCCGCCTGGCCGGGCCCTCAGCGCAGGGCCCGGCGCCTGCCGACCACGTCCCCAGCCGGGAGATCCTGGCCGACCTGGCAGCCCGCGGCCTCCAGGCGGGCCTGGGCACCCTCCTGCCCGCGCCCGACGACTCGGCTCCGGCCGGGTGGGGGCCTGCGGTCTACCATCGCTTCGCCGGATCCCAGGGGACGCTGGGGACGATCTCCCCCCAATCCCACGGCTTCTGCGGCGCGTGCAACCGCCTGCGCCTGACCGCCGACGGCCGACTGCGCCCGTGCCTGCTGCACGACCAGGAGGTGGAGGTCCACGCCGCCCTGCGCAGCGGCTCCGACGGCGAGGTCCTGCGCCTGCTGCGCCAGGCCGTGGCCGCCAAGCCCGGGAGTCGCCCGGATCACGGTTGCCCCCGGCGACCGATGTCGCAGATCGGAGGCTGACCTGTGAGCCAGACCGGACCCCTCGGCGGATGGACGCATCTGGACGCGGCGGGCCAGGCGCGCATGGTCGACGTCGCGGCCAAGCCTGTCACCCACCGCCGCGCGGTGGCGGCGTGCACCGTCCGCATGGCAGCAGGAACCCTCGAAGCCATCACCTCCGGACAGGCGGGCAAGGGGGACGTGCTGGCGGCCGCACGGATCGCGGGGATCATGGCGGCCAAGAGGACCTGGGAGTGGATCCCTCTGTGTCACCCCCTGGCCCTGACCCACGTCCGCGTGGACCTGCAACCCTGTCGGGAACCCGCGCCCGGCCTGACGATCACGGCCACGGCCGAGACCGAGGCCCGGACAGGCGTGGAGATGGAGGCCCGGACGGCCGCCAGTGCCGCCGCCCTGACCGTCTACGACATGTGCAAGGCGCTGGACCGCGCCATGGTCATCGACAACCTGCGCCTCGTGCGCAAGGAGGGTGGCCGTTCAGGCCTGTGGATGCGCGAGGAGGACCCATCATGACCACACCCCGACCCGGGGACAAGGGCCGGGTCATCTCGGTCAACCTCAGCGACCGCAAGGGCGGCCGCAAGCGGGCCACAGCCCAGGCCCTGCTGGTCCTGGATCGCGGCCTGGAGGACGACGCCCACGCGGGCGACTGGCACCGGCAGGTCTCCCTGCTGGCCCTGGAGTCGATCCGGCAGATGGTGGCCCGAGGCCTGCAGGTGGGACCCGGCGACTTCGCCGAGAACCTCACGACCGAAGGCCTGGAGATCATGACCCTTCCGGTCGGCTCGCTCCTCAAGGTCGGTCCCCGGGCCCTCCTGGAGGTCAGCCAGGTCGGCAAGACCTGCCACCACCGGTGCGCCGTGTATGAACAGGCGGGCGACTGCGTGATGCCCCGCGAGGGGATCTTCGGAGTGGTCCGCCGGGGAGGCCCCGTTCGGGCCGGCGACACCCTGGAGGTCCTGAGCCTGGGTGACGGCCGCTGCCAACGCTCGCCCCAGGAGTCGCTGGTCGAGTCCGCCCGGATCCTGACCCTGAACCGCCGGGCAGCGGATCCCGAGGCCTCCGGAACGCCCCGGGCCTTTCCGGGCGGATGAGGCCCGAGAACCGGGAAGTCGGGGCGCCGGTGTCCGCGCTCGCGGGCCGGGGGGCGGTCGGTGGGGGCCACGCGCAGGGCAATCCCCGCGGACCCCGAAGGTCCCAGACGTCATTCGAACCATCATCCGAATGATGAGGGCCAGACCGGCCACCGTGGAGACCGACGGAACCCGATCCGGTGCCCACGCCGGGCGCGCCCTCACCCACCAAGGAGGATCCCATGCCCCACGTCATCGCTGAACCCTGCATCGGTGTCAAGGATACCGCATGCACCGAGGTCTGTCCGGTTGATGCCATCCACACCACGGAGGAAGCCGAGCAGAGCTATATCAACCCCGACGAGTGCATCGACTGCGGCGCCTGCG
The DNA here is from genome assembly GCA_964595195.1 of uncultured Burkholderiales bacterium. GTDB lineage: Bacteria > Vulcanimicrobiota > Xenobia > Xenobiales > Xenobiaceae > CAZQPM01. Next base: position 16,856 of record CAZQPM010000002.1, on the reverse strand, counting down.
CGTCCGTGTGCCCGGTGTCGGCCATCTTCCCGGCGGACGCGCTCCCCGAGAACATGAAGCACTTCGCCGCCAAGAACGCCGACTTCTACAAGTAGCCGGACCGCAGCCTCGTGGCAGGGGCCCCGGTCCTGGACCGGGGCCCCTGCAATTGTCCCCCCACCGGGAAGTCCCGCGCCCTCAGCTCAGTCTTCGCCCTCGGCGCTGCGGCCCGCCGCCGCGTCCAACTCGGCCTGGGTGGGACCGATCAGGATATGGTCCCCGGGCTTGCCCTCCATGTGACGCACGTCCAACCGCACGTGGATGTCGGGCTGCAGCTCCAGGACGTCCCCAACGGAGATCTCGACCTCCTGCCCGGGACCCACCGTCACCCCTCGGACCGAAACCCGGCTCTGGGTGTCCTTGTGCCGATAGAAAACCCCGCCGGGGCGGACCTCGACGAAACCGTGGGTCGGGCCCAACCGGCGGTCGTCGATGCGCAGGTCGCTCTGGGGATTGTAGCCCAGACAGTTGACCTGGCGCAGGAGCGGCAGTTCGGCCCCTCCCAGGAACAGCGAGAGGCCGTCCACCCTGGCCTGCGTCGGCCCGTGTTCAAAGGAGACCACGGTGCGCTCGAAGATGAAGCGGTCTCCGCTGACCACCCGGATCTCCTCTCCGGGTGTGACCAGCTCCCAGTTGTGCGTGAAGGACAAGGCCTCGTCCACGTTGAGCAGCTCGACGACTCCGGCCCGGAAGTGCAACTCCAACCGGGGGGCCCGCTTCTCGGGCAGCTCCAGATCGGCCGGGGCGGTCCCCAGCGTCAGCGGGCCCTCCAGCGACTCGGGCCGGACCCACAAGCGGCTGCCGCGCCGCAGCCCGGACAGGACCACCAGGGAGAAGTCTTCGGGTCCCTGCCAGCAGGGAATCTGGTCGGGGTCCAGGTGGGCCAGCAGGGGGTGCAGACCCGAGGCCTCCTCCCCCGCGCGCAGCGCCTCGGCCAGTGGCCCGGCGGCCTGCAGGGTCGCCAGGGTCAGGACCGCCGAGTTGCAGACCACCAGACAGCCAGGTTCCAGGCGCACGCCACCGGGGTCGCTGGCCGCGGTCTCGGACACCAGGCCGGGCCGGAAGCGCAGGACCCGCACAGGCTGGCCACCCTCGACGGGGTGGGCCATGAACTCCTGTCCGTTCCAGCGCAGTTCGGCCTGGGTCTGGCCGGCTCCCGGCACCATGACGACGGGTTCTGGGCCTCCAGGCGCCTCGCGCAGGGTCAGGGACGTGTAGTTCAATGGCAGGATCGTCCCCGGCTCGGCGCCTCGCAGGGCCACCAGGTACAGGCTGCTGTCCAGGGGCTGCGGCTCCTCCTTTTCGGGCCGGAGCCTCGGACGGGTGCACCTCTGGAGCTGCACCACCAGGTTGCCCATCTTGACCTTGTCGCCGACCTCCAGGGCCCGACTGCCCACGACCTGGGAGCCGTTCACGACGGTGGCGTTCGTGCGCGAGCGATGTTCCAGCACGTAGGTGCACCGGCGCGGATCCCACTCCAGATGGGCGTGCACCCTGGACACCGTGGGGTCGGGGAAGCTCACGACGCGGGCCGTCTCGTCGTCCCCCGCGTCCTGACGCCCCAATACCACCTGCGGTCGATCCAGCGCGTGGCGCTGGCCCTTGCCGGCCCCGGCCACGACCAGGAGTTCCAGGTGTGAATCGAACGCTTCTTCCATGGTGACCGGTCCGCCTTCGCTGACTTGTTGCCTGTCCTGCCATTTCCGGCCCCCGGGGCGCCGTTCCTTCCCGATGGCCCCAGCCAGATGAGCGGGAGACCGCGGGCCGGGAACGGCGATGGGGCGGCCGACGATCGGCCACCCGCCCCCCGAGGGCTGCAGGAATCCGCGTCGCCCTCGCGTAGCCCTGAGGGTTCTCCGTCCCAGGGACGAGGTGGCCCGGTTCCCCACCCATCTGCACCAGGAGGCCCGATGTACCGAGGAAACTCCGTCACGCTGAGACCCTTCGGCCAGGCCGAGGCCGAGCGCTACCTCGAATGGGTCAACTCGGCCGAGGTGGCCAGCCAGGTCGGCCGGGCCCTTCCGGTCAGCCCGCTGGAGCACGGCCGGTGGTATGAACGGAGCGTGCAGCGGACCGACGCCGTGTTCTTCGCCATCTACACCGAGGACATCTCCCAGTACATCGGCAACGTCTGGTTGGCGGACATCCACCCCATCAACCGAACGGCCGAACTGCACATCGTGATCGGGGATCCTCAGGCCCAGGGACGAGGATACGGGACGGACGCGTGCCAGACCATCCTGGACTTCGCCTTCCGGCGCCTGAACCTGCACAAGGTCTACGTCCACGTCCTGTCCTCCAACCAGCGGGCCACTCGCGCCTTCCAGAAGGCGGGGCTCCGTCCCGAGGCCCTCCTGCGGGGTGAGTACTACGTGGATGGCCAGTATCAGGACGTCTACCGCCTGGCCATGCTGTCCACCGACCCCTGGCCCGAACCCGCCGCCGAGAACTGGAACCAGCCTGCCGCGGAGAACTAGCAGACTGTGTGATGATCCGGACCGAGCCTCGCCGGCCTCATCGGCCCTGCCCGCCCGGGCAGGATCCCTCGGGCCAGGACCAGAAATCCCGGGGATGAGACGACGCGTCCTCCTCCCGGTCCCGCTTCTGGCGCTGCTCGTGCTGTTCGGGTCGCTGCCCGCCACAGCCCAGGATCCGCGGGCCGTGGTGGTCGACTTCTATCGGCCCTACCAGGCCACGGGCATGGTGAACCTGCGCGAGCACACCCGCCTGCACCAGGCCATGTTCGAGGCGGAACTGGGTTCCATGCTGGCCGAGATCTCCGCGAACCAACCCGGCGACGACCGACCCTGGCTGGACTTCGATCCCTACCTGAACGGTCAGATGAACGCGGCCTCCATGACCCTGGGCCAGGCCTCCGTCCGGGGGAATCTGGCCTGGGTTCCCGTCGGCGTCTCCTATCGCGTTCCCGGCCACGAGGTCGCCGCCGCCAAGGTCTACCTGCGCCGGATCGGAGGCGACTGGCGGATTGCCAACTTCGTCTATCCGGCCCGGGACGGCGCCCCCTCCTGGGACCTGCGCTCCTGGCTGCACCGCACCCTGAAGCGCTGACCGCAGCGTGCCGCAGGCCGCCCCAGACCCACCATGACCCGGCGCCAACTCCTGAGGGCCCTGCTGGTGGTGGGCCTGACGCTCCTGGCCTGGCAGGTGGCCCGTCCTCCGGGAGACCGACCGGGGCCCGACGCGTCCGGGTCCTCGGCCGGCCTGACGTGGTCTGAACAAGCCTTCGCCGGCACCCTGCGCGGGGGGCCCTGGGACGAGGTCCTCATGAGCCGGGCCGCCTCCGATTTCGAGCGCAGGGCCGCCGAGGGATCAAGCCTCAGCTACCACTACACCGTCTACGCCCGCTGGGCCCGCCAGCGCCTGGGGCAGGACACCGGAACCCCGCTGAGCACCTACGACCAGGCCATGCTGGACTACCTCGGGTCCCGACCCGACCCTGCTGAAGCCCTGCTGGAGATTGCCGCCACCCGGGCGGACCACGCTGGGGGCCCCACCGCCCAGGAACTGTACATGCAGTGGTCCCAGGGCTTCTTCTCCAGCACCCGGGCGGCGTCGCTGGTCGAACGGGTGCGGGCGCATCTGGAGACCCGGCGCTTGCAGGGAGCCACGGTCGCCGACATCGGCTCGGGCCCCGGTCACTTCTCGCGGGCCCTGCTGGACCTGGTCGGTCCCGGGGGACGGGTCCTGGCCCTGGACATCGACCCGTCGGTGGCCCGGGTCCAGCCCTGGATCGCCCGGCTCGACCCCGTGTTCAGCCGGATCGAGTTCCGCGTCATCAGGAACGAGCCCGGCGTCTCCGGGCTGAGGCCCACCGACCGGGTCGACGTGGCCTTCCTGATGGACGTCCACATCCTGGGAGGGCGGACCCTGGCCCCTCCGGCCGACCAGCAGGTCCGCTGGTTGGACAGTCTCTACCGGGGGCTCAGACCCGGAGGCTCGCTCTTCGTCTTCGAATCCCACGGCGGCCGGAGGGAGTTGGATCAGACCGTGCAGATCCTGGCCCGGTCGGCCTTCGGCCACCACGTCCGGGCCGCCACGGGTCCCGGCCCGCAATCGACGCGCCAGGACTCCTCCTTCATCGCCGTGGCCACGCGCGTCCGTCAGTCCGCACCCAAGCCCGGCCCCGGGAGGCCCCCGGCACCCGAGGGCTGAGACCGCCTGGCGCTTCCGGGCCCCCTCCAGAGCTCATCGTTGCGGCTCTCCAGATTCAGGCGCAGACCCAGGAGGGCCAGCAGGGTGCCCAGTCCCGGGGCCAGGCAACCCACAGCCAGGGCCAGGACCGTCGCCGGAACATCGCCCGGTGGGGCCCACCGGATGGCCTCCGCCAGGCACAGCGCCAGGAAGACGCCGGCCGGGACCGCCGCCACCCCGGCTCGGCCGGGATCCACCGCGGCGACCAGCAGGCCTCCCACCACGGCCAGGAAGACCAGCAAGGGGAACAGCATGTAGAGGTGGCGGGGATGGGGGTGCAACTTCAGGACGGGAAGGACGCCCAGGTTCCCGCACAGCAGCCTGTGGAACAGGAAGGATCTCACCAGGGGGCGGTCGTGGTGATAGACGACCGTCTCCCCGTCGAAGTAGATCCGCCGACCGCGCCGCAGGATCCGGCTGCACAGGTCCTGGTCCTCTCCGCAGACCAGTTCCTCCCGGAAGCCCTGCAACTCCCGCAACCCCGGACCCCAGACCAGGAGGTTGCAGGTGGGCAGGTCCAGACTGAAGCGGCTGGGGCCCGTCCGCTTGCGGTATCCCCTCAGGCCGCTGACCAGGAAGGACTGGGAGGCGTGGCCGACCACGCGAGCCGCCCGGGGCTCGTCCGGCGGCGGCAGATTGGCCCCCCCGACCGCCCAGACGTCCGCCGGCAAGGCCTGGAACGCGGCCATCCCGCGGCGAAGCCAGTCCCCCCGGGGATAGGCATCCGAGTCGATGAAAGCGTAGTAGTCGGCGTCGGGGGCCGCCTCGATGGCCCGGTTGCGGCGGGCCCCGATGCGGGCCGCACCGGTGGGGATGAAGACCAGCCGCGGATCCAGCCCGCGAGTCTCGGGCGCTTCCTGGCAGGCCACCAGGACCTGGAGGTCGGGATGGTCCTGCGCCAGGCAGGCCTCGATGCAGCGGACCACCATCGGACCGACCCGCCGACAGGGGATGATGATGGCCACGCGGGGCCCGGGGCAGCTCATGGGTCCACCCTCACCGTCCCGACCGGATCCCTTCCGCAGGCCGGTCGCCTCCACAACGTGGGAGGCAGGCCCAGGGCCCCCGCCGCCAGTCTCGGGAGGTACCGGGGATTGGACAGGATGTTCACGGTCCAGGCACACTCGTAGGTGCAGTGACAGCGACTGTGCCGGATGTCCCGCCGGGCCCGGGCTGCCGCGCCGCCCCTCCACAGGGCCCGGAGGTCCATCCCGCAGTCCCGCAGGTTGCCCAACGGGCGATCCAGGATCTCACAGGGATGCACGATGCCGTCGTGAGCGATGACTCCGAAGGTGGTCGCGGCCGGACACCAGGACTCGAAGCGCGGCTCGAGGTAGGTCCTCTCCAGGATGGTCTGCATGATCTGCTGCTTGGCGTTCATCAGGCGCCCCTGCAGCCCTCCCGCGAAGCCCTGGAGGCGCCCGCAGCCCAGGTCCCGGGCGATCCGCCGGGAAAGCTCGGCATAGGCAACCAGGATCCGGGCCTTCACCTCCGGAGCGATGGCCCGGACGACCCCCGCCTCGCGCATCAGGGTAGCCGTGACGGACCTGACCCCGTGCTCGGCCTTCAGGTGCTCGTACAGGGCGACCACGCGCTCGTGGTTGTGGTCGGTCACCGTGATCCCGATGTTGGCCATGACCTTGGGGTTGGCGGCCTGCCGGACCTCGTGGTGGCTCTCCAGGGCTCGGGAGAACAGGCCCGGAACCCCGCGTTTGCGGTCGTGCTCGTCGGCGAAGTCGTCGATCGAGAACGAGAAGGCCACCCGGCGATCCCGACGGTACGGGGATTCCTGGAAGGCCTCCAGGAATCGGCGCACGGCCTCCACCAGGCCTCCGTTGCTGGTGATGTACAGCGAGCGGGCGCCCGAGTTCCCCAGCCAGGCCTCGGCGATCTCCCACAGATCCTGGCGCAGGAAGGGTTCTCCCCCGGTGAGGTTCACGTTGAAAAGCGCGGGTCCGACGTGGTGGCTCAGTTCGCGAATCTCCTCCAGGGTCAGGTCGTCCTGGAGATGCCTGGGATCCCCGAAATCCAGGAAGCAATGGGGACAACGGGCCGTGCACCGGTTGGTGACGAAGTGCACCAGGCTGAAGGGGGCTGGCCGGCGGAGGATCAGGTTCCAGGCGTGACGCAACATAGGGCACCGGACCATTCCCCTGCGGCGAGCGGATTCCTGTCCCTGCCTGCCGCCGGACCGTCCCGTGCCCGCGGCCTCTCTGGCCCGCGCTGGCGTGCTGGGGCGCCGTGGCGTGGGCTGGGTGCTGGCGTGGGCTGGGCGGCGTGGCGCCACCAGCGCCACCATGATGTCGAGGCAATGCCTGCAGATCATGGTGGCACGAGGCCTGGGGGTGAGTGGGTCCTCCGGTCTGGGAACCGCGTGAATCCCGGTTCATACGCCGCCTTTCGCGCTCGAGCCAGTACTCGCCGACAGCCCGGAGCAGCACCCTCGGAAGATCCTCGGGTTGTCGCTGCCGGAAGCCCGATGATACAATCCTCCACGTGGACCGTCCCGAGGCACCGGCGGCAGATTCTGCCCGCCCCCCCGCCTGCACCCCTCCGGGCCTGCGGCCCGAGAGGTCGACCCATCCCACCCTGCTGGGCCTGCTGGTCCTGACGCTGCTCCTGAACGGCCTGTGGGTCATCGAGGGGCGCAGCGACCCCCGCAGCGAGGACGTCTACCACCTGCTCAATGCCCTGATGCCCCTGGTCGGAGACTGGCCCGACCCCGGCCAGACGGGCTATCCTCCGCTGGTCTACCTGGTCACCTACCCCTTCCTGCTGATCTTCGGCACCCACGAGGTCACGTTCTTCCTGGTCCAGGCCTTCTTCCTGACGATCCTGGTGCTGGCCACGGAACGATGCGGCACGCTCCTATGGAATCGGGAGGTCGGCTTCCTCTCCGCCCTGGTCCTGCTCTCCTCGGCCCAGGCCACCGTCGCGGTGCGCAGCTTCCACCTGGACTATCCGCAGGCCGCCCTGTGGATGCTGCAGTTCGTCTTCTACCTGGAGAGCGACGGCTTCCGGCGGTGGTGGCCCTCCTGGGGCTTCGGGATCCTGACGGCGGCCGGCATGCTGGTGAAATGGTCCTACCCGCTCTTCGCGGCCCCCTTCCTGGCCTGGGTGCTGGTGCGCCAGACGCTGGCCGCGGCCCGGGGCCCGGGAGGCCTCGACCGCCTGCGCCGGGTCTGCCTCCCGGTGCTCATGCTCCTGAACGCGCTGGCCCTGGCCGGGTCCCGGCTCTCAGGGATGCTGGCCGACCACGGACCCCTCTCCTGGATACTCGAGCTGGTGATCGCCGGCACCGGACTGTTCAGCCTGCTCCACCGCCCCATCCGGGGCGCGGAGCGACTCGTCCGCTTCCTCACGGTGACCGGGGCCGGGGTGGCGGCGGGAAGCCTCGTCTATGCCCGGTATCTTCCGGCCTCCTGGGGCACGAACTGCCGAGGGAGCCTTTCGTGGAACCAGCCGACGACCGGCGACGGGCCGGTCTTCTCCCCCGTGCTCGCGGCCTTGGAGTTCCTGGTCAAGCTGAAGGAGGAGCGCCTGCTGCCGATCCTCTTCGCCCTGTTGATGGTCGGAGTCGTGCTGACCCTGGTCCTGCCGCAGGCCCGCCGGAGGAACGCCGAGATCCTGTTCCTGGTGGTGCTCCCCGGGGTGCTGGCCTGGCAGATGACCACCCCCGGCGCGCCGCGCTACTACGCCCCCCTGCTGGGGTTCGAGTGCATCCTGGCCTGCTTCTGGCTGCCCCGCCTGGGCGCGATTCGCTGGCTCCCGGTCGGCCTCGTGGTCGTCACGGGCCTGTGCCTGAACGGCGGGTGGCTGACGGGTCTTCCCCTTCCCCAGGCCGACTCGGTGGTGGTAGGCGAGATGGGGGCCGTCCGGGACGTCACGGCCCGGAGCACACCCACCCGCCTCTCCGAGCTCGAGGTCCAGAGCGTGGGGGGCCGGTTGCTCTCGCTGGCGTCCCCGCGGAGCGCCTGGTCGACTTCCCTTCTCTTCACACTGCCCCCCTGCCGGGTGGACTGGAGCTTCGCCCTGGAGGAAATCCTCGACCGGATGCCCCTGCCCCCTCGAGGGGAGACGCGAATCCTGCTGCTGGTTCGAGAGTATGCCGACCAGACCTGGCCCTTCTTCTCCAGCCAGGTGTCCACGGCCATCCATCAGGGCGTCCTGGTCCAGGCCCACGCCCAGGGCCTCCGGGTCGACCGATTCCTGGACCCGAAAGCGAACTACGACCTGGTGCTGGTCGGCACACCGACCAAGGATGCCCGGGCCCTTCCGGAACTGCAGCGCCAGGTTGCCCTGGCCCTGAACCGGGCCCTGGTGAGGGTGCATCGCTTCCAGCGCCCGGATTCGCTCACCCTGGACCTGCTGCAGGTCGGCGGCCCGGCCACTCCCCCAGGCCAGGCGACGGTCCCCGCCGACTCGGGAACCGGCAGGACCGTCCTGCAGGCCGTCCCGCCCGAGAACTCCTAGAAGAGGCCCTGCAGCGCCAGCTTCACGCTGGAGACCAGTCCGCCTGGCCGCAGGCGCCGGACCTGCTGCAGAAACTGGCGGGGGCGCAGGTAGAAGCGGCGCAGCGCCTGCTTCTGAAGGCGGCGCAGTTCCCGGGCGGTCAGGCCGGGAGTCACCCAGATGGGGAGCCGGTCGGTGTACATGATGTAGCTGGAGTAGCGCTTCCACACCGAGGTGTCCACCGACCCGTCGCGGCGCACCCCGGTATCCAGCTCGCCCCGGGCCGCCAGGTCCTCGAAGATGGGCGAACCGGGATACGGAGTCAGGATGCTGAACTGGGCCATGTCCAGGTCCAGCGCGGTCGCCAGCCTCATCGTCTGGCAGATGTCCTCCCGCGTCTCGCCCGGAAGGCCCAGGATGAACAGGCCCACGGTGCGGATGTCGGAGTTCGCCCGGATCGTCTCCAGGGCCTGGCGCGCCCGGTCGGGGGTGATCCGCTTCTCGACCGCGTCCAGGATCCTCTGGACCCCCGACTCGATCCCCAGGGCGATCTCGCGGCAGTTGGCCCCCTGCATGGCCCGCACGAGGTCGGCGTCCAGCAGGTTCACGTTGGCGGCGCAGCCCCAGCGGATCCCCAAACCCCGGTCGAGGATCCCCTGGCAGATGCCCAGGACACGGTTCCGGTCCCCCATGAAGTTCGGGTCGTGGAAGAAGACGTAGCCCATCCCCCGTTCCCGCTCCAGCATCTGCAACTCGTCGACCACCCGCGCCGCGGGAAGGTAGCGAGGCCGCTGACCGTGATGGACCACGCAGAAGCGGCAGCGGAACTGGCACCCCCGGGAGGTGACCAGGGTGCCCGCCCGCTCGCCCTTGCGGCAGACGTAGGTCTGGTTGTTCAGGCCCTCCAGGCCGTAGCGGCGACCATCCACAAGGTCGCGCGCCGGCAGGGGCAGGACCTCCAGGTCGGGGACGACCGCCCACTGCCCGGTCCGGACCAGGGTGCCGTCGGCCCCCAGGTAGGAGACGGCCTCGACCCCCGAGTAGTCGGTCTCGCCCCGACCCATGCGCTCCAGGAGCGCCCGGAACGAGAACTCGCCCTCGCCGTGGACCACCACGTCGCAGCAGCCGTGGCGCAGGTACTGCTCGGCATAGACCGAGGCGTGGATGTTGCCCAGGACCACCCGGGTCCCGGGAAGCTCGGCGCGCAGCCACCGACCCAGGTCCCAGACCGGTGCCCCGCTGCAGGTCAGGGTGGAGATCCCCACGACCTCAGGAACGGCGCTGCGAATCCGGGCCTTGAGGGACTCGAGGTCCAGGTCCTCGGCGGGGGCGTCGATCACGGCCACCTCGTGCCCGGCCTCCCGCGCGACGGCGGCCACGAAGAGCAGGCCCAAGGGCTCCCAACGATGCACCAGTCGCCGGCCGACCCCCAGCATCTCCTCGGTCTCGTCCGGAGGGTTGACCAGGAGGACCCGCATGCTCCGCACCGCCTCCCGGGCTACTTCAGGAAGCCCTTCAGGATGGTCTCTTCCGCCTCGGCCTCGGTCAGGCCCAGGGACATCAGCTTGATCAGCTGCTCGGCGGCGATCTTGCCGATGGCCGCCTCGTGGATCAGGTTGGCGTCGGCGTGGTACGCCGTGATCTCGGGGATCGACGAGACCTGGGCCTGCCCCATGATGATCGAGTCGCACTGGATGTGCCCCCGACACGGGGCGTGCCCGCGCAGGTTCAGGTGGAAGACCTGGCGCGAGCTGTCCTGGGCCACCGACCGGGAGATCACCTGGGCGGTGGAATCCTCGCCCAGGAACTCGACGGTGATGTCGGAGAGCGCCTCCTGGTCCTGGTGGGTCAGCAACCTCTCGGTCACGATCAGGCGGGCGTTCCGGTGCAGGCGCACCAGGGTGTCCCGGTGGGTGCGGTCGACACCCTTGAGCTGGACCATCTCCAACTCCGCGATCCCCCCGGCCTCCACCTCGATCACGGTGCGGGGGTTGAGGATCCGCTGCCCCTGGCCCGGTCCGTCGCCATAGTGCTTCTCGACGTACTTCATCCGGGCCCCCTCGCGGACGAAGAACTCGTGGATTCCGTCGTGCTGGGCCTTGCGCTCGCATGAGTTGTGGATGCCGCAGCCGGCCACGATCCGGACGTCCGAGCCGGCGCCGACCTCGAAGGTGTTGTAGACCAGATCCTCGATGGCCTCCGAGAGGATCACCGGGATGTGCACGCTCTCGCCGCGGGTGCCCGGCTGGATCAGGACATCCAGGCCCGGCTTGTCGGTCTTGGTGACGATGTTGATCCGATCCGTGGTGTGGCGCTGGACCCCCTGGCCGTTCTTCCGGATGTTGAAGGCACCCTGGGGGATCTGGTGGAGGTCGGCGACCTCCACCAGCAGCTTCCTATCGATGACATTCAACATCTACTCGCCCCTCTCGGTTGCATCCCTGCCGGCACTGGCAGTCCGAGTCGATCCGCCGGATGTCCCCCAGGACCTGCTCGTGGCTGGTGATCCCGGCGATCCTGCCGCCGGAGACCAGGATGACCTGGTCGGCCAGACGCAGGATCCTCTCCTGATGGGAGATGATGACCAGCGTCGTATCCTGTCTGGCGTGGAGGTCCCTGAAGGTCTCGGTCAACCTCTGGAAGCTCCACAGGTCGATGCCGGCCTCGGGCTCGTCGAAGACCGCCACCTTCAGGCGGCGCGCCAGGATGCTGGCGATCTCGACCCTCTTGAGCTCACCGCCCGAGAAGCTGGCATCCAGTTCCCGATCCAGGTAATCCTGGGCGCACAATCCCACATCGACCAGGAGATTGCACGGGTTGACCCGGCGGTCGGAGCCGCCGGCCAGGTGCAGGAAGTCGCGCACGGGGATTCCCTTGAAGCGGGGAGGCTGCTGGAAGGCGTAGCCGATGCCCAGGCGGGCCCGCTGGTGGATGTCGAGGGTGGTGATCTCCTGGCCGTCCAGCAGGATCTGCCCCCGGGAGGCCGGGTAGATCCCCATGATCGCCTTGGCGATGGAGGACTTCCCACCACCGTTCGGGCCCGTCATCACGTAGATCCGGTTCTTCTCCAGGGACAGGTTGATGTCTGTGAGGACTTCGACCGGCTCCCTGCCGTTGTCCAACGTGACGCTGAGGTGCCGCAGTTCCAGCATGGCCGGCTGCCCCCTTCGGGTTCGGAGTTCAGGCACCGCCACCAGAGAGTGGGGGGCCCGATTCTTTTGGCAAACACACGAAACGGCCCCACACGTGGAAGCCCATCCGCCAGGAGCGCATGGCCCGTCGTGCCCGACCGTGGGCTCTGACTTCCCGCCCGGAGCGGCAAGTCCTCTCGCCAATCGGATCCTCGGCGTTCCAGCCTAAGTCATGGGCATTGCTGCTAGTGCCCGCGGGCCGGCGCCGGGCGGGCCGCCTCCACCAGGACCAGACGCACCGAGTCCAGACGCGGCGTGGCCTGGTCCAGGGCCTTGAGCACGGCGCCCATCCGCGAGCGGTGGGCGCTGACCTCCTCGGCCGACACGGCGGGATTGACGCGGTGCAGTTCCTCCAGTCGCGCCTGCTCCTGGGCCAGCAGGTGCCGGGCCTGGTCCCGGGCTTCGCCACGCAGGGGTACCGAGCGCTCGCAGGCCAGGTTCTCGGCCCTCTCGACCAGGGTCTCCAGGCGGTCGCCCAGACGGGCCAGCAGGGCCCCGACCGTGGGGGCCAGCAGACGGTCCAGACCGCCCGGGGCGGGCAGTCGGCCCTCCCAGGGACGCCCGGACAGATCCACCGTGACCAGCAGGGGCGTCGCCGGCAGGTAGCGGTGCAGTTCCAGTCGGGGTGGCCCCAGGGCCTCCAACAGGAAGAGGCCCTGGAAGAGGAACCCCGGAGCGGGGGCACCCCGCCAGCGCACGGCGGAGGCGGTACCCTCGGCGCCATCCAGCAGCATGGACAGGCAGCCGTCCACCAGGGGGTGGTCGGGGGTCAGGAACTCCAGGTCCTCGCGATCCAGGGCCTGGGACCGACGGAAGGTGGCCACCAGGCCGTCCTCCCGCAGACCCGGCAGGGACTCGACGAACATCATCTGGCCCGGGCGGATCCGATGCAGGCCCGGGGTGGCCAGTTCCTCGTCCTGCACTCCGAAGCGTTCCAGGGCCTGGCCCAGATAGTCCTCCAGGCGCGAGGCCGCCTCGGTGGCCTCGATCTCCTGGCTCAGGGCCCGGCCCTCCTCACTGCGGTAGGAGTTCAGGTCGACCAGCACGTCGACGTCCTGCCGGGCCTCGCGCCGGAACTGCTCCACCAGTTCCCGGGAGCGCTCCAGGAAGCCCTGGAAATCGGCCGCCATCAGGTTCTGTCGGACCTCGACGGCGTGCAGGATCTCATCGCTCCCCTCCACGGGTCCGGCAAACGAGCCCAAGGCCTCGTGGTGCCAGCGGAAGAGGCGCTCCTCCACCTGACCGACCTGGAACAGGACATGGATCTCCACCGGCTGGTCCTGGCCGATCCGGTCCAGGCGACCGATGCGCTGCTCGATCAGGTCGGGGTGCAGGGGCACGTCCCAGAAGACCAGATGGTGGGCGAACTGGAAGTTGCGCCCCTCGCTGCCGATTTCGCTGGCCAGGAGGATCTGGGCCCCCTCCGGATCGGCGAACCAGGCGGCCTGGCGGTCGCGCTCGACCAGGGGCAGGCCCTCGTGGAAGACGGCCGCCCGGGCCCCCCGGCTCAGGCGCAGGCTCTCTTGCAGTTCCAACACGGTGCTGGCGCGCCGCGCGATCAACAGGACCTTCTGGTCGGGGTTGGCGTCCAGGAAGCCGCACAGCCAGGCCAGGCGCGCGGCCGGGCCCTCCCCCTCCAGGGGCACGGGGTGCAGGTTCCGGCCCGGGAACAGGCCCGCCAGGCGCTCGCGACGATTGCGGAACAGCACGCGGCCCGGGCCGTGACGGTCGACCAGGGCATCCAGGATGTCGGCGGGGCTCTGGGACCGGCCGCTGCGATAGGCATCCAGGGTCCCGTGCAGGGCCCGGTCCTCGGGCAACAGGGCCTGCAGACTCTGCAACAGGGCCCCGTGCCGCCCCTCCTGGAAGGGGCCGTCCTGGGCGTGCAGGTCCCGGGCGACCTCGGAGACCGCCCTCCAACGCGGGCGCTCCTTTCGGTAGGTCTCCAGGTCGGGGAAGCGATTCGGGTCCACCAGGTGCAGCAGACCGAACTCGTTCTCCAGGCCTCCCCGGGCTGGCGTCCCGGTCAACAGAAGCAGACCGCGCGTACAGGACGACAGGCTCTCGACCGCCTGGTAGGCGGGCTGTCCCGGACGCAGGTGGTGGGCCTCGTCGACGATGACCAGGTCCCAGCGGTAGCGGCAGGCCTCCTCCAGGAGCCCCATCTGCAGGGCCCCCAGGGGCACCAGCACCCGGCGGCTGGCGGCCAGGGGGCGCTTCTCGCCCAGGGCGCCCGCCCCCACCACGTGGAAGAGTTCGTGGAAGCGCCGGACCATCTCGGCCAGCCACTGGTGGACCAGGCTCTCGGGGACCACGACCAGCACCCTGCCAGCCCGGCCCAGGGCCCTCAGGGCGCTGAAGACCAGGCCCGCCTCGATGGTCTTGCCCAGGCCCACCTCGTCGGCCAGCAGGACCCGGGGGCTCTCCATGCGGGACACCCGATGGGCCAGGTACAACTGGTGTTCCAGCAGGCGCACCCGGGCGCCGCCCAGGCCCCGCGTCCGGGTGCCCAGCAGGGCCGCCCGGATCTCCCAGCCCTCGCGGCGCAGCTCCAGGTCGCCCGGCCAGCCCAGATGCCCGACCCGCAAGCGGTCCAGGGCGTCGGCCAGGGGGATCCGGTCCGAAAGATCGGTCTCGACCAGGCTCTGCCCGGCCCCGTGGTAGACCCGCAGGCCCTCCCGGAGTTCCACCGACTCGATGCGGAAGCGCAGGCCCTCCCGACCCACGGCCTCCTGGCCGGCCCGCAACAACAGGCGCCGCAGCGGGGCGGATTCCAGACGGTAGCGGCGCGACTGGGAGGTGGCCGGGAAGCTGACCAGGAGCGTGCGCGAATCCGGGATTCCGGCCACGACGCCCAGGCCCAGATCGGGCTCGGACTCGGCCAGGACCCTCTGCCCGGGAAGGAAGGGACTTGTCATCGGGCCTCCGGGTTCGCTCCGAACGCTCCCAGGCCTCCCTGGGAGACTCGGGAGCGCCGCCCGATCGGGCCGGGCCGCACAGGAGAGCCCCGCCAGGACCAGAAGATCCCCGACATGGCTGCCGGTGAACCGAGTCGCACTCCCCGGGGGGCCGGCCCCGGGCAGCCGCCTCGTCAGAAGCGCCCCCTACGGATGCTCCTGCTGTGGGTCCTCCTATCATTCACAGGCCTGGCCGCTCTGCCCGCCCCCCCTTCGCCCGAGCCCCGGGCCGTCCGGGTCGGCCTCTACCAGAACCCGCCCAAGGTGGCCACCTCCGCTTCCGGCCGACCGGAAGGCATCTTCGTCGACATCCTGGAGGAGATCGCCCGGCGCGAGAACTGGACACTGGAGTACGTCCCCGGAACCTTCGCCGTGTGCCAGCAGCGCCTGGCTCGGGGCGAGATCGACCTGATGCCCGACGAGGCCTACACGGCCGAGCGCGAGCTGATCTTCGACTTCAACCGCATCCCGGTCCTGGCCTCGTGGTCCCAGGCCTACGCCCGCAAGGGGTCGGGCATCGAGTCCTTCCTGGACCTGAACGGCAAGCGCATCGCCACCCTGGAGGGTTCGGTACAGCACGAGTCCTTCGCGCAACTGGCCCACGGCTTCCAGTTGAAGGTCCATCTGGTGCCGGCCCCGGATTACCAGGCGGCCTTCCAGATGGTCGCCCGGGGTCAGGCCGACGCCGCCCTGACCAACCGCTTCTACGGCCTGACCCACGCTCGGGAGGCCGGCCTGGAGGAGACTGGCGTCGTCTTCGACCCCAACAGCCTGTACTTTGCGACCACCAAAGGGGACCCCAAGAGGCTCCTGGAGCCCATCGACCGCCACCTGGCCGACTTCCGCAGTCATCCCGACTCGGTCTACTACCGCTCGCTGAGCCGGTGGACCTCCGAAGGTGTCGAGTTGAAGCTTCCCAACTGGCTGAGGGCGGCAGGGCTGATCCTGAGCCTGGCCCTGGTGACCAGCGTGGTGGGCAGCCTCATCCTGCGACGCCAGGTCCAGGCCCGCACCCGCGAGCTGGAGGCGGCCAACCGGGAGATGGAGCAGCGCGTCCAGGAGCGCACCGCCGAACTGGCCGAGGCCAAGGCCCGGGCGGAGGCTGCCGACCGTGTCAAGTCGGCCTTCCTGGCCACCATGTCCCACGAGCTGCGCACCCCGATGAACTCGATCCTGGGCTTCAGCGGGATCCTGGAGGAGGGCCTGGCGGGCCCCCTGAACCCCGAGCAGACCCGGCAGATCGGCATGGTCCGGACCAGCGCCCGGCACCTGCTGGACCTGATCAACGACGTGCTGGACATCTCGAAGATCGAGGCCGGCGAGCTGAGGGTCACTCCCTCGAACTTCTCGATGCCGGAACTGCTGGAGCGCGCCCTGGCCACCATCCGCCCTCTGGCCGACCGCAAGGGGCTGACCCTGCGGGTGGAACTGGCCGGCGACCTGGGCGAGGTCACCAGCGACCCCCGCCGCGTCGAGCAGATCCTGATCAACCTGCTGGGCAACGCCGTCAAGTTCACCGAGAAGGGAGGCGTCACCCTGCGGGCCGGGGTCGAGTCGGGCTCCCAGGTGCGCCTGGCCGTGCGCGACACGGGGATCGGCATCGCGCCCCAGGACCTCCAGGAGCTCTTCCAGCCCTTCCGCCAGGTGGATTCCAGGATCTCCCGCCAGCACGAGGGCACGGGCCTGGGCCTGGCCATCTGCCGACGCCTGGCCCACCTGCTGGGGGGGGAGGTCCAGGCGGAAAGCGAAGTCGGCAAGGGCAGCGCCTTCACCCTGGTCCTGCCCCTCAAAGGAGGGCCCGATGCCACCTAGGATCCTCTTGATCGAGGACCACGACCTGAACCGCCACCTGGTCACCTTCCTGCTGGAGAAACCCGGTTTCCGGGTGGTCGCCGCCCCCGACGGCCCGGCCGGCATCGCCATGGCCCAGGAGGAGAAGCCCGACCTCATCCTGCTGGACATCCAGTTGCCGGGCATGGACGGCTACGCCGTGGCCCGGACCCTG
>CAZQPM010000001.1:0-45402 GCA_964595195.1 uncultured Burkholderiales bacterium | reverse complement strand
TTTCGGATGGGTTGGGCGTTCCCCTCGCCCCGGCGGGCGGACCACCCGGGCGGGCTCCAGGCGACCTCGGACCGAGACGGACAGCTCGGTGCCCTCGGCCCGGTGGGCGATGTCCACCGAGGCCAGGGCGATCCCCTTGGACAGGGAGGGCGAGAAGGTGCCGCTGGTGACCACCCCCACGGGCCCGTCGGGACCCTCCACGGGATAGCCCTGACGGGGGATGCCCCGGCCCAGCATCTCCAGCCCGACGATCGCCTTGCGGACGTGGCCCTCCTTCTGACGGGCCAGGGCCGCCTTGCCGATGAAGTCAGCCTTGCTCCAGCGCACGACCCAACCCAGGCCGGCGTCCAGGGGCGTGGTCAGCACGTTGATCTCGTGCCCATACAGCGAGTAGCCGGCCTCCAGGCGCAGCGTGTCCCGAGCGCCCAGGCCGATGGGGACGATTTCGCCCCCGGCCCGCAGGGTGTTCCACAGCTCCTCGGCACGGTTCCACGGAACGTACAGCTCGAAGCCATCCTCGCCGGTGTAACCGGTGCGCGAGATCACGGCGGGAATCCCGCAGACGTGTCCCTCCAGCAGGTGGTAGTAGCCGAGCTGTTCCAGGTCGGTATCGGTGAAGGGCTGCAGGAAGGCCTGGGCCTTGGGGCCCTGGACCGCCAAGAGGGCCGTTGAGAGGGAAAGGTCCTTCATCCCGGCGTCACCGGGGATGTGCGACTCCATCCACTCCACGACCTTCTCGCGATTGGAGGCGTTGACCACCAGCCAGTAGCGGGGAGTCCCGCCGGCCTCGTCCGGGAACCGATAGACCAGCAGGTCATCCAGGATCCCCCCGTCGGGCCCGCACATGCAGGTATACAGGCACTGGCCGGCCTCCAGACGGTCCACGTCGTTGGTGACGAGGTGGTTGACGAACGCAGCGGCACCCGTCCCGCGCACCTCGATCTCGCCCATGTGCGAGAGGTCGAAGAGGCCGACCCCGGTGCGCACAGCCAGGTGTTCCTGGCGGATTCCCGTATACTCCACCGGCATCTCCCAGCCGGCGAATTCCACGATCTTGCCGCCTTCGCGGCGGTGCACCTCGCACAGGGGGGTGCGCAGCAGGCCCGTCATACCCGTCACCAGGGTCCTCCTCCGCCAGTCCCGGGGGGATTGTTCAAGAGACTGGCGGCCGGCTCTTCGCGGCCCTGGTAAGAGCCCCTGCCCCGAACGGCAATCCGATGCCGAGCCGCTCAGGCCCTTTCCATCAGGCTGGACGGCCGGGGATGGTCCGAGAGGATCCTTCGGGCCCTCGCGGCATCCTCCACCATCTGACGGGCCAGCGTCCCGCCGTCGGGAAAGCGCAACTCCTCCCGCAGGCGGCTCACCAGGAACACTTCCAGGGCCCGACCGTAGAGTTCCCCTTCGAAGTCGAAGAGATGGACCTCCAACAGGTGCGGACCGCCCCCGAAGGTCGGAGAAGTCCCGAAGTTGGCCACTCCGGGCCGTAGGTCCCCGTCGGTCCCGGTCCACACGGCGTAGACCCCGGTGGCGGGGGGGACCCGATCCGCACCGATGCGCAGGTTGGCGGTTCTCATCCCCAGGCCCGCCCCCCGCGAGTGGCCGGCCTCGACCAGGCCCTCCAGGCGGTAGGGGCGCCCCAGTGCGGCCGAGACGGCCTCCATCCGACCGTGCCGCACCAGCTTGCGGATCCGACTGGACGAGACCAGGGCGCCGCCCGACTCCAAGGCGGGAATCCGGCAGACCTCGAAACCCAGAGGCGCGGACAGGGACTTCAACAGGCCGGCGTCGCCCCGAGCTCCATGCCCGAAACGGTAGTTCGGCCCCACCGAGACCGCCCGAGCACCCAGGCGATCGCGAAGGACTTCCTGGGCGAAGACCGGGGCCGGCATGCGGGAGAACCCGGGTTGGAACTCCAGCCACACGACCCTCAGTCCCAGGGCCCGGATCAGGCCGAAGCGCTCCTCCCGCGAGCTCAGCAGGCCCGGGACCCGATCCGGAGCCAGCACGGTTGACGGGTGGTTGGCGAAGGTGAAGGCCACGGGCTCCAGGCCGGCCCGCCGGGCGCAGTCGACGGCCCCGCGCAGGATGGCCTGATGGCCCCGATGGACCCCATCGAAGAATCCCAAGGCCACGGCGCTTCCGTGCGGAGGCGGACGATATTCCTCCAGGCGGGTCGGCCGATTCGATTCCATGCCGGGAAGCCTACTGACCGACCACGTAGACGTCGATGCCCGAACTGCGCAGACGGTCGGCCTGGTCGCGGGCCGCCGTCTCGTCGCGGAAGACGCCGCCTCGCACCTGGTAGAAGGTCCCCCGCTCGGTCTCCACCGCATCGATGTGGGCCTCCTGCCCCGCCGACGACAGGCGACCGGCCAGCTCCTGGGCGTTCTCCTGGCTGGAGAAGGACCCGAACTGCAGTTGGAAGGACCCCGCGGAAGCCGCGGCCGGGGTCGGCGCGGGGCCCTCCGAGGCCGGGGCCGGTGAGGGGGACTCGGCGACCGGAGTCGGCCGCGGCTTCCGGGTCGCCGCAGGGGTGGGGCTCGGGGAGCGCGGTTCCGGCGAGGGCTCGGGTCGGGCCTCGGCAGTGGCCGACGGCTCGGGCGTGGGCGAAGGCTCGACCGAGGGCGAGGGGGTGGCCTCGGGCGAAGGCCTGGGACTGGCCGAAGCCACCACGGGCGAGGCGGTCACGGTGCGCGCGGGCGACTGGCCCGTCCGGGTCACTCCGGAGCGCTGCTCATCGACCTCCTTCTGCAGGGCGGGGTCGGCGGTTCGCCAGGGACGAGGCCGCGGCGTGGGCAGGTTCAGGGCCTGGGACGACTCCTCCCCGGTGCGCTGCTTCTCGACGATCCGATGACCCAGCCAACTGCCTCCCAGGATCGCGGCCCAGACCACGACCACCAGGGTGATGACCATCCGGGGCCAGAAGCCGTCCCCTTGCTCCTTCTTCGCCATCGCGCCCTCCGCGCCACTGCCCGGTTGCCCGGGCGTCCAGAAAAGATTTCAACACCTGTTCCCCCGCCCTGCCCGGGTTCCTCCCGACAGGAGCTCGCGCGGGCCGACCGGGCCCTCGGAGTCCTGCGGCCCGGGGGACTCCGGGGCTCAACCGTCGCGGACGGAACGCTCGCCTCGAATTCCGGGAGCTCCCGAATCCTCGGGCCCCAGGGCCGCAGCGGGCGGTGGATTTCCGCCTATTCCACCCAGCCGCGGCGCATCGCAAAGGCCACCGCCTGGGCCCGGTCGCCGACTTCCAGCTTGCGGAAGATCGAGCGCAGGTGGGCCTTCACCGTCTTCTCACTGATCGTCAAGGCCTCGGCCACCCTCAGGTTGCTGTTCCCCTGGGCCACCGCCTGCAGGACCTGCAGTTCCCGTTCCGACAGGAGGAGCGGTTCCTGATCCTTGGTGACGAGCGCCGCGGGCGCCGCCGCCGATCCCGCGATCGCCACGAACTCGCGCAGCACCTTGCGCGCCAGACTGGGCTGCAGCATGGAACCGCCGGCGTGGACCACGCGCACGGCCTCAAAGAGCTGCTCGTGGCTGACGTCCTTCAGCAGGTAGCCGGTGGCTCCGGCCTTGACCGCTTCCAGGACGTACTCGTCCTCGTCATACATCGAGAGGATGACCACCTCGATGGCCGGCC
This sequence comes from uncultured Burkholderiales bacterium, assembly GCA_964595195.1. Lineage (GTDB taxonomy): Bacteria > Vulcanimicrobiota > Xenobia > Xenobiales > Xenobiaceae > CAZQPM01. The sequence continues at coordinate 41,765 of CAZQPM010000001.1, read as the reverse complement.
ACCGCTCCTTGATCATCCGGGTGGCCTCGATCCCGTTGACGGCAGGCAGCTTGATGTCCATCAGGACCAGGTCGGGCTGCAGCAGGCGACAACGCTCCAGGGCCTCCTGAGCTGAGGAGGCCTGGCCCACCACCTCGAAATCGGGACAGAGCTCCAGCATGCGGGCGAAACCCTCCCGCACCAGGGTGTAGTCATCCACCACCAGCAATCGGATGCGTCGGTCCGCTCTCGGTTCGCTCAAGGGGTCCTCCTGGGGTGCACGGCAGGGATGCCATCCTGGGACTCGCCTCCCAGGACTTCCTGTAGGAGCAGGTCGGAATCCGCTTCCGGGGGGAACAGGCCGAAGTCGTCCGAGGGCGTCGGCCGGGCCAGGGGAATCACGACCTCCAGGATCGCACCTCCTCCGGGGTCGTTGGAGAACCGGAACGTCCCTCCCAGAAGACGAGCCCTCTCCTGCATCCCGTGCAGACCGTAGCTCTCGCCGCTCTGGAAGCGCTCGGAAACCTCCGACCAGACCAGGCCCCGCCCCTCGTCAGCGACGGTCAGGCGCAGGTCGGTCGTCCCTACGTCCAAGGCCACCCGGGCGCGCTGCGCTCCCGAATGCTTCTTGATGTTGGACAGGGCTTCCTGGGTGATCCGGAAGACCGTGGTCTCCAACAAGGGAGGCAGTCGGGTCTGGCTGCGACCGGGCAGATGCAGCGTCAGGCGGATCCCCGAACCCTGGGTGAAGCGCCGGGCATAGTTCTCCAGGGAGGGAACCAGACCCAGGTCGTCCAGCGAGGCCGGCCGCAGATGGGAGAGGATCTGTCGGATCTCGGCCAGGCTCTCGGTCACCAGACCGCGCAGGCCATCCAACATCTGCTCGGCCCGAGGCGGATCGCTGTGCAGGACCTGCCGACAGGTCTGGACCATGGTGTGCATCCCGACCAGCGACTGGGCGATCGTGTCGTGGACCTCCGCGGCCATCCACTTGCGCTCCTCCTCCTGGGCGTAGATGACCCTCTCCAGGAGCTTCTCGACCATGGCCTGCCGGGCCCGGGCGACCCGATGCAACTCCAGGTTGTCCAAGAGGACCGCTGCCTGACCGGAAATCGTCGAAAGGGTGTCCAGGTCGTCCGGGCGGAAGGGGCCGCCTCCCCGGATGGGCCCCAGGACCAGGAAGGCCCCCCGGAAGCGCCCGCCTCCCCGGATGGGCGCCACGGCCGCCCGGGCGCAGCCCTGGCGGGCGCACCATGCGGCCAGATCCGGTCCCCCCGCGTCGGCCTCGACGACCTGGATCTCCCCGTCCTGCAGACCCGGGTGTGCAGAAACCAGGCCCAGCAGGCCGAGGAGATCCACAGGCCGCTCCTCCTCCCCGCGGCTGGCCAGACAGGTGCGCCGCGGTTCGGTGGCCAGCAACGCGCACGGCAGCCCCAGCTCGAAGTAGAGCAGATCCAGGAGCTGCTCGTGAACGGCCCGAGGGTCGGCGGTGAACGCCAGGGACCGGGTGATGGTTCCCAGGCTCAGGAGGAGTTGAAGCCGGGGGTCTGGCTGCGTCGGGGCCGCCGCCAGCAGGTCGGCCAACAACTCGGGCGAAGCCGGACTGGCCACGACACCGTCCGCCTGGCGCAGCAGAGGCCCTCGATCCCGGCGGTCGAGCGCCCGCCCCGAGACCAGCAGGACCGGCGAGGGGCAGGCCTGCCGCAGGGCCCGCACCAGCCTGGGGCCCTGGCCCCGGAAGCAGGCCAGGTCCACCAGGATCAGGTCCGGGGTCTGCCGCTCCAGGTAATCCAGGGCATCCTGCTGGCTGCCGACCACCGTCCAGGCCGAACCGACGAGGCCCAGGGTCCGCTGGACGCCCCGCAGGGTTCGGGAACCTCGAGCCAGGACCAGGACCCCCCCGCTACTCCCGGGCCCTGGGGCCCCGGAGGCGGGCTCAGGCTTCGTCCCGGCCGCGGCCAACCTTCGGCTCTCCGGCGGGTTCGCGACTAGTTCAACACCGAAGCCATCATCCGGGCCTCCCGGCCCAGACGGTGCAGCCAGGTCTCGCGCAAGGTCTCGGGTTCCAGGACGGTGACCAGGACCCCCTCGGCCCCCAGCGGGATCAGGCTGTACCAGGCTCCACCGGCGTGCAACAGCGCCTGGCGGAGGGGCCCCATGCCCAACTGCTCCAGGAAGTGCTCGCACTCCGACAGACCCTGGCTCAGGAGCGAGGCGACCAGTTCCGCGTCGAGGTCCCCGGGCAGGATGAACTCGATCGGCAGGCCCTCACGCTGGGACACCAGACTTCCGCGCACCCCGTCCAGGCGCACCAGGCCCTCCAGGGCCTTCTTGAGGATGGCCTCGCGCAGGGCCATCTCCCCGGGCGAGGAGGGGCCGACCTCCTCCTCGTGCTCGGTGGCGGCCCTGCCCGAGTGGACCACCAGGCTCACTCCCTCGACGGCGGGGTAGACCTGCAGCCGACTGCTGCCCCCGTCCATGAGGATCCCCTCGAGGATTCCCAGATTGGCATCCTCCAGGGCGCCCCTCAGGGAGTTGACCAGGTCGACGTGGTAGGCCGCCACCAGGTCGGGTTCATCGACGGTGTCCATCTCTCCCAGGAAGATCATGCCGTCGGAATCGGCCAGCATGGCCGAGCACTCGTCAAGCTCCGAGACCTCGCGGAGGCGCTCCTGCAGTTCCTCGTCACCCTCGGCCAGGCCGGACTCCTTCAGGGTCGCCAGGATCCGGGAGACCAGGGCTTCCAGGACGTCCTCCTGGTCCTCGCCGACCAGCGCGACGGGACCCGGGATGATCTCCTGGGCGAAGTCGCCGATCAGGGCCGGAAGATCGGGCGGAGGAACCTCGAGGGCGGCAGGGTCGACCTCCGCCTCGACGGGCCCTGGCTCCTCCTGGATGGGGGTCGCCTCCGCCACGGCCGGTTCCTGGACGGGAGCGACCTGCGCCTCCGGCTGGCTGGAGGCCTCGGCCGGTTCCATCGGATCCGGTGTCTTGCGCGCTTCCTGGACGGGTGCTGCGGGTTCTTCGGCCAGCCTGGGGGCCACCATCGACCCGGCCACCGGGGCGGACGGCGACGGGCAGATCTGCGCTGCCCCCAGGAAGTAGTCTCCCATGAGGCGGTCCAGCGAAATCCGGGTCCGGGGAACGAAGTCCTCCATCAGTCGGCCGATGACCCGATGCGACGTATCCTCCAGGGCCGCGGCCAGCTCTTCCCCCAGGGTCGACAGGTCGTCGAGGATCCTCAGGTTCCCCTCGCGCCCCTCCAGGACCCGGCGAGCCTTGCCGGGCGCCGGGTTGGGAGTGACCAGGAAGCCGGCGTCCGGGGCGAAGAACGAGGCCCGGGACAGGAAGCGGAAGACGGAGTCCGCGCTGACCCCGTCCTCCTGGACCTCGAACATGACCATCGAGCCCTCCACGTCGGCGAAGACCTCGACGATCCTGTGGTCGGGCTCGTGGCGCCAGAGGATTCGGGCGGGGTCCACCCCCTGGTCGAGCAGGAGCCCGCCCAGAAGCATGGCCAGCCACACGTTGGGCTGGGAGAGGCGCACCCCTTCGGGCGTCACGGTGAGCAGTTGCAGGATCTGTTCATCGGAGATGGCCCGGCCGCAGTAGATGCACTTGAAGCCCCTGCCCGCCGCGTCGTCCAGGGCAGCCAGACTGGTGACCCGACTGATCTTCTGGTCGGTGGAGCGGCAGAAGACCTCGAACTCCCGGGCGACCAGCCCCAGTTCCCCCAGGTCGTCCACGTCCCGGGTGACCTCGCCCAGGCCTCGCCCCTCGGCGGCCTGCTGCAGGGGAATGCCGGGAGTCTGGGTGATCACGTGCAGGAGCCGGCGGATCGTGGGGCTGGCCAGGGCCTGAGCGGCCTTACGCTCCTTGTCCCCCACCTGCAGTGGAGCCGCCTCCTCCCGGAGCATCTGGAAGGCCCGGGAGACCAGGGGGCTGGGCCCCCAGTCCCCGGTTCCCAGGGCCTGGGCGATCAGGGTGCGGAAGGCGTCCCAGTGTTGCGACCTGGCCCCTGAGGGCCAGGCAGCCCCGGCCACGATCTCGTCCCTTCCCGGAGAGACCTGGTAATAGAGCAGTTCGCCCTCTGGGGTGTAGACCACGTCGCCGCCGACAGGATCACGCCGTCCCTGCAGGTCCAGCAGACGCGAAACCTCGCGCCGGGCCCCCGCAACCACGGGTCTGAACTGCTCTTGAAGGGCCCCGTTCAGGGAGACCTCGGCCTCCGGAGTCACCGGGCCTGTCAGCTTCTCGCGGATGAACTGCATCGTCTTCTCCTTGGTCTGGATGCGCCCGCTCCGGGCCGCTTCGACTTGAAAACCCTTCCACATCCCCGCCGCTGGTTCCTAGCGCGTCCGACCTCCAAGTCGCTCCAGGTCCTTCTTGATCTTCGACTTGAAGGCCGCCGACCGTTTCCTGACGGCGACCTGCCAGGTGGCCTGCAACTGCCGGAGGCAGGCCTCCCTGTGTCCCAGGTGCTCGTGTACCAGGGCCAGGTTGTAGCCCGCGTTGAGATCCGAGGGGTCCAGCTCCAGGGTCCGGTCGTAGGCCTCGACGACCCGTTCCCAATCCCCCCGCCTCGAGAAGGCCACGCCCAGGTTGTAATGGTTCCGAGCATCTCCCGGGTTCAGGCGGATGGCCTTCTGATACTCCTCGATGGCCTCGTCCAGGCGGTTCGCCCCGGCATAGACGATTCCCAGATGGCTGTGGGCTTCAGCCAGATCGGGGTCGAGATCGACGGCTTTCTGCAGGACCTCGATGGCCTGGTCGTGCTGACCCTGCCGGAAGTGGACCAGCCCCAACCGGGACAAGTGCGTGGCCTCCTGCGGGTCGAGGGCGCACGCCTCCTCCAGGACCCGGGCCGCCTCAGCCCACTGGGACTGCTGCATGTACAACAACCCCAGCTCCGCCCGGGGCTGCCCCCAATCCGGGGCCAGTTCGATGGCCCGCTGCAGCGAGAACATCGCGTCGTCGAAACTGCCCCGGCGCAGGCGCACGATGCCCACGCCGCAGTGGGCACGGGCGCAGGTCTCGTCCATCTCGAGGGCCCGGCGGAAACTGGTCAGGGCCTGGTCCCAGCGGCCCAGGTTGACCAGGATTTCGCCCAGGCGCGCGTGCCCCTCGGGGGAAGGCTTGCGCTGCAGGGCCGTGTCCAGGGGTTGCACGGCCAGGGCCAGGTCGCCGCGACGCAGGTAGGCCTGCCCCAGCCGATTCTGGAGGTCCACGTCCGAGGGGTCGATGTCCAGGCTGCGCCGGTATTCCTCGATGGCCAGGTCCAGGTGGCCCTGACCCTCGTGGAGAGTCCCCAGTTCGCGATGGGCTGCCGCGAAGCCGGGACTGTCCGCCAGCAGGCGACGCCACTGATCCAGGGCCTCCTGGACCTGGCCCGATCCCGCCAGGCAGACCGCCTCGAGGAAGCGCGAGCACGTGCAATCCGGCGAATCCTGCAGGGCCTCGCGGACCCGACGCAGTCCCGGGACGAACTGTCCCTGGGCGACGTACAGTTGAGCCAGACGGTAGCGGACCTCGGCGGGCCGGGGATGGCCGGACAGAGCCCGCAGGTACTGGTCTTCGGCCGGTCCCCACTGTCCGAGTTCGAATAGGATCAGACCCCGGCGGAAGGAGAGGTCGACCTCGAGACACCCCTTCTCCTCGGCCAGGGCCAGGACGGAGGCGGCCTCCTCCAGTTGCCCCAGCGCCTGCAGCGCGCAACCCAGGTCGTAGCCCAGACGGGCCACCGCCCCGGCGTCGGGACCCAACTCCAAGGCTCGGCGCAAGAGGCTGCAGGCCTCGCGGTTCTGGCCCCGGAGGCGCACAAGCCCCCCCAACTGCGCCAGGGCCCGCCAGTTCCGGGGCTCCAGATCCAGGCTGGCCCGATAGCGTTCCATGGCCTCGACCTGCCTGCCGACGGACTCCTCGACCCGGCCCAGGTAGTCGTGGGCCTCGGCCCTCCCGGAGTCCAGTTTCAGGCTGGTGGCCAGGGCCTCCCGGGCCTCTTCGGGACGGTCGGCGTTGAACAGGGCCCTGCCCAGCTCGAAATGCAGGTCGGCTCGCTTCGGAGACAGGGCCAGGGCCTTCTTGAAGTGGACGGCGGCCTCGGCATCGTCCCCCAGGTCCCGCAGGACCTCGGCCAGTTCGATCCGGAAGTCCAGGTTGCGCCGTTCCAGATCGTTGGCTTGCAGCAACTTCTCGCGAGCATCCTGGAGATCGTCCAGGAACCTGGCCGAGCGACCGCACTCATAGAGGTAGACGGCGCCGGGCTCGCCCGAGGAGGTGGCCCGACCCAGAGCCGCCCGAGCCTCGGTATGCCTGCCCAGGGCCCGGTAGGTCAGGCCCATCCGGAACCAGCACTCGGGCCAGTGGGGATGCAGGTCCAGCGCACGCCGGTAGCTCTGCAGGGCCAGTTCAGGAAGATCCAGGGCCTCGTAGACGCGAGCCAGGAGATGGAGGGTCTCGTGGTTCCCGGGTGCCAGTTCCAGGGCCCGACGCAGGACCTCGGCGGCCGGGTCCAGTTCTCCCAGGGCCAGGAGGGCCTCGCCCAGGGCCTGGTGGACGAAGGCATTCCGGGGGTTGGCCGCCAGGGAGGCCCGATAGGCTTCCAGCGCGTCGGGAAGCTGGGCCAGACCGGCCTGGGCCCGTCCCAACTGGTAGTATAGGAGGCTGCAATCCCGGCCCATCCCCCGGGACAGCTCCAAGGCCTGACGATACTGGGCGATGGCCAGATCCAGTTTGTCGAGTTCCAGGTAGGCGTTGCCCAGGGAACCGTGCAGGTCCGGATTGTCGGGTTCCAATTCCAGAGCCTTCTGGAAGCGCTTGACAGCCAGGTCCAGACGCCCCAGGCGGGCGCAGGAGACACCCAGCTCGTGGTAGACTTCGGCCATGTCCGGGTCCAGGTCCAGGGCCCTCTGATACTCGCGATTGGCGGCTTCGAAGTTGCCCAGGCGCCCGAAGACCCGGCCCAGGGCGGCGTGCGCGGAGGCCAGGTTCGAATCCAGTTGGATCGCGGTCTCGAACTCGGCCTGGGCGGCTCCCAACCGACCGGTGCGGGCGTAGGCCAGCCCCAGGTTGTAGTGGACGCTGGCGTCGTTGGGGTCCAGATCGATGGCCTTCTGGAACTCCTGGAGGGACAAATCCAGGGCGCCCGTCTTGTCGTAGGCCTGGCCCAGGTTGTTGTGGGTGTAGGGGTCGTTGGGGTCCAGACGGATGGCCTCCCGGTATTCCTGGATGCACCGATCCAGGTCTCCCAGACGTGCAAAAGCGCGACCGAGGTTGTAGTGGAAGTAGGCCTCGTCAGGACCCAGGGCGATGGCCTGCTCGAAATGGTGGATGGCCTCGGCCGCCCGTTCGGATTCGGCGGACAGGGCCAGACCCAGGTTGTAGTGGGCCTGGGCGTGGCTGGGAGCCAGTTCCAGGACGTTCCGGAACTGCTCGAGCGCCAGGTCCGTCTGGCCCAGGCGGGCCTGACACAGGCCCAACTGGAAACGGGCCTCCAGACAGCTCGGGTCCAGTTCCAGGACGCGGGCGAACTCCCCAGCGGCCTGCTCGGTCTTGCCCTGGCGCAGGAAGGCCTGTCCCAGATTCAAGCGGGCCTCGAGGTTGCCCGGGTCCTTGCGGACGGCCCGCAGGAAATCATCCACCCCCTGCAGGCGCTCCAATTCCTGCATGATCCGCCGCTCGAACATCGAATCATTCTGATTCTGCACGATGTTCAGGGCCACCTGGAGTTCGGTGATGGCATTCTCGCGCATCCCCCGCCGCTCGTAGGCCAGGCCCAGGCTGTAGTGGGCCCTGAAGAAATTGGGAACCAGGGCCAGGACCTCCTGCCACTCCTTGATGGCCAGGTCCAGGCTACCTTGACGGAAATAGGCGGTCCCCAATTCGTAGTGAGCCTGCACGTGCTCGGGATTGAGGGCGAGGACCTGCTGGAATTCCCGAATCGCCTCATCCAGACGATTCTCGTAGAGATGGTGATTGCCCGTGCGGTAATGATGTTGCACCAGGTCGGTCGAACCGTGAGATCCAGCCGTCTCCCGTGCGGGTTGCATCCTGTCCACCTTGGCCATCCTTCTGACTCCTCGCGCCGTCCGGGCTTGACCTCCCGGGCAGCCCCGCGGCCCCTGCAAGCCCGACGCCTCACTCCGGCAGCAGTCGGTCAAGGCGGGGGGGGTTCGAGTCCGGGCCGGGTCGTCCCTCTTCCGCCGGCGATCCCTGGTAGAAGTCCGGTCGGCGGAAGAAGTCGGGGCAACCCTGCGACATGACGACCATGACCGCCCGCCATCGACGCCGGATCCTCGCAGATCCAGGCCGGCCCCCACGTGGCCGGGAATCCTCCCCCGTTGCACCTGGGCCCGTTCCATGATAGTCTCCGCTCGTGACCGGTGCCTCCTGCGTGCTGGTCGCATGCGTTCCGTTGAGGCCAGGGCTCCACCCTTGCCGGACAACGGTTCGCCGTCACCCAGAACAATCGCCCGTCACCGGGTATCTCATCTCAACACACGAAGGAGGTCCCGCGGGATGCTCAGGCCACCTGCCCTCAAGGCCCCAGGACGTTCGCTCGCCTGGCCCGCGCTCATTGCGGTGCTGACACTGACGCTGCTGATCCCGGCAGCCGTCTGGTCGGCCCCCCTGACCACCGTCTACGTCAACGGCGTCCGGGTGGATTCCTATCCCGAGATCCGCAACGGGGTCTCCTACCTGCCGATCCACGCCATGGCGGATGCCCTCCAGGTGGAGATCTCGTGGGACTCCAGGTTGAATCTGGTCAAGGTCAACGGCGAGGCCGTGGAGGCCACGGCCTACAACCTGGATGGGAAGATCTACCTGCCCGTCGAGTCCTTCGTCCGGGCCCTGGGTGGAAACGTCACCTACGATGGGCGCGAGCGGGCCATCCGGGTCAACACGGGTGGCCTTGCGACGCTGGCCTCCCAACCGGCCGGACTGACGCCGGCCCCGGCTTCGTCCCAGCCAGCCCGGGTGACTCCCGTGGCCGCCTCCAGTCCCAGGCCGCGGACGACCGTTCCCATCCCGGCAGCCCCCAGGACCCCGACCGTGGTCGTTCCCACCGCCGTCTCGACCTACACTCCGACGGCCGTCACCCCCCCGGCCGCCCCCGCGGCCCCGGCCGGCAGTGGAACCTCCAACTACGCCGCCAGCACCACGCTGCCCGGCTACCCGGCGTCCTACGCGCCGAACCCCCAGACTCCCAGCGCCCAGCCTCGTCCCGCGGATGCGCCTCCCTACCTGGCCTCGAATCTGCAGACGGGACCGGCCCTGGGCCCCGGCTCGGGACCGCAGGACAACGTCGCCTATGCTCCGCTGCCCGCCAACGCCCAGCGCCCGGTCGACGGGGTCTACGTCCCGCGTTCCGCACAGAACTCGGTCTTCCAGGTCACGGTGACCAACCTCGAGAACGTCACGGTGATCCGGGACTTCTACCGGCCGCGCACGGGCTACAAGTTCGTGGTGGTCTACCTCTCGCAGCAGAACATCTCCGAGCAGGTCCAGATCTACACCGGGCGCTTCTCGTTGCTGGACCAGAAGAACACGTCCTACGACTACATCGAGGGGCTGAGCAACTTCTGGCTGGTCATCCTGCGCCCGTTCGGCATCAACTTCGGGTACCTGGTCTTCGAGGTGCCGGTAGACGCCAGGCCCATGAGCCTGGTCCTGCACGCCCTGAACCAGGCCCCCCTGAGCCTGAACCTGTAGACCTTCCGCTCGCCCGGAGAGCGGGACCCCCGGTGGGGTGAAGACGATTCGAGGCCCGGCGGGCCTCAGGATTACACACGAAGGAGCAACACCATGGTGCCGAAGGTGCGCCTTGTGATGGCAACGGCCATCGCCCTCCTGCTGACCGCTCTGGCGCTGGTCTGGGGGGCCGGGCGAAGCGAGGCCGGCAGTCCGGTCGAGATCGAGTTCTGGCACGCGATGAGTCGCAGCCGAGGAGAACTCCTGGAGTCCCTGGTTTCGAGGTTCAACCGCGAGAATCCGAACGTGGTGGTCAAGGCTCGCTTCGTGGGTTCCGCCAATCCCAAACTGGGGAACGACTACAACGCCCTCTACGGCAAGCTGCTCGAGCATCTGGCCCGAGGCACCCCGCCGGACGTCTCCCAGGTCTACGAGAACTGGACGACGCAGTTGATCGAGATCAACGCGTTGACCCCCGTCGAGAAGTTCCTGCCCGGACCCGACGGCATGGATCGCAAGGCCCTGGATGATTTCGTCGAGGTGTTCCGCGAGTCCAACACCTTCCCCACCCCGGAGGGTTCCCGGCTCTTCACGCTGCCCTTCAACAAGAGCATCTACGTCCTCTACTACAACCGGGCCATCTTCAACGAGCTCGGGCTCAAGCCACCGGCCACCTGGGAGGACCTGCGCCAGGCCGCTCGGACCATCACCACGGCCAAGGGGATCCCGGGCCTGGGCTTCCTTCCCTCGGTGGACATCTTCGGGCACTACCTGTATGCCCACGGAGGCGAGTTCATCCAGGCGGACCGCGCCGCCTTCGGCGGCCAGGCCGGAATCCGGGACCTGAAGTTCTGGGTGGACCTGGTCCACAACGACCGGTCGGCGCAACCCTCCAGGGATGCCCAGGACCTCTTCGAGCAGGGCCAGACGGGGATGTACATCGAGACGACCTCCCGCATCGGCGGCTTCCGTCGGGCCAAGAACCTGGACTTCGGCGTGGTCATGCTGCCCTCGGGAACCACCCGGGCCTACCAGTTCGCGGGCACCAACCTGGCCATCTTCAGCCACTCCACCCCCCAGAAGCAGAAGGCCGCCTGGAAGTTCATCAAGTTCCTGACCAGTCCCGAGATCACCACCGAATGGGCCATTGGGACCGGGTACCTGCCCGTGCGCCAGTCGGCCATCCGCAGCGCCCGGTATCGGGATTACGTCCGCGAGAACCCCGAATACTCCGTGGGCATCGAAGCCCTGAAGTATGCGACCAGCCAGCCCCGGGTCGCGGCCTGGGAGTCGATCCGCGGCATCCTGGACGACGCCATGTTCGAGGCCGTGTCCCGCAAATACACCTCGGAGGACGCCATCCAGAAGGCGGTCTCCCTGTCCAACGACCTGCTGAGCTACCTGCAGGGCAAGCGCTGACCGAAGCGTCGGTTCAGCCAGCGGTGAAGGCCTCGGGACCGCTCCCGTGGCCTTCACCTGTTTTCGGGAAGGCCACGGCACCCACCGTCGGGAAGAGGCTTGCAGGAGTGCCTTTGATTCCCCAACACCAGACTGCACCCAAGGCGAGCGGCCCGCGGCCGGGTTGGGCCCGCGCCGGACGCTGGTTGGCCGTCCACTCGGAGGCGGCCTTCCTCCTCTTCCTGGCCGGGTTCCTGTTCCTGGTCGCCACGAACACCCAGACGGGCTGGCTGTACGTGGTGGCGGCCCTGCTGACTGGGGTCCTGGTCGCCGGATATCGGGGCCCGCGGCAGGTCCTACGGGGCCTCCAGGTCCGCTGCCGGATGCCCGCTCCCGCCCGGCAGGGTGACCTGGCCGACGTGGAGGTGGAACTCCGCAACCCCAGCCACCTCGACCGCCTGCTGCTGACCGTCGAGGTCGCCCTCCCCGAGAGCCTCCCCGGGTCCCCCCGCCAGCACCGCATCCTCGTCGAACGTCTGGCGGCCGGGCAGACGCTGGTGCTGCGCCAGTCGGTCGCCTGCACGCTGCGGGGCTACCACCTGTTCCCCACGGTCACCGTGGGCACCGGTGCGCCCCTGGGCCTGTTCCACCACGCCGTGGCCTGCGAGGTCGGCCAGGATCCCCTGGTCGTCTATCCCCGCGGCCCGCACCTGGCCGAGTCGGCTCGAATCCACCTCAGCCGCAACCCGGCCATGCAGAGGAACACCACCCATCGCCCCGGCGCCAGTGAGGACTTCCTGGGGCTGCGCCCCTACCAGGCGGGCGAGGATACCCGGTTCATCCACTGGCCGGCCACGGCCCGCACCGGACAGATCATGCTGCGCGAGTTCCGAGGCCAGGCCGGGCAGGGACGGACCCTGCTGGTCGACAACCCGGTCGGCTGGATCGGGGGCGCTCCGCACGAATCGAACCTGGAGGCGGCCATCTCGGCCGCGGCCGGTCTGGTCGACCTGGCGCGACGACAGGGAATTCCCTTGAGGATCCTGGGTCAGCAGGGGGACCGTCTGGTCAGCGTCCGCGGCTCGGGCGAGGCGGCCCTGGACTTCCTGGCCCGCCTGCAGGCCACGGGTCAGTTGACCTGGGCTGAGGTCCTGGCGGGATTGAGTCAGACCACGAGCGACCGGGCCTACCTGTACCTGCTCACCTGCCGCCCGCTGGACCCCGGCCTGGACCTGGGGGCCCTGACCAGCGGTCACGGGGCGCTGGAGGCCGTCTTCTTCCCGCCTCCCGCAGAACCGCCTCCAGGCCCGGAGGCCTACGAGGCCAGCGCGGCCCGACTGCAGGACGCCGGCTTCCCGGCGCGCGTCCACCGCCCGGGTGCCGACCTGGCCGAGACCCTCATCGGGGGTGTCCGGCCTTGACCACGACACCTTCATGGCGGCGCACCGCCCCCCTTCCGCCCCCCCATGCCGAGCCTCCAACCGGGGGCTGCCTGGCGGCCTGGATCCGTCTGCTCAAGAAGCAGCACAAGCCGGAGGATTCCATCGCCCTGCGGGTCGGGGTCGGCGCCTCGGTCATGATCGCCCTGGTGGGTGCCCTGCACCAGATGGACTGGCCCGTCTACGGCTGGGTCATCCTGCCGATGACGGCGACCGGTTTCTGGTTCTCATGGATCCGGCGGCGGCACAGCAACTGGTGGGTGAAGGCGATCCTCTCACTGCTGATGCCGGTGGTCCTGGTCAACTTCTTCCTGGGCCTGATGGCGACCCCCTACGATCCCCGATTGCCCCTGGCCGAACTGCTGTTGTGGCTGCAGACCCTGCACAGCTTCGACGTCCCCGCCCGCAAGGACCTGAAGTATTCCCTCCTGGTCGGCATCATCCTGATCTCGTTCGGGGCCGTGCTCAGCAGCAGCTTGACCTACGTGTTCTACCTGACGGCCTTCCTGGTGGGGACGCTGTGGGCCATGCACCTGGGCTACCTCTCCCAGGCCCGCGAACTGTGCGACCGGACCGTGGGAGGCGGCGCACGTCAGGGACTGGTTCCGTCGCTGCTGCGTCAGACCGCCCGCACGGGCCTGACCATGGTCGCGGCCGGTGCCCTGGTCTTCGCCGTCCTGCCTCGCTACGAGAGCCTGCGGATGCAGAGTCTTCCGGTCTCCTGGAACATGCGCATGTCCCTCCCGAGGATCGGCAGGGGCGAAGTCATCAACCCCTCGTATCCGGCCGAGATGTCACCGGGTTCGAACCGGCCCCTGTTCAGCGCCGACAACTATGCGGGGTTCAACCACCTGGTGGACCTGAGTCTGCGGGGCAGCCTCTCGGACGAGGTCGTCATGCGGGTGCGAACCAGCCGGTGGTCCTACTACCGAGGCCTGGCCTTCACCGGATACGACGGACGGTTCTGGAGCCTGCCCGAGGGGGAACCCCAGAGGATCACCGCGGCCACGCCTCCCCTGACCGTGCCGCTGCGACGACGCCCCCGGCGGCCCGAGAATCTGGTCCAGATCTTCCATATCGAACGCGAGCTGCCGAACGTCGTCTTCGCCCCGTTCCAGCCCTACCAGGTCTACTTCCCCTCCGAGGAGCTGTACGTCGACCAGGCTTTGGGAATCCGAGCGCCCTTCCCCCTGGAAGAAGGGATGGTCTACTCGGTGATCGGGGTCTGGCAGACCTACAGTGCCGAAAGGCTCAAGCGCCTGCCTGCCCTGGAGGACTTCCCCAACCTGGCCCGCAGCGCCAACACGAGGCTGCCCGAGAGCATCTCGCCCCGGGTGCGCGACCTGGCGGTCCGCCTGACGCGGAGCTATCGGAGTCCGTACGAAAAGGCCCTGGCCCTGACCCTGCACCTGCAGCAGAACTACCGCTACGAGAGCCCGCCTCCCCCCTATCCGGCGAAGGCTGAGGTCGCCGACCACTTCCTCTTCGAATCGCGCCGGGGCCACTGCGAACAGTACGCCACGGCCATGGTCGTGATGGCTCGCTCGATCGGACTTCCGGCGCGCTATGTCACCGGCTACCTGCCCGGAACCTACAACCCCTTCACCGGCTTCTACGAGGTCCGTGGGTCCCATGCCCACGCCTGGGTCGAGGTCTTCCTGCCCGGCCTCGACTGGCTGGCCTTCGACCCCACCCCCAGCGGCAACGGAGAGGCGACCCCGCAGCTCCAGGACCTCCAGCGCCAGCGATGGATGCTGGGAGACCTGCTGGTCTACCTGAAGAACCTGGTCCCCGAGGCCCGACGAGCCGCCGCCGTGCGCCTCTGGAGCCAGGCTCGGGAAGGATTGGCGCTGGGCCTGGCCTCCGCGGTCCTCCCCGGGGCCGCCCTGCTGCTGGCCTTGACCCTGGGGGGAGCCGCCTGGCTGCTGAGGAGGGCGCGCCGCGCCAATCGCTGGAGTCCCCTGACCCGATCCCTGGACCGCGTCGCCCGCACCCTGGCCGGACTTCTTCCCGAACCGCCGCGGACGCCCAATGAGCACATCCTGCGCGCCTACCACGATATGGAGGCGGCCCTGGCCGGTCGCGGCCTGCATCGCGCCGAGGCGCGGACCCCTCGGGAATTCGCCCGCGAGGTGCAAGAGGTCCAGGGATGGCCGGAGGTCGGAGTCCTCACCGAATCCTTCGAACGGGCGAGGTATGGGATGGTCCCGTCCCTGGAGGCGGAGAGCCGCCAGGCCTTGCAGGCCCTGCAAGGACTCCACGCCAGACTGCGGGAGACGCCCGCCAGGAAGGCCGGACGCCCCGCCGACGCCCCGTGAAGGAATAGGATTCGCCCGGCGAGAGAGGAAGAGCCGGAACCATGGCTCGCCTCCCCTACCGTCTGCTGCTGGCTCGCGAAGCCACCCTGGTCGGGGCCGGCACCCTGCTGTTGCTGGCCCTGTTCTTCGCGCCCGCCCTGACGGGTTCAAAGGTCCTGTACACCGCAGACTTCTCGGGCTCGGACCTGCTGGAGATGAACGTCCCCCGCCGGGCTCTGGCCGCGCAGGCCCTGCGCCAGGGAAGGCTTCCCCACTGGACGCCCCTGCTGGGCAACGGTTATCCCCTGCTGGCCGAGGGCCAGTCGGGCCTGTTCTATCCCACGACGCTGCCCCTCTTCCTGGCCCTGCCGCTGCCGCTGGCCACGAATCTCACCCTCCTGTCCACGCTGGGCCTGGCCATGCTCGGGGGTTACGTCCTGGCCCGCGCCCACGGAATCCGCCCGGGTGCTGCAGCCATCACGGCCCTGGCCTGGGGACTGGGTGCCGTCATGGTCCTGCGCCTCAAGCACGTCAACCTGGTGCAGGTGATCGCCTGGCTGCCCGCCTCCCTGGCCTGCGTGGAGGCCCTGCTGCGCTCGGGCCGAGCCCGATGGTCCCTGCTGGCCTGCGCAATCTGGGCCTTGCAGATCCTGGCCGGACACCCCCACGCCGCCTACCTCTCCGGTCTGGGCGTGGTCCTGTACTTCCTGACCCGATGGGTTTGCGGCGACGCGGTCCGCCCGACCCGCGCCGCTGCACTCCTGGCAGGGGCCGCCCTGGGGGCCCTGGCACTCTCGGCGATCCAATGGATGCCCACGGCGGAACTGGTCCAGGTCTCGCTGCGCGGGCGCCCCTTCACGTGGGAGGCGGCGACCGCCTACCCCTTCCGCCTGACCGACCTGGCTCGCCTGGTCCGTCCTTTCGCCGGCGGGAACCCGGCCGAGGCCACCGTGCCTCTGCAGGGCCTGGCCGAGACGGGTGTCTTCTGGGAGAGCCACGCCTATCTGGGCCTGGTTCCCCTGGCCCTGGCCCTGGCCGCTCCGTTCCTGCGCCGGGAACGCCGGACCACCGGCCTGGCCCTGGCCGCCCTGCTCTGCCTGGTCCTGGCCCTGGGCCGCACGGGAGGCCTGTACTGGCTGGCCTGGAAGCTGCTTCCGGGATTCTCGCTGTTCCGCTTCCCCGCCCGCTTCCTGATCCTGTTCGCGGCCCTGATGGCCCTGCTGGCGGGTCTGGGAGCGGAGGGCCTGTTGTCCCGCCTGAGGGGCAGGACAGCCACGGCGGCGGCCTGCCTCCTCGTCATCCTGACCGCCGTCGACCTCTACGGCCTCAGCGCGCGCTACCAGGGGTACCTGCCCGCAGGCTGGTTCGAGGCCCCGCCCACCGTCGCGCTCCTGGGCCCCGATCCCGGCCGGATCTCGACCCCCACGGCCGACCAGACCTGGCAGAAGGTCTACCTGATGGCTGGCGGCTGGCAGGGGGACCCGGAACTCTTCCTGGCCCACCGGGACACCCTGGCCCCGGATGCCTCGGCCTTGTGGGGCGTGGCCCACCACTCGGACCGGATCCTCCAGGAGGGGGGCATCGAGCTCCTGCACTACGCCAGTCTCCAGAAGGCGATCCGCGCCGGAACCGCGCCGGCGGGACCGGTCCTGACCTACTCGGACGAGGCCGTACGCCTTCTGGAGCGTCAGAACGTCACCCACCTGCTGAGCTTCTTCCCCCTTCAGGGAACCGGCCTGCGTTGGATGGCCAGCCACCAGGCCAGCCCCCGGCTTCCCGGCCCCCTGTACATCTTCCGGACGGACTCGCCGGTTCCCCGGTTCCGGGTCGTGGGCCAGGCCCTGCCGACCCCGGCAGACCCGGACCAGGCCCTGGCGCTGCTGGGGTCGCCGCACTTCACCCCCCTCACCTCGACGCTCCTGGACGTCCCCTCTCCTGAGGGTCGCCCGGGGTCCGGGCAGGCTCGCCTGCTTCTGGACCAGGGAGACCTGGTGGAGGTCGAGGTGGAGTCTGCCAGCGGCGGATTCCTGGTGGCCCTGGACAACTGGCATCCAGCCTGGCGAGCCAGCGTGGACGGCGTCCCCGAAGCGGTCCTGAGGGCCGATGTCGCCTTCCGGGCGGTCCGGGTTCCGGCGGGCCGACACCGGGTTCGATTCCAATACGCGTCGCCGGCTTTCGCCTGGGGAGCCCGGATCAGTGCGGTCTCGCTGGCCGTGTGGGTCGGCCTCCTGGCTGGCGCCCTCAGGGCCCGGGGGAATCAGCCGTGACCGGCCCGCTTGCATCAAGATTTCGAAAACCACGCGTCCGCCCACAACTTTAGCGACACTCTTGATTCAGGATAATAGATGGAAGCCCTCTTGACCTTTTCATGACAGGATGATAGCTTCATGAATAAGGGAATGAATCATTCCGGCTTCCCTGGCGCCCACCCTGAAGACCGCGTTCCTGACCGGAGACAGGGGGGCCGGGTACAGGTCCGATGGTCCGATGACGACCCGGCCGGTCACAAGGAGCAGATCATGCCCAGTTCGTCCGAAACCCACCGCGGGCGTTCCTCCATCAGGCGCCTCCCTCCCGACCTGGCCGCCCTCAATCGCTTGATCCAACAGCGTTTTGAGGAGTTGCGCGCCGCCATCCGGGTGCCGGAACCGACGCGTCTGAAGGCGTCCGAACGCCGTTCCCGGCAGCAGACCATCCTGGGCGAGGCCCTGGGCCTGTCAGCGGCGGACGTGGCTGTGATCGAGGGGGCTCGGGACGGAGTTCCCGCCGCGGTCCTGTTGCGACTGATGCACGCGTATGCCTTGCCGGTCGAGTATTTCCTGGTCGAGGGGGCACCGCTTCCCCCCGCCTTCGTTCTGGAACAACAGCAGCGCGAATTCGAGGCCCTCCTGGTCAGCCTGCGCGCCAGCACCTCGACGGGTGCCCCGTGGACCCGCCCCCGACCGCGCGACGGCGGGACCTCGGGCCGCAAGGGCGGCTGGCTCAAGGGGTTGCCGCGCAATCCCCGGACACCCGAGCAACTGGCGCTTCGGCACCTGTGGGGACAGGCCCGGAGCACCGGCTTCGTCCCGGCCACCCTGGAGGAGTTGAGGCAGTGGGGCCGACAGCAGGGCCTGGAGGTCCCCGACCCGATCCCCGTGCAGTCGGGCCCGGATCGCCCCCGCTCCAACCGCGCCCCCAGGAATACCGGGTCGCGCAAGACCAAGGGGGCCGCGCGCAAGGGCGGGTGGCTCAAGGGATTGCCTCGGAAACCCCTGACCCCGGAAGAGGAATACCTTCGCCAGATCTGGTTGGAGGGCCGCAAGCGGGGCCTCCACTTCGCAACGCTGGCCGGCCTCAGGCAGTGGTGGGCCGAGTCGGGTCTGGCCGAGACCATGCCCCCCCCGGAGGCCGGTGCCGGCGAGACGGCCCCGACCGGCCGGCGGGCCCCGAGCGGCCGTGGCCGCGGAGCGCGCAAGCCCCTGGTCCGGAGGCGCCGCAGCACTCCGCCAGTCCAGTCCGAGCCCCAGGATGGAGGCGCCGAGCCCCCGACCGGAGCCGCCGACTGACGTCCCCGGCCCGCCTGGATCAGGGTTGCGCTGGCCCATTGTGCCGCCTATAATGTCTGCACGTTGAGGCGTAGCCAAGCGGTAAGGCAGCGGACTTTGGATCCGCCATCCCCAGGTTCGAATCCTGGCGCCTCAGCCAACCAGGGAGTCCCGCACCCGCGGGGCTCCTCTTTCGTGTCAGGGGGAAGGGACCCGGTGCCCTCGGGCGGCTCGGGCCAGGTCGCGGTGCACGTATCCGATGAAGAAGACGTAATTCGTGGTCTCGGGAATTGCCGGAACCCTGCCTCCCAAGCGGCGAACGCGACCGGGTCCGGCGTTGTAGCCGGCCAGGGCCGCCGCCCGGGGATTCTCCAGATGCTGCCAGGTCTGCAGCAACCCCGCCAGCATCCGGGCGGCCCCGGCCAGGTTCTGATGGGGATCCGCGGCGTCCACCCCCAACCCGGCCGCGGTGAAGGGCATCAACTGTCCCAGACCCAAGGCTCCGGACGACGAGACCGCATCGGCATCCCAGGCCGACTCGATCTGGACCAGGGACGCCAGGAGCAGGGGGTCCAGACCATTCTCGACGGCCGCCTCCACCAGGCTGGAGGCCACGGCCCGGTCCTGCGCCGGGGAAGACTCGGGATTGTGAAAGCCTATCCGCCAGCTCAGGAACGAGACCAGGCTCGGTCGACGGCCCGCCAGCCACCGGGGATAGTCCCAGATCCTGGGAGGGGCCAGGAGGATCGCCGAACGCCCCTCCAGGCCGAGGACCCGTCCGCCGCTGACCTGCAGGTGGCCCTTGACGGCGACCCGGTAACCGGAACGGTCGTACTCCAGGTTGCGCGCCCGACGCCCGAACATGACCGGAACCGTCCCCGCCGGGGTGGCCAGGAGCAGCCGATCCTGACCCTCCGAAAGGTCGTGGCGCAGGACCCTTCCCTCCCACAGAACCAACTGACCGTTCCACGTCGAGGGGGCCCCGCCGCCAAGGGCCCGCGACGGCGTCAGATCCGGATTGGCGATCGCGGTCCCCACGTGCGCCGGACGAAACCAGTCCCCAGCCAGGGCTGCGGGGGTGGTCCAGAGAAGGAAGACGGCGATCAGGACGATCCGGGGCACCCTCGGACATTCGTCGGCCAGCAGCGTCCGGCCTGCCCGGCCGGGCGGGCGCGCCTGTCGGCTCGCTCGGGGCAGGCCTTCTGGAGGTGGAGATGTCGGAACTCGGCAGCGTCAATCCCGTTCAACGCATGGCCTGCGCCCATTGCCGGGCCCTGCTGCCCGAGGAGGTCCTGGCGGCGGGCCTGGAGGGAGAGCCCGTCTGCTGCCTCTCCTGCGGCGCGGCCATCCGTCTGCCGCCGGAACTTCTCGAGCGGCACCGTCGCCAGAAGTATCTGGGCGGCAATCTGGACATCACCGGCTGAGTCGGACCCGACGACGGCCGGGAGGCGAGCACGACCGAGGCCCCCCTGGAAGCGGAGCCTTCGGGTCATGAAGTCCCGGGGAGGGGTCCGGTCGAACCGGGTCAGACGGTGTAGATGCCCATGTTGAAGAGCGAGTTGCTCAGGTAGGCGGGAAGGACCTCACCCAGATCGACCTCGGGGGTCTGGACTGCCAGGGCCTTGCGCGGGTCGACCAGGAAGCTCTCCTCGGCCTTCTGGCGCCGGGCTTCCTCCTTCTGGTCACCCAGAAGGATCGCCACGTCCTGTTCGTGCTGCAGCAGAGCCTTCATGTCGGGGGACTGCTCTTCGTTGCGCGCCTGGTCGCGCTCCAACTGGCGCAGTTCGGCGAGATCCGTATCGGCTGCCGCGGCGATCTCCTCGGAGGGCGGCAGGTCCGCCTTCCAGCGCTCGTCCTCGTGCTGCTGCTGCATCCCGAAGGCCCGCTTCTGGGTCCCGACCACCATCCGGGTCAGTTCGGCCTGCACCTGGGGATTGGACAGGTTGTCCTGGTTCTGGGCCAGGAACTTCTGGATTTCCTGCTTTTCCTTGTTGAGGAAGGCGTCCTTCTGGACATCCTGCCGCTCGGCCAACTGCTGCCGGCGCCCCAGGTCGAACTCCTCGCGAGCCGGCTTCTGTTCGGGGTTCTCGGGCCCCTTGGCCACCAGGGGCTGCCCCTCCGAGTCGGTCAGGACCTGAGGCTTGCCGTCGGGCCCGGGGCCCATCTCGTAGTGGTTCTGGGTGAAGAACTCTTCCTTCATCTGGCCCAGTTGCTGCCGCATGGAGTCGGCGAAGCCCTGGCGCTGTTGGGCGTGGTCCATCTGCATCCGCTGCAGGTTCTCGAAGTTCTGCTGCGGATAGGCGGGGGGTTCGAAATCGAAGCTGAACCTCGACTGGACCTGGGCCTCACGCCGGGTGCCGACCAGGTTCGTGGTCTCGTTGAGCGTGTTGCGCAGCGACCGCATCGACTGCTGGTGCATCCGCTGCGCGTCGGCCCGACCCGGGCCTCCTCCGACCATACCGCCAACCGTGTTGATCAGCATGCCGACCCCAAGAGCTGCCCAGAACATGGCCTGCACCGTCCTTTGCCACGAGGAATGTGTCGTCCAATGGTAGCACGAACGACCCCGGGCGAACAAGAAGTTCCGGGAGGCGATAGGGGCCCGAGCCCTGAGGGGTTAACCGGCCTCTTCCAGGCGTTGCCGGTCCTTCTTGGCCTTCAGCCGCAGGTGGGGATCCAGGATGGCCTTGCGCAGGCGGATCGAGCCGGGGGTGATCTCCACCAGTTCGTCGTCGCCGATGAACTCCAGGGCCTGCTCCAGCGTCAACCGGCGCGGGGCATCCAGGCGGACGGTCTCCTCGGCGGTGGACGAGCGCATGTTCGTCACGTGCTTCTTCTTGCAGGCATTGACCTCCAGGTCGTTCGAGCGGCAGTGCTCGCCGACCACCATCCCGGTGTAGACCGCTTCGCCGGGCTCGATGAAGAAGACCCCGCGGTCCTGAAGGTTGGCCAGGGCGTAACCGGTCGCCGGACCGGTCTCTGCAGCCACCATCGAGCCCCGGGTGCGTCGCGCGATGTCCCCGCGGAAGGGGCCGTAGCCCGAGAAGAGGTGGTTCATGACCCCATAGCCCCGGGTCAGCGTCAGGCATTCCGAGCGGAAGCCCACCAGGCCGCGGGCGGGGATGGTGAACTCCAGGCGCAGGCGCCCGGTTCCCGAACCGCTCATGGCCACCAGTTCCCCACGGCGCTCGCCGACCCGCTCCATGATGGCCCCCAGGCACTCCTCGGGAATGTCCAGGGTCAGATCCTCGATCGGCTCGTGCAGGGCCCCGTCCACGGTACGGGTCAGCACCCGGGGTGCCGAGACGGACAGTTCGTAGCCCTCCCGACGCATGGTCTCGAGCAGGATGGAAAGGTGCAACTCCCCCCGCCCGCAGACCTCGAAGGCGTCCGCGGAGTCGGTGGCCTGGACCCGGAGGCCCACGTTCCGCTCGGCCTCGCGGAAGAGCCGGTCGCGCAGGTGCCTCGAAGTGACGTAGCGTCCATCCCGACCGGCCAGGGGGCTGTCGGTGGCCAGGAACGTCATGGCCAGGGTCGGTTCCTCGACCTCCAGACCCGGCAGGAGACAGGGGTTGTCGGCCTCGGTGATGGTCTCGCCCAGGCCGACCTCGGAAAGGCCCGTCAACGCCACCAGGTCACCGACCGTCGCCGACTCGATCGGCCGCCTCTCCAGGCCGAAGAAGCCCAGGACCTGTCCGATGCGGCCCTTGCGCAGGGCCCCGCCCTCCGCCCCGAAGCAGACCGACTTGCCCGGCCGGACCTCACCGTTGACCACCCGTCCGATGGCCAGACGACCCACGTAGTCGTCGTAGTCCAGGTTGCTGACCAGCAACTGCAGGGGGGCCTCGGGGGCCCCCTGGGGGCAAGGAATATGCTCCAGGATCGTCTGGTACAGGGGCTGCAGGTTCTCGAAGGGCCCATCGGGCGAAAGACTGGCCACCTGGCGCCGAGCCGACGCAAAGACGACAGGGAAGTCGATCTGATGATCCTGGGCCTCCAGGTCCATGAACAACTCCAGGACCTCGTCGACCACCGCCTGAGGACGTGCGTCGGGGCGGTCGATCTTGTTCACCACCAGGATGGGCACCAGACCGGACTGGAGAGCCTTCTTGACCACGAAGCGGGTCTGGGCCATCGGCCCTTCGAAGGCGTCGACCACCAGGAGGGCTCCGTCCACCATCCCCAGGATGCGTTCCACCTCGCTGGAGAAGTCCACGTGCCCCGGGGTGTCCACGATGTTCAGCGTCGTGTCCCCGTAGCGCACGGAGGTGTTCTTGGCCAGGATGGTGATGCCGCGCTCCCTCTCCAGGTCGTTGGAGTCCAGGACGCGCTCCACGACCTCCTGTCCGGCCCGGAAGGCCCCGGCCTGGCGGAGCAATCCGTCCACCAGGGTGGTCTTGCCGTGGTCGATATGGGCGATGATGGCGAGGTTGCGGAGATCCTTGCGTTGAATGACGGGGTGTTGCATGACGGGGTATTATACGCGGAACCCGCCGAGCCGTCCAGGGGCATGGGCCAGCCGCCCGGGAAATCCCGACTCGACGGTCGACCCGGAAGGCAGGAACCGACCCCTTCCCGAGCGCAGGAGGGAGACCATGGACCGACGCCCCCTCCTCCTGGAGGCCCTGAAACTCAAAGCGCTGCCCCGCGCCGGATGGGTCCGCGTGGGGATTCGTGAGCCCGAGTCGGTGGCGGCCCACAGTTGGGGGGTCGCCTTCCTGGTCCTGGCCCTGTGCCCTCCGGGGGTGGATCGGGGGCGCGCCCTGGCCATCGCCACCCTGCACGACCTGGCCGAGGTCCGCGTCGGCGACCTCACCCCGGAGGACGGGGTGCCACCGCAGCGGAAGGAGGCTTTGGAGGAGGAGGCCCTGCGAGGCCTGACCGCTTCCCTTCCGCACGCCGGCGAACTCCAGGCCCTGGCCGACGAATATCGCCGGGGCGCAACCCCTGAGGGGCGCTTCGTGCGGGCCTGCGACAAACTGGACATGGCCCTCCAGGCCAGTTGGTACGAAGCCGCCCAGGGCCTGGCCCTGGATGAGTTCCTGGACTCGGCCCTGGACCGCCTGCAGGATCCCTTCCTGCGGGACCTGGCCCTACCGGCCGGACCCGGGGCGCCCCGAATCCGGCCCGCCGATCCCGCCCGGGAGGGTGATGCGCGCTTCCAGGATGGAAACAACTCTTGAACGTTCCGCCAAGCGGTGGACGAACCGGGCCCCAGCGTGGCATCATCAGCGGGAGATGATTGCACCCCTGCGCCCTGGAAACCTGGCCGCGACCCACGCCTCCCGCGGCCCCGCCCCTGCGACCACGCCAGCCCATCCGGCGGCCGGGCCCTCGCCTGACCAGGCGGCTCCCCCGCTGCCCGACCTCCCGGAGATGAGCGGACGGAAGGTCGCCGAGGTGGTCTTTGGTTCGCGCCGCCAGGACGACCGCATCGCCTGGCAGGTGGACCTGGGAACCCGAGAGACGGGATGGCCTGAGGTCACCACCGGGGGTCAGGTCCTGGTCGCCAACGACGACGGGGTCAGTTGCCTCAAGCCGGATGGCAACGTGGCCTGGCGCTACCCTCGCGCCGCCTGGACGCACTCCCGGCCGGCTCCCACGCCCGATGGGGGCTGCGTCTGGTCGCCCGGCTCGGGGGGACTGGTCGCCCTGGATTCGCAGGGCCGGCAGAAGTGGCACTGGGGACAGGGCCTGCAGATGCAGAGCATCCAGGCGGCCGTGGGGCCCGACGGCACCTCCTACGTCTGCGTCAAGGACCAGGGTTACGACCTGGTCGCCGTGGGCCCCGATGGAACCTCGCGCTGGCAGGCTGACCTGGAGATGCACGCCTCCTCCCCGGCCGCGATCCACGCGGACGGCAAGGTCAGCGTGCGGGTCGACCTGGCCGACGGCACCAAGGTGGTCACCTTCGACCCCCAGGGCCGCAAACTCCACGAGGCCTCCATCCCGGGGCGGGTGGAAGGACGCCTGGAGTCGGGGCCCGATGGCTCGGTCTTCGTCGGGAACCAGGATGGCCAGCTCTTCCGGGTCGGGCCGGACGGCCAGGCCGCACCGTTCTTCCAGGCCCGGGGAGCCATCCGGGCCCAGCCACGGATCGAATCCGACGGCCGGATCCTGTTCGGCACGATGGACGGAAAGGTCTACAGCCTGAACCCCGATGGCAGTCAGGCCTGGCAGGCCGACGTGGGCGGCATGATCCTGGGCAGGATCGAGCGCATGGCCGACGGCACGCTCCTGGTCGGGGACTCCGACAAGAGGCTCTGCGCCCTGACCCCGGAGGGCCAGGAGAAGTGGCAGATGCCCCTGGACTTCGCGGCTGACGACGCGATCACCGTGGCCCCCGACGGCACCGTCTACCTGGCTGGAGCCAGCCAGGTGATGGCCGTGCGCGAGGGGGGCATCCAGGCCGATCTGGGGACGCTTCCCCAGGAATCCGCGCCCACCGGGGAGATCACGCGCGAGGGCGACTGGATCCTGGTGGGCGGCGTGAAGCTGCCCGTGCGGTCCTGATGAATCAGCGGGCTGCCGAAGTGGCCTGCCGGAAGACCGCTCCGAAGTAGTCCTCCACCGTGGGCAGATGGATCCAACTGAAGTCCGCTGCCTGGAGGGCAGGCCGGGGAACCAGCAGCCCCCGGCTGTTGCTGTCGGCGCCGCCGGTGTTCACCGAGCGGAAGTGCCCCTCCTCCAGGAACCGGCGCAGCCTGGGAACCCGCACCAGCAGGGCCTGATCCCCCTGCCCCAGGACATGGCACCACAGGTCCGCAGCCGTGGACATGACTCCGGAGGGTCGGCGCTGCCGGGTGTTCTCGACCTCGAAGTAGAGATTCCCCGAGCCCTCCGCCCTCTTATCCCACTTGACCTCCACGTGCCAGGTCCGCCCACGGGGCGTGAGAGCCTCGATGTCGTAGCGGCCGTCGGTGAAACCGATGCGCACCCGGCAGCCGCGCAGCATCAGGTGCAGGGCTACCCGCAACTCGTTGTAGTGGCCCTCCTTCAGTTGGGAGGCGAAGGCCTGGGGAGTGTTCTGCAGAGGGGGGCGCGAGACCGTCACGAGGGGTCGGGTTCGCCACGCAACCCGCGGCTCCCCCGGGTCCGGACCGGAAGGGTCGGTCGGGCCGGCGGGCGAACCAGACCGCCGATCCCCTCCGGAGGATGCCCATGCCGACCATCCCGAGTCCCCTGAGCCCACACCAGATTGAGCTGGTCCGAACCTTCCTGGCACCCGAGCCGGAGGGCCGTGGCTACTTCGACAACTTCGTGATCGACAACCCGCTCGGCGAAACCTGGGGCCTCTTGGGGCCGGAAGGGCGCCTGGAGGGCCAGACCAGCGCCCGGCGCCTCTTCGACGTCTGGCAACTGATGGCCACGGTGCTGCCCGAGGTTGCGGGGGTCAACCGGAACCACATCCTGTTCGAGGCCACCCAGCCTCTGGCGGAGGCGGCGCCGTCCCCCGCCTCGCTCCACATCTCGCGCCGCGTCTACTACGAGATCGCCGGACAACTGATGGACCTGGTGCGCGGCTTGGACGCCCGGATCCCCCTGGTGTCCAACGGCACCGTCTTCCTGGAGAACCTGCCCCGGCTGACCGACTGACCCCCCGGGGGGGTCCCACCTCAGGAGGTGGGCAGGTATCCCGCCGCCAGGGCCTGGAAGCTGCGCACCTGCTCCTGCTGCCAGGCCTCATCCCGACCCAGTTCCCGGGCCAGGACCCGGGCCACGGCCGGAGCCGCCTCCGAGGCCGCCCGGGCATCGAAGACCAGCGAGCGCGTGCGCCGGGCCAGGAAATCGTCGACCGTGCGTGCCATCTCGGATCGCGCGGCCCAGACCACCTCGCCGACGCGGGCCGAGAGGCGCTCGTGGAGGGGCCGGGCGCTCTCCGGGTCGGTCCGGAACAGGCGCTGCAACTCGGGGGCGTCGCTGCCATACCCTGCCAGTTCGCCGAACTTGGCGGCATTCTTGTGGAAGCCGTGGATGCTCAGGGTGCGGGTGACACAGGGCCGGGGGTCGAGATCCGCCAGGGTCTCGGCGTGGTTGACCAGGTCCTCGGCCATGTGTCGGTAGGTGGTCCACTTGCCGCCCGCCATCGTGACCAGTCCGCCGCGACTGATGGAGATCGTGTGGTCCCGACTGAGCCGGGACGTGCTTCCTTCCTCGGAGGCCTTGACCAGGGGGCGAATCCCCGAGAACACGCTGCGCACGTCCTCCAGGGCGGGAGGTCTGCGAAGGTAGTCGTGGGCATTCTCCAGGATGAACTTGACCTCGTCCAGGGTGGGCACGGGTTCCAGGACCGCCTCGGGGACGGGGTTGTCCGTCGTGCCGACCACGACGCAATCGTGCCAGGGGATGGCGAAGAGGACCCGGCCGTCGGTGGTGCGGGGCACCATGATGGCCGTCTCTCCGGGGAGGAAGGACTTGTCCAGGACGATGTGCACGCCCGTGCTGGGAGCGATCAGCGGCTCGGCGTCGGGGTCATCCATCCGGCGCACCCCGTCGGAGAAGGGGCCGGTGCAGTTCAGCACCACGCGGGCCCGAATCTCGTATTCCCTGCCGGACTCGACGTCCAGGGCCCGAACCCCGTCCACGAAACCGCTGCTGCCCCGGGTCAGGGCCACGACCCGGCAGTAGTTCACCAGGCAGGCTCCCTGCTCGGCGGCCGTGCGCACCAGGTGGATCAGCATGCGGGCATCATCGAACTGACCATCGTAGTAGACGACTCCTCCCCGCAGGCCCTCCGTCTGGATGGTCGGGATGCGGGCGATCGTCTCCTCGGGCGAGAGCAGGCGGCTGGCCCCGAAACCGTAGCGACCGGCCAGGAGATCGTAGACCTTCATGCCCACCCCGTAGAAGGGAGCCTCCCACCAGGTGTAGTTGGGCACCACGAAGGCCAGGTCGTGCACCAGATGGGGGGCGTTCTGCCGCATGATCCCCCGTTCCTTGAGGGCCTCCATGACCAGGCTGACGTTGCCCTGCTGCAGGTAGCGGACCCCACCGTGAACCAGTTTGGTGCTGCGACTGGAGGTGCCCTTGCCGAAGTCGGCCTGTTCCAGCAGCAGCACGTCGTGACCGCGGGAAGCGGCGTCCAGGGCCGCTCCCACTCCGGTGGCCCCCCCGCCGATCACCACCATGTCCCAAGGCTCCCGGCGATCATCCAGCCGGTCCAACATCTCTTCGCGGGTCATGCTGCCTCCTCGGAGTTCGGTCCCAATGGATGGGCCAGCCTTCGCTCCGGACGGCAGATCCTCCCCCCTCCCGGCGGACCCGATGCGCCTGCACCGATAGCGGGCAGGACCGGGGGACCGGGGCCCGACCCCGACGGGGCCCCGGCGGCGTCAGGGAACCGGGTGGGGATTGAGGTCGCGCAGGGAGGCCAACAGGATGTCGACCACCAGGGTCTGGCAGGTCTTGCCACCCTTCTCCAGGGGCCGCTGTGGCATGCCCCGCAGGCGCACCATGCCGCTGCGGGTCAGGACGGCCAGATAGCTGTCCTGCGCCGTGCCGCGCTCGACGCTGGCGATCTCGTCGATGTCAGCCACCTGGAAGACGTGCTCCTCCCCGTTGGGAGCCCGGTAGGTGATCTCCATGTCGGTCACGGAGAAACCGTGCCGGCCCGAATCCTCTGGAACGGCGGGCACCGAGAAGGTCCAGACGCGTCCCCGGCGGGCCAGGTCCTGAATCCCCCGGAACCCTTCGACCTCGGTGGGCTTCCGGGGAACCCCGGGTTCCAACCAGAAGTAGCGGGGCTCGCTGGACAACTGTCCGGTCCCGGGGACCGGTTGCCGCAGGGGGATGCCCAGGGTCTCGGCGATCAGGCGGCCATCGCGGCGCAGGTGCAGGACGTCGCGGCCGGTCCGGATGACCAGCGGCGAGGACCTGCGCCTCTGGAGCAGCAGCCGATGCTCCCGGCGCCCCCTCTTGGGTTGGAGTTCCAGGGCCGTCACGTCCTCAGCCTTCAGGATCAGGCGCCGCAGTCCGGCCAGGTCCGTGCGCTTCAGTTCACGCCGCTCGGGGTCACCGGACCAGCGGGCCGGTCGGGCCAGCAGGAGGATCAGGATCAGGGCGGCTCCGCATCCCCCCAGCATGACCATGTCGATCAGGAGCAGCGAGGAGGTATCTCCGAACCCGAGGAAGGCCAGGACCACCGCGATGAACAGCGAGGCCAGGATGATCTCCCGCAACTCGTAGTTGCCCTGGATCTGGAAGGTCCGCATTGGCAAGCTCCTGGTCGAGGTAATCTGACCCCCCCGGGGTCCTTCCGGTTGCACCGATCCCGCTAGCTGGCATCCCAATCCCGTTCCCAATCCTCGCCGTCGGCCTCGACCCCGGGGGCGGAGAAGGCCTCGTGATCGGCCGAGGAGTAGGCCCAGGACGAGGCGTCCGAGCCCAGGGCCCAGGCGAAGAAGAAGGGGTCGTCGCGGAGGGCCTCGCGGTCGGCTGCCGTCGGCGCCTCCGAGGCCTGGCGGCGAGCACACCCGATGCACACGGTTCCGGTCTGCGCCGCCTGCGGTGGGCCGGAATCCGCCTGCGGCGAAGCCATCCGGCCATGCTCGGCGCAGATGGGTTTGCCGCACCGAGAGCACCGGGTCGTGGCCGGATTCTTGCAGGGATGCGAGAAGAGGAAGCCGGCCGTCTCGCGACAGCGGTCCTGCAGCGTCTGGACGGAGATCGTCATCGAACCTCCAGGGAGTAGACGACCAGGGCGACCTGGGCCAGGGGTTCCACGTCGGGGACCAGGAACCAGGCCGCCACCAAGGGCTCGGAGACCCCGCGGACCACGGCCATCTCCTGCCCACCGGCCCCCTGGAATTCCACCTGGCCGAGACCTCGCCGCACCAGGGCCACGTGTCGGTCCTGGGAGTCCTGGATCCGCACGCCCTCAGCGGTCGGAATCAGGCGGGCCACGGGGACTTCCGAGCCATCGCTCAGGGTCCAGGCCCCGTTCCGAAGCCGGGCCCTGAGAAGGCGCGTTCCCGCCGCGTCTTCCAGTTCCCATCCGTCGTCCTTGCGTTTGACCTTCAGGACCTCGCGGTCCCGGGCGTCCTTGACCTTGACGCGGTCGGACTGGACCCTGAACTCGGCCAGCACCTGGTCGGAGGCATCGCGATACTTCCACTTTTGACCGGGTTGGCTGGCCACCAGGTAGCCTCGAACGACCTTCGGAGGGATGCAGAACTCGACCCTCATCCCCGGGCCTGGGGCCTCGACGGGGCCCGAGACCGGCGAGGCCGCCGGCGGGGTGGGCCTGGGAGTCTGGGGTGGCGGTCCGGTGCACGCCGCCAACAGCATGAGGAGGGCCGGAACAAGCCAGCGCAGTCGGCGACAGAAGGTCAAGTCGTGCACACTCCTCAACAGACTCTTGAAAGCCGTTTCGCCGGGTCCCGCCTCCGCCCCTCCGCAGGGCCGTCCCCGGTCGCGTGGAATCTGCCGACGATGGACGAAGCCCTGATCCTGGAAACGGCCCGCCAACTGGCCAGCCGCGAACGACAGGTCCGCGCCGCCTCGGCGGCGGCCAGGGCCGTCCTGCCCGGGGCCGGCCTGGCCCTGTTGCTGGTCTTCGTCCTGAAGGTCCTGGGTGAATCGCCGTGGGGCGGACTGGCGCCCCTGGTGCTGATCCCTGCCGGCGCGGCCCTGGCCCGCCGCCTGGCCCCCCTGGACCCGGTCGCCTCCGCCTACCGCGCCGACCACCGCCTGGGCCTGCAGGAGCGCCTGGGAACCGCCGTGGAATGGCTGCTCTCCGACCGCCCCCGGACGCTGATGGCCCACGTGATGCTGCACGACACCGCCGACCGGGCCCGCCGGGTGCTTCCGCACCAGGCCTTTCCCCAGCCGTGGCCGGGACGTCTGCGCACCGGCCTGCTCCTGGGCTGCCTGGCCGTGGTCCTGGCCGGCCTGCCCGCCGACACGATGGTGTGGGGCCATCCCGACCCCGAGATCCTGGCCGCCGTCCGCCGGCAGGCCGGCGAACTGAGCCGCGAGATCCTCAGCCAGCGCCGCCTGGCCGACGCGCCCGGGTTGCGGGACCTGGAAGCCCGGTTGGCGGCCCTGGAACTGGATCTGGAGCGGCCCGGGCTGGATCCCCGCGAGGCCCTGGAGCGCCTCTCGGCCCTGGCCGAGGAACTGAGACGCCACGAACAGGCCGGGTCGGGACTGGCAGGGGGCGCCTCCTCGGCTTCCCAGCGCGTACGGCAGGCCGAGGAGGCCCGACGCCTGCGAGAACTGGCCCGGAACCTGGAGTCGCCCGGGGCGGCCGAGGACCTGCGCCGGGTGGCCCACGACCCGCAGTCCTCCGCGGACGCCCGCCAGGCCGCGGCCCAGGCCCTGGAGGCCATGGAACAGGGAGACGACCTGAAGGCCCGGGAGATCCTGGTGCAGGGCGCGGACCGCCCCGCCTCGGGCCAGGCCCGGGACAACCCCGGGCGGGACGTGCGGCCCGGGCGCCATCCCGGGGAGGGTCGGGCGCAAGCCGACTTCGGCCAGGGCACTACCATGGAGGAACAGCCCGGATCCTCGTCCCGGCCCACCGGATACGTCCTGGAGCGGCAAGCCCCGGGAACCTCCCGGTGGTCCGAGGAATACCGCCGACTGCACCCTCCGCGTCGGGACAATCTGCCAACCGCCGACATCCGGGTTCCCGGTCAGGTTGGGCGGGGACCGACGCTGCTGGAGACGGGCCAGGGCCTGGGGGCTCCGGCCGCGGGCGGGCAGGCCGCGCGTCCGGCGGGCGACGCCTGGCAGCCGTCGCGGGAAGCGGCCGAGCAGGCCGTGACCCGCGAGGCACTGCCGGTGGAACGACGGGGACTGGTCCGAGACTACTTCGAAGGGATCGACCCACGCCCTTGAGCGAGCTTCCGCTGACCGAGCGCCTCCAGGACTTCCAGGACCATCTGCAACGCCTGCGCCGTGAGGTCGGGCGGGTCGTCGTGGGTCAGACCAGCCTGGTCGACCACGTGCTGATCGCCCTGGTGGCGGGGGGACACATCCTCCTGGAAGGTCTGCCCGGCCTGGGCAAGACCCTGCTGGTCCGCACCCTGTCCCGGGCCCTGGACCTGTCCTTCTCCAGGATCCAGTTCACCCCGGACCTGATGCCGGCCGACATCACCGGGACCACCCTGGTGGAGCAGACGCCCGAGGGCCGACGCCAGTTCCGCTTCATCCCCGGTCCGGTCTTCGCCCACCTGGTCCTGGCCGACGAGGTCAACCGGGCGACACCCAAGACCCAGTCGGCCCTCCTGGAGGCCATGCAGGAGGCCAGCGTCACCGTGGCCGGCGAGGTCCGGGACCTGCCGCGCCCCTTCCTGGTGATGGCCACCCAGAACCCGATCGAGATGGAAGGCACCTACCCTCTTCCCGAAGCCCAGGTGGACAGGTTCCTCTTCAAACTGCGCGTGGGCTTCCCGACCCCCGAGGACCTCGTGGGGATCCTGGACCAGACCACCGGGAACCAGGTGCCGACCGTGGAGCGCGTCTGTGATGGCCCCACCCTCCTGGAAATGGGCCGCCTCTCCCGCGAGGTGGTGGCCGGTTCGGCGGTCCTCTCCTTCGCGGCGCGCCTGGTCTGCGCCAGCCACCCCGACCACCCCGAGGCCCCCGAGTCGATCCGCCGTTACGTGCGCTACGGGTCCAGTCCCCGAGGAGGCCAGGCCCTGGTGCGAGCCGCCCGGGTCCGGGCCATGATGTGCGGCCGTTACAACGTGGCCTTCGAGGACCTCCAGGCGGTGGCCCTGCCCTGCCTGCGCCACCGCCTGATCCGCAGTTTCGAGGGCGAGGCCGAAGGCCTGGAACCCGACTCCCTGGTCGAGGAGATCCTCCAGGCCGTCGTCCCGCAACCGGACGGCCCGGCGCGATGACCCGTCGGACCCTGCTGCCCTTCTGGCGGCTGCTGGTCACCCCGGCCTCGGCCGCACCTGCCGTAGACATGCGCATCCGGACGCCTGTCGCCGCCCACATGACTTACGGGGACCCCGTGCCGGTCTCGGTCATGCTGACCAATCTGGGCCCCTCCTGCCAGATCCGGCTGGAACTGCGGGCCGTCGGCGACCAGGGCCTTCCCGAGGCCGGGGGCATGCGCGGGGAGAGCCGGGTGGACCTGCCCTCGGGAGCACGCCAGCGCCGGACGCTGCTTTTCCCCGGACGGCCGGGCTGTGACCGGTTCGAGGTCACGGCGTGGGTCGGCCGGGAACGGATCGCCCGGCGCAACCTGGACCTGGACATGGACTACTCCCAGGACCCGGTGACGGCCGTCCTCTCCCCGGACGCCTCGGCCTTCGCCTGGTTGACCTCCTGCAAGTGGGGTGGCGGCCCCAGAGCCAGGGGGCTGTCCGTGAACCGCCCTCCCGCCGAGGGGTTCCCGGAGGAGGCGGCAGCCCTGGCCGGCCTGGACCTGGTGGTCCTGCACGACCTGCCGCGCCTGGGTCTGAGCCACGGGGCCCAGCGGGCCCTGGCCGACTGGGTGCGCGCGGGAGGCCGCCTGCTGCTCTTCGCCTCGCCCGACCCCGGCGAGTTCCGGGGCTCCCCCCTGGAGACGCTACTTCCCCTGCGCCCGGCCGCGACGGCTCCCGCCGAGGGGCTGCCTCTGCTCGTCGGAGCCCCGGATCGCAGCCAGATCCTGATCTCGCGAGCGGGACTCCCCCTGCTGGTGGCGGGGCCCAGGGTGGCCGGTGTGGTGGGCCTGGTCACCACTCCCCTGCCCACCAGCGACCTCCTGGGCAGCCGGGCCACCAGCGAACTGTTCACCCGCTTCGCTGACCAGTGTGACCTCCTGGAGGCCCGGTTCCCGGGCGCGGCCCAGGATCTGACCCTGCTGGGGGATCCTCCCGAACTGGCTCCTCCCGACCTGGCCCTGGTGGCCTGGTCCCTGTTGGGCTACGTCTTCTTGGTGGGTCCCGTCAACTGGATGGTCCTGCGCCGTCGTGACCGGATGCTGCTGATCTTCCTCACGGTCCCGGGGGTGGCCGGCGGCTTCGCCCTGCTGACCTTCCTGGCCGGATGGCTGGTCCGCGGAGACGAGGTGTTGCTGCTGCAGAGCGGTCAGACCACGCTGGTCTCGGGCCAGGCCAGCGCCTGCTGGCAGGGATCCGTGGCCCTGTACTCGCCTCGGACGACCACCTACAGCCTGCTCTTCCCGTCCGACCTGAGGGTCCGGGAGGACCGCAGCGCGGGACCTGGAGGCGAAGCCGAGGGCGCCGTGGTCCTGGAACAGGGCCAGCAATGGCGCGACCTGGCCTTCCGGATGTGGTCCATGAGGCGTTTCCAGACCCGAGGACCCGTGCTGCTGCACGGACCGATCACCGTAGAGTCCCGCAACGGAACGGTCCAGGTTGCCAACGACGCGGGGATGGATCTGGCCGACTGCCGCGTGGTCCTGGGTTCCCAGGCCAGCCTCCCCTTCGACCTGGCCCCGGGAGCCCGGGTCGCCGTGACCCCTTCGGCCGGGCTCTCGGCCGGATTCCTGCTGACGGGCTCGCAACACGAGGCCCGCTTCCGGGAGGACCGACGCCGCCTGGTCGAAGGGGCCCTGGAAGCCATGGGCCGGGCCCCCGCCCTTCCCTACCTGATCGGCTGGTCCAAGGGCGGCGCCACGTCCATGGAGCTGCAGGGGTCCGCGGCTCGTCAGGCCACGCTGGACATGGTGCTGGTGCAAGGGGAGACCGGGCCATGATCCGCTGCCGGAACCTGACCCAGCGCTATGGCGAGCGCCTGGCCCTGGAGAACCTGGACCTGGAGGTGCCTGCCGGCGAAGCCTTCGCCTTCATCGGCCCCAACGGGGCGGGCAAGACGACGACGATCCGCATCCTGGCCACGCTGCTGGAGCCCACCGAGGGCGAGGCCCTGGTCGGCGGCTTCTCGGTCCTGGACCAGGCCGACGAGGTGCGCCGCGTCCTGGGCTACATGCCCGACTCCTTCGGAGTCTACGACGGCATGCGGGTCTGGGAATACCTGGAGTTCTTCGCCGCCGCCTACCGGATCCCCCGAGGCGACCG
The DNA here is from genome assembly GCA_964595195.1 of uncultured Burkholderiales bacterium. Lineage (GTDB taxonomy): Bacteria > Vulcanimicrobiota > Xenobia > Xenobiales > Xenobiaceae > CAZQPM01. The sequence goes on along the minus strand of CAZQPM010000001.1, from coordinate 7,455 downwards.
GCAACGGACCATCGCGGACGTGCTGGAACTGACCGACCTGGGCACGCGCCGGCAGGCCAACCTGGAGCACCTCTCCAAGGGGATGCGGCAGCGCCTGGGCCTGGCCCGGACCCTGCTGCACGATCCCCAGGTCCTGGTCCTGGACGAACCGGCCTCAGGCCTGGACCCCCGGGCCCGGATCGACCTGAAGGAGTTGCTGCGCGAATTGACCCGGATGGGCAAGACGCTCTTCGTCTCCTCCCACATCCTCCCCGAGCTGGCCGACTTCTGTACCACCGTGGGCATCCTGGAGCAGGGGCGCCTGCTGGCCTGCGGGCGGGTCGACGAGATCCTGGCTACCGTCGAGAAGGGCCGGGCCATGCGCCTGAGGGTCCTGCGCGATCCGGACCGGGCCGGCGCCCTGGTCCAGGACACCGCAGGTGCGAACCGGGTCCGGTTCCAGGACGGGGTCCTGCACTTCCATTTCGAGGGCTCCCTGGAGCAACTGGCAGACCTGGCCGAGAGGGTGGCCGAACTACGCCTGGGCCTGGTGGAGTTCGCCGAGGCCCGGACGGACCTGGAGGATGTCTTCATGCGGGTGACCCGGGGGGTCGTGTCCTGATGGGGAACGCCCTGCGCCGGATGGCCGACCTGCTGCTGGACAACCCGCTCCTGCTCAAGGAGTTGAGGGTCGGCCTGCGCGAACGCAAGATCTTCCTGTTGCAGACCGTCTACCTGGTGGTGCTGGGGACCAGCACCGCGGCCTTCCTCTTCTCGGCGTCGGAACCGGGCGACCTCTTGGAGATGCCCGAGCACGGACGTCTGCTGCACCAGATCCTGTTCTGGACCCAGTTGGCGATGGTCGTCCTGATCACCCCCAGCCTGACGTGCAGCCAGATCTCCGGCGAAAGGGAGAACCAGACCCTGGAACTGCTGTGCGCGTCCCGCCTGAGGACGGTCCAGATCGTGACGGGCAAGCTGGCCTATGCCCTGGCCTACATGGGCCTGCTGCTGGTCTCCTCGATGCCGATGGTGGCTGTGGTCTTCCTGATGGGTGGGGTCTCTCCGGTCGAGGTGCTGATCTCCTACGGCATCCTGGCCCTGGTGGCCACCCTGGCCGGCCTGCTGGGCCTGTTCTTCTCGGCCCGCGAGCACCGCACCGGGTATGCCACCAACCAGGCCTACGGAACCCTGATCCTGTTGTTCTTCCTGGGCGCCGGGGCCATCCCCGCGGTGTTCGAGTTGCTGCAGCGGGGGCAGGTGGTCGGCTCGGGCCTGATCGAGGTTCCCCTGTGGACGGTGCTGCTGGGGAACGGCCTGCTCCTGGGCGGCTTCCTGTTCGCCAAGGTCCAGAACCACCTGCGCCGCCGGGCCCTGCACGAGATCTGGCTGGGGCGCATCTTCCTTGTGGGCTACCTCCTGGACAGCCTGTTGCTGGGGCTCTTGATGGCCGACCAGCAGGCTTCCGCCCAGGGCGAGGATCTGGCCGCGCTCTGGTGCCTGGGCCTGGTGGTGGCCCTGCTGAGCGCGGGATGCTTCCTGGATCCCCAGCCCTTCGCTTCGCCCCGCGAGGAGGCCCTGCGCCAGCGCAGCCTGCACTACCGGTGGTGGTCCTGGGTCGTCGCCCTGGTCGCGGGACTGGGCCTGGCGGGTGCCGCCCCCGCCGCCTCGGGTGGCGACACCCGCGCCCTGGCGACGACCTTGGGCCTGGGCGCGGCCACGACCCTGGCGGTCACGGTGTCCCTACGCGCCCTGCACCAGTTGACGGGCCGCCGCCCTCGCTTCGCGGCGCTGTACTACGTCGCGGTTCCGGCCCTTCTGGCCCTGCCCCTGCTGCCTCTGTCCTCGGATCCCGAGCGCCTGGGCTTCTGGGATGGCGTCCAGTTGTCACCCCTGCCCGCCGTGTGGGCCCTGTGGACCCCGATGCCCCCGGTCGCCCTGGGCGACCTGACCCTGGACCTGGCCACGGCCTGCCTGGTGACCTGGTTGGGGCTTGCCGGCGTCCTGTGGATCCTGCTGGCGGTGCGCCAGTCCTGGTCGCGCCGCGGGCGGATTCGCCGCCAGGACTGAAGGACCGTGCCGAGCCTGCTGGACCCCGGATTCATGGCCTGGCTGGAGAACCTGCGCACGCGGGCGCGACGGGTTCCCACCGCCCTGGGTCCGGGCGAGCATCGCAGCCCCGGTCGGGGGAGATCCTCGGAGTTCTCGGAGCATCGGGAGTATCGCCCCGGGGATGACACCCGGCAGATCGACTGGCGGGCCTGGGGTCGCCTGGACCGCCTGTTCCTGAAGGTCTTCGTCGAGGAGAGGGAGAGCACCCTGTCGGTCCTGGTGGATTGTTCCTCCTCGATGGAGGCCGGTGGCCCGACCGGCCCGGCGCAAGTCTCCAAGTTCCAGCAGGCGCGACGCCTGGCCGCGGCCCTGGCCTATCTGGGCCTGTGTGGGCTGAACCGCGTGTCCGTGGGCCTGATCAGCGACCGATTGGTGCACTGGCAACCTCCCAGTCGGGGGCGGAGCCAGGCTCCCTCCCTGTTCCGCATCCTCCAGGAGGCCCGCCCTCAGGGCCCCACCGACCTGAGCGCCGCGCTCCGCCAGTTTGCGGCCCGTTCGCCCCGACCGGGAAGGGTCGTGGTCATCTCCGATTTCCTGCAACCAGGTGCGGGCGTGGAGGGTCTGCTGGCCCTGCGTCAGCGCCGCGAGGAGGTCCTGGTGGCCCAGGTCCTGGACCCGGGTGAACTGGCCCCCGGGCCGGGAGGTGACCTGCGCCTGGTGGATTCCGAGACCGGTCAGGCCCGCGAGGTGACCCTGGACACCCGCCTGGTGGACGCCTACCGGAAGGCCCTGGACGACCTGTGCCGGGACCTGGAGACCTGGTGCCTGCGGCATGGGTGCGCCTGTTTGCGGTTCCGCAGCGACGACCCGACCCGCGAGACGATACTCCAACTGCTGCGGCGGGGGGGGGTGGTGCAGTGAGCCTCCTGTCCCCTGAGGCCCTGGCCTGGCTGGTCCTGCTGCCCATCCTGGTCCTGCTGTGGCTGATGAAGCGGCGCCGCCCGGAGGTGCGGATCTCGGCGGGCTTCCTGTGGGAGCGGGCGGCCCGCGAGGCTCGGGTAGATTCCTTCTCCCGGCGTCTGCGGGCCCACCTCCTGCTGTTCCTGCAACTGCTTGTGGCAGCCCTGCTGGCCCTGGCCCTGGCCCGACCCTGGCTGCCGGTTCCCAACTCTTCGGCCGCCGAACTGGCCATCCTGATCGACACCTCGGCGTCCATGGGCGCCAGCGTGGACGGCTCGACGCGCTTCGAGAAGGCTCGTTCCCAGGCCCGGCACCTGCTCCGCGGGTGCCCTCCTGGCACCCAGGTCCTGCTGGCTTCGCATGACCGCACCGCCCGGATCCTGGTCCCCTTCAGCCGGGATCGGTCTTCGGCCCTGGCAGTCCTGCAGAGGCTGAGGTGTCGCGAGGTCGCCGGCGATGGCCGGGCCGGCCTGGCCCTGGCGGCCTCGCTCCTGGCTTCCCGGCCGCGGGCCGAGGCCTTCCTCCTGGGAGACCGCCCCCCCCCGCCTCCCCTGCCCTCCCGGCTGCGCTTCCTGGATTGCGGAGGGTCCGCGGCGCCTGCGAACGTGGGTCTGGTGGCCCTGCGCGCCGCCCGCAGCCCCAGCGGCACCCTTCCCCTGGTGGTCGGCGTCCGCAACTATGGGAACCAGCCCCAGCAACGCGAACTGGAACTGCGTCGCGGTGGCTTGCTGCTGGCCTCCCGCAGGATCGGTCTGCCCGCGGGAGGCCGGGAGACGGCGCGGTTCACCCTGACGGCCACGGGTTCCCCCCTGGTCGAGGCCCGCCTGGTCGGTGGCGACGCCCTGACCTGCGACGACCGCGCCTGGACGGTCCTTCCCCGGTCCGAGGCCATCGCGGGACGGGTGGTGGGCCCGGGAAACCTCTTTGCCGAACGGGCTCTGGCCGCGGTGCCCGGGGTGCGCCTGGAGCGAGCGGCCCAGGCCCGGGGCGCGGACCTGGTCCTGTGGGAGGAGGAGCCCCCCTGGCCCCTGCCGGCGGGGAACCACATCCTGCTGGTCGTCCCCGGGCCCCTCAGAGGAGGAGGCCTGAAGGAGGGGCCCTTCGCCCTGCTGGCCGAGGAGGCCCCCCTGGCCCGGGGAGTCCCCCTGGATGACCTGGCGGTGGCCGGGGTCCAACTGCTGGATCTGCCTGCGGGTGCCGAGGTCGTGGCCCGCGCCGGCCCCCACCCCGCCCTGGTCCGATTCCGCCAGGGCCCGGCCACGGCCCTGATCTTTGCCTTCGACCTGTACCGCTCGGAGTTGCCGCTGTCGGCGGCCCTGCCCCTGCTGTTCGCCAACCTGGTGGAGGGACTTCCCGGGTCCGGCCGGGGGCCGGTAGCCACGGAGGCGGTCCCGGGTGAACCTCTGGCAATCCGCACCCTGAACAAGGTGCGCGTGCAACTTCCAGACGGGAGTTGGAGCACCCTGGAGCCCAGTCGGGGCACCGCGCTCCTGGCCGACCCGGGCCAGGCCGGCCTGTACCGGATCCAGGCGGAGGGGAGGGACTGGCCCGTCGCCATGAACATGCTGGATGAACGGGAATCCGACCTGTCCACCGGGCTCCCCTTCTCGACCACCGACCCTGCGCCCGATCCACCCTCCTCCGACTCCGAGGCGTCCGGCGGCCTCGAGGTCTGGCCCTGGGTGACCGCAGGTGGCCTGGTCCTGCTTTTGGTCGAATGGCTGCTCTACCATTGGAGGCGACCATGAGCGCCGCCCCCCGGGGTCTCCCGTGATCCGCCTGGCCCGCCCCGAAGCGCTGCTGCTGGCCCTGCTGGAGATCCCCATGCTGCGGGCCTGGCGGACCTCCCGCCAGGGCCTGCCCCGCGGCCGGGCCCGTCTCTCCCTGGCGGTCCGCACATCCCTGCTGATCCTCCTGGTCCTGGCCCTGTCGGACCTGCGCCTGGTAGCCCCGGCCGACCACCTGTCCGTGGTCTTCGTGGTGGACCGGTCGCTCTCGATCGCAGACCCGGCCCGCGAGTGGCAGATGCAGTGGCTGTCGCAGGCGCTTCACAGCATCCCTCCCCGCGACCAGCACGGCCTGGTGGTCTTCGGCCGGGACTGCGTGGTCGAACGCTCGGTGGCACCGGCCCGTGGACGGGGGCCGGACCGTCTGGCCTCCGTGATCGACCCCCAGGCCACGGATCTGGCCGGAGCCCTGCGCCTGGCCCAGGCCACGTTCCCGGCGGACTCCTCCCGGCGCATCGTGGTGCTCTCGGATGGGAGGCCTACGGACGGTCAGGCCCTGACCGAGGCCCGTCTGGCAGCGGCCGCAGGCACCGAGGTCTGGGCTGCCACCACGCCTGCCAGACCCGGACGCGAGGTGCTGGTCCAGTCGGTCGAGATTCCCAGCCAGCCGGCCCCGGGCCAGCCCTTCGACGTGCGCATCACCGTCCGGGCCGAGCAGGCCCAGGAAGCTCTTTTGCTGCTGACGGCCGCCGATCGCGAGATCGCTCGCCGCCGCGTCCGCCTGGAACCGGGCCCCAACGTCCTGCTGTTCCCCCAACGCCTGGACCGGGGGGGGGCCGTGCGCTACGAAGCCCGCATCCAGGCGGAGGGCGACCTGCACCCGGGCAACAACCGGGCGGAGGCGGTGGCCCTGGTCCGCGGCCGACCGCGCCTGCTCTTCGTCACCACCGAGGGAGCCCCGCCCGGTCCCCTGCCGGACCTGCTGCGCCGGCACGGCTTCGAGGTGCAGGTCGCGGGAACCGGGGCCCTGCCCCGCGGCGCGGCCGAGTATGCCGGCTACGGCGCCGTCGTCTTCTCGGACGTCTCGGCGCTGCAGGTGCCCGAGGCCCGGATGGAGACCCTGCGGGCGCTGGTCACCCAGGTCGGAGTGGGCTTCGCGATGTTGGGAGGCCCCTCTTCCTTCGGTGCGGGGGGCTGGTTCCGCACCCCCCTGGAGGCGGTGCTGCCCGTCGACATGGACATCCGGAAGTCCCGGCGCGGAGCCATCCTGGCCCTGGCCCTGGTCCTGGACAAGTCGGGGAGCATGGCGGAGGCCGAGGGCTCGGTGACCCGCTTGGCCCGGGCCCGCGAGGCGGCCCTGGCGGCCGCTGCGCTGCTGACCCGCCACGACCACCTGGGAGCCGTGGCCTTCGACTCGGCAGCCCGCTGGGTGGTGCCCATGAGGCCGCACGAGAACCCGGGACGAGCCGCCGAGGAGCTGGCCACCCTGCGGGCGGGCGGGGGCACGGACCTCTACCCCGCCCTGGCTGCGGCGCTGGGCGCCCTGGAACCGCTGCAGGTGCCCCTCAAGCACGCCATCATCCTGTCCGACGGCCGGACCGCGCCGGGCGACTTCGAAGCGCTGGCGGCTCGGGCCAGGGCCGGGCGCATCACCCTGACCACCGTCGCGGTGGGAGGGGACGCCGACATGAACTTCCTGCGCGACCTGGCCGAGAAGACCGGGGGGCGCTCGTATCTGGCCAATCAGGCGACCATGCTGCCGCGAATCTTCACCCGCGAGACGGTGCTGGCGTCGCGCCTGGCCTTCTCGGAGGAGGCCTTCGACGCCCGACCGGGAACGTCGCACCCCGTGCGCCGGGGCCTGGACGTCCGAGCCGCCCCGAGCCTCTTGGGGCACAACCTTTCCGCCCTGAGGCCGGCGCCCTCCCTGGGGCTGCTGCTGACCCCCGAGGGCGACCCCCTGCTGGCCGTGGGCCACGCCGGCCTGGGCCGGACGCTGGCCTGGACCAGCGACGACGGCCGGCGCTGGGCGCGGTCCTGGGTGGAGGCGGGGCTCCTGGCGCCGCTGCTGGCCCAGGGGATGCGCTGGGTCGCCGACCAGGGCGCGACGGCGCCCTTCCAGACCCGCGTCGAGGAGGGCCCCTCGGGGACCCCCCGCGTGGTGGTCCAGGCCGAGGATCCGGAATCGCCCATGGTCCTGCACGGTCAGGCCTTGGGCCCCGACGGGCGGGGTCAGGGACTGGACCTGGTCCAGACCGGGCCCGGCCGCCTGGAGGCCGACCTGGAGGTCAGCGACCCGGGGGCCTGGCTGGTGCGGGTCGCCGATCCCGAGACCGGCGAGGCCAGCGTCGCCACCTGGAGCGTCCCCTACGCCCCGGAACTGGCCCGATTACAGCCGGATCCCGACTTCACGGCCCGCCTGGCCGAGGCGGGGGCCGGCCGGGCCGAACCGCCTCCCGAGACCGTCTTCCAGGTCCCGACCCGACCCCTGGAGGTCTCCCGCGAGGTGTGGAACTGGCTGGTGGCCCTGGCCCTGCTGCTGCTTCCCGTGGACGTGGCCCTGCGCCGGGTCTTCCTGCCCGAGGGGTGGTGGCAGGCCTGGCGCCCGACCCGACGTTCCCCGGACACCACCCGGGCCCCGGCGGACCCCCCCCTTCAGGCCCTGTTGCGCCGCCAGCAGGGCCCGCGCCCCCCCCAGGGCCCCCCCACCGCGCCCCCCCCGCCCCCCCCCCCCCCC